>NZ_JBWZNF010000004.1:0-530033 GCF_056945715.1 Rhodococcus sp. MurmanLake-1 | reverse complement strand
GCCACCAAATCCGCCAACGTCACACCGTCAACACAACGATCCGTCTCATTCACACCCCCCAACACCAACCCACGCTCCACCACAGACTCCACCTCGAACATCTCGACTCGCCGATCCGGTTCTGCGACAGCAGTAGTCAAGACCGATTCGAAGGCGTACATCAGGCGTGAGGCGGTGGATTCCTCGAACAGATCAGTGGCGTAGGTCAACTGAACGACAAGCCCTGCCGGTAGGCCGTCGTTGTCGAATTGTTCGGCCGCAACAAAATCGAGGTCGAACTGAGTGCTCACCACCGCAGGTTCGATGCTCTCGATGTGCAACCCGTTGAGAGTCAACCGTGAATCGAGATGGTTCTGTAGTGCGAGGCTGACCTGGAAGAGCGGTGAATAGGACTGCGAACGAACGGGATCGAGTACCTCGACCAGACGCTCGAACGGAACGTCGCCGTGCGCAAAAGCCTGAAGATCGACGTCGCGGACTCGGGACAGCAGGTCGGTGAACTCCTCACCTGGATCGACTCTGGTGCGCAACACGACGGTCCCCACGAACATACCGACGAGATCGTCGAGCACGCGTTCGCCGCGCCCGGCGGTCGGCGTCCCGACGGCAAAGTCGTAACTGCCGCTGAACCGTGACAGTACGACGGCCAGAGCAGCATGCAACACCATGAACGGCGTAGCGCGATGCCGTCGTGCCAGTTCGGAAATTGCCTGTTGCAGAGCAGGTTCGAGATGCACGCTCAGAAGCGATCCTCGTCCGGAGGCCTCAGCCGGGCGGGGCCGATCCAACGGGAGTTCGAGGACGGCGGGCGCTCCCTCGAGAGCGTTCCGCCAGAAGTCCAACTGTCGTGTGACGAGTGAGGTCGACGATTCTTCCGAACCCAACGTCTCGAGCTGCCACAGCGCGTAATCCGCGTACTGCACCTCGAGCGGCGCCCACAACGGCTCCATAGCTCGGGACCGCGCCTCGTACGCCACCATCACGTCACGCGTCAACGGACCCATCGAGAAACCGTCACCCGCAATGTGATGCACCGTCATCGCCAGGACGTACTCGAACTCGTCAACCTGCAACAGCGAGGCTCGAACGGGGATCTCGGACGTGACGTCGAACGATACGCCGAGAACATCGGTCAGCACGCTGTGGAGCGAATCCCCCTGCACCGTGACAATGTCGAGAATGTCGAGAGCACGAGGTTCCTCGACGACCTCCTGGTAACCCGTTCCGTCGTACTCCGGGTACACGGTTCTCAGGACCTCGTGGCGAGCGATCACGTCGGCGACACTGGCGCGCAACGCCTCGACATCCAATGGACCTGTGAATCGCAGAACCACCGGGATGTTGTATGCCGACGAATCGGGATCGAAGCGATTGAGGAACCACATACGAGTCTGCGCAGCGGAGAGCGGAATCCTCGCCGGCCTCGGCTGCGAACCCAGCGCGGGCCGCCGCGAAAGCTCGGCAGTTTCCACCACTGCAGCCAACTCTGCGACAGTGGGCGACTCGAAGACCACACGCACCGGCAAGTCCGTGCCCGCCGCGGCGTTGATCCGCCCGAGCACCCGAGTTGCACTGAGCGAATTGCCGCCGCGTTCGAAGAAGTCGTCGTCGATGCCCACCTCCCCCGTGCTTCCGCTGCCGAGAACCTCGGCAAAAGCGGTCGCCACCGACAGTTCGGCCGGTGTCGTCGGTGCACGGAAACCACGTGCCTCGAAGACTGGCTCCGGTAGCGCATGTCGATCTACCTTGCCTGTACTCCCCAGCGGCAGGGAGTCGAGCGTCATCAGCGTTGTCGGAACCATGTAGCCGGGCAGGGTGGCGCGCAGTCGTGCCAGAATCGCTGAGCTCTCGATGTCCGAGCCAGCTGCCGCGGTGACGTAGCCGACCAGGTTTTGCTCACCGGTGGCCGACGTCGTGACCGTGACCACCGCATCGCGGATCGGTCGTTCGGCGCGCAACGCTGTTTCGATCTCGCCGAGTTCGATGCGGAAACCTCGGACCTTGACCTGGAAATCTGCACGCTCGAGGTATTCGAGGCTGCCCGCGGCATTCCACCGAACCAGATCGCCGGTTCGATAGAGACGCTCTCCCGTTCCATTCGGGTCGGCGACGAAACGGCTCGAGTTCTGCCCCGCATCCCCGATGTACCCGCGCGCCAGCTGAACTCCAGCGAGATAGAGCTCACCTGCGACACCGACCGGAACCGGGTGAAGCCGCTCGTCGAGTACATGCAGGCGCGTGTTCCAGGCGGGGGTTCCGATCGGAACTACGGCAACGTCTGCATCGCTCGTTCGGTGCGCTGTGACGCTGACCGCTGCTTCCGTGGGTCCGTACAGGTTGTAGACCTGCGCCGAACTCTGCTCTCGCATGTGCTTGGCTGTCTGTATCGGGAGGGTCTCGCCGATGCACAGAATCCTGGTGAGCGAATTCGGCAGTCGGCGCTCGGACACACTGAGCAGCGACAACATCGAGGGGACGGCATGCAGTGTCGTGACGTGCTCACGCTCGATCAGCAGCGTGAGGTACTCGCCGTCCTGCTGTGCCCCTGACTCGGCGAGAATCATGCAGGCGCCGGTTTGCAACGCCCACCAGTATTCCCAAACGGATAGGTCGAAGGTAGCTGCAGTTTTGACGAGTACGCGGTCGTGCGCGCCGAGCGGGAATTGATCCTGCTTCCACAAGAGTTGGTTCGTGATCGCTCGATGGGAAATCGCCACGCCCTTGGGCTTTCCGGTGGATCCCGAGGTGTAGATCGCGTACGCGATGTTGTCCGGTCGCAGGCAGGCGAGGCGTTCGCTGTCCCGAATCGGTGCTGCGTCGTTTCCGTCCAGATCGAGAGTTTCGATGTCCACGACGTGGAACTGCCCGTCGAGCGAATCGCGGGAAGTGCTCAGAACAACTGCGGGCGCTGCGGATTCGAGGATGTGAGTCGTGCGTTCTGCCGGCTGATCCGGGTCTAGTGGAACGTAGGCCCCGCCTGCCTTCACCACTGCGTACATGGCAACGACCAGTTCGACGGAGCGCCGCAGATTGAGCGCGACAGTCACTTCCGGGCCGACACCGATTCCGATCAGATACCGTGCCAGCCGGTTGCTTTCGGCGTCGAACTCGGCGTAGGTCAGGCGACGGTCACCGAGAACCAGCGCTTCGGCGCGCGGTGTTCTGCGTACCTGGGCGTCGAACAGATCCGCGAGGGTCGTCTCTGGAACGACGGTGTCGGTGCGGTTCCACGTGTTGACGGTGGCGGCGATCTCTTCGTCGCCGAGCAGAGCGACGTCGCCTACCGGGACGTCCGGGTTTCGACCGATCGAATCGAGAACGCGCAGCAGACGGTTGGCGAATGTCGCCACTGTGGATTGGTCGAACAGATCCGTTGCATAGGTGAACGACGCCGACATCGAACCCGAGTCCCCAGGGGTGACGGTCAGGTGCAGGTCGAACTTCGCCGTCTCGACTGGGGCACCAACCGCCGCGATCTGCAGTCCGGGTAGCTCGAACATTGTCGGCGTGAGGTTCTGAAAGGACAGTGCCACCTGGAACAACGGATGGCGGGCCGTCGATCTGACCGGATCGATGATCTCGACGAGCCGCTCGAACGGTAGGTCCGCGTGCGCGAAGGCTGCGAGATCCTGATCGCGGGTGTGGTTCAGCAGGTCCGTGAACGGTGCTGCCATGTTCACCTGGGTTCGCAATGCCAAGGTGTTCACGAACATCCCCACGAGTGCATCGAGCGACTCGTGCCCTCGTCCCGCGATAGGCGAGCCGATGGTGATGTCAGCACTGTTGCCCAACCGGGCAAGCAGTGCGGCGAATGCCGCGTGGACCACCATGAACAGGCTCGCGCCTGATCCGACAGCAAGATCACGCAGTCGATCGGCGGTGTCCGAGCCGATCGTGAAGTGAATCTCCTTGCCGCGGTAGCTCTGACGGGGCGGACGTTGCCTGTCCGTCGGCAATTTCAACAGGTCCGGAATTCCGGCGAGCGCAGAGGTCCAGAACTGAATTTGTCTCTGAGCATCGGCGGAGGGATTCGCGTCCGTGCCGAGCAGATCATGTTGCCAGAGAGCGTAATCCGCATACTGCACGGACAACGGTGACCACTGTGGAGCTAGGCTGCGAGTCCGCGAAACGTAGGCGCCCATGACGTCGGCGGCCAGGGGTCCGAGCGATGATCCGTCCGATGCGATGTGATGGATGACGACGGCGAGCACATGTTCGGTCTCGGAGATTCGATACAGAGCGGTCCGCAGTGGTACGTCAGTTGTCACGTCGAATCCGGTGCCGGCAAGAGCAAAGAGCCGCTGCGACGCTTCGGCTTCGGTGACGTCATGCGGAACCAGATCGAGATCCACCGAAGACTCGGGCAGGATTTCCTGGCGAGGACCGTTCGGGGAATCCGGATAGTAGGTACGCAATGACTCGTGGCGTTGGACCACGTCACGAAGTGCGAGAGCCAACGCCGGCGCGTCCAGGGTTCCGCTCAGACGCAGCGCCAGGGGCAGGTTGTCCGTGGCAGCCGCGGTGTCGAATCGATTGAGGAACCACATCCGATTCTGTGCCGGTGAGAGCGGGATACGTTCAGGTCGCGGTCGTGCTTCCAATCGGGGCTGATCATCACGTTCTGCCGAGTCTGCCACCAGTGCGAGTTCTGCGACGGTCGGCGCCTCGAACAGCGCCCGAACCCCGAGTTTGATCCCGAACGTGGCGTTGACTCGGGCAATCGCCCGAGTCGCGCTGAGCGAGTTTCCACCCAGCTCGAAGAAACTGTCTTCTGCGCCGACGGTATCGGTACCGAGAACGTCGACAAAAGCGCTCGCGACACGAATCTCTGCGAGTGTGGTCGGCACCCGGAACATCGCCGAGGCGATGAACTCCGGAACGGGAAGTGCTGCGCGATCAAGCTTTCCGGCCGGAGTCAGGGGTAGCAGATCCAGCAGGATCACGGCACTGGGCACCGAGGCACGTGGCAGCACCGCGGATACGGCTTCGAGGACGGACTCCGCCGACACCGCATCTGTGGTGGTGACGTAACCGACGAGTTGATCGCCGAGAGAGTCATGTCGGTGAACAGTGGCGGCAGCAGCGCTCACTCCGCGAACGGAGGCGAGCGCTGATTCGATCTCCCCCAGTTCGATGCGGAGCCCGCGAAGCTGAACTTGGGCGTCGGATCGTCCGATGTACGCCAGTTCGCCCTGCTCGGTCCAGGCGACGACGTCGCCGGTCCGGTACATCCGCGCGCCCGATGCACCGAACGGGTTCGCCACGAAGCGTTCTGCGGTCAATGCCGCGCGCCGGTTGTACCCACGTGCCAGGCCGGGTCCCGACAGATACAGCTCGCCCCTGACACCGACGGGGACGGGATTGAGGGCGGAATCGAGGACCAGAACGTGTGCGCCTTCGAGCGGAATACCGATCGTGACGGGCGAGAGTGACGTGTGACGGTGTTGCTCGCCGTCACCGACCAGAGCTGCAGTCTCGTGGAGAGCCCCGGTTTTGGTGATGACGATGGTGCTCTCGGTCGGCCCGTAGCTGTTGAAGAGTCTTGTCTGGCTGGGAAAACGGTCGAGTAGCTGCGCCGGGAAGACGTCGCCGCCGAGCACGACGACTTCGAGATCCGACAAAATTCCTGCGTCGACGGTGGTCATCGCCGCAGGAGCCGTCACCACATGGGTGACGCGATGACGCCGGATCACGTCGGTGAGTTCCTCGCCGGCAATGACGGACGGCGGTGTGATCACCATCGTGGCACCGGCGGTGAACGCGAGGATCATCTCGAACATGGACGCGTCGAAGCTGGCCGAGGACAGTCGCAGTACCCGAGAACCGCGCGATACCGCCAGATCAGTGCGGGTCCGAGCGGAGAACACGGACAGTCCCCGGTGAGTGACAGCGACGCCCTTGGGGAGACCGGTCGAGCCTGACGTGTAGATCAGGTAGGCAACATGATCCGCGTGCAATGGGCGGATCCGATCGGCATCGTCGACCTGCGCTGCGAGGTAGCGATCGAGGTCGAGATAGTCGATCTCGATCGTATCGATTCCGTTCGGAAGTGTTGGCGCCGTCTCGGAGTCGGTGATCACGACCAGCGCTGCAGAGTCTGCCAGCATGTGTGCGATGCGCTCGTCGGGATACGTCGGATCCACCGGAACGTACGTTGCTCCGGACTTGGCAACAGCCCACAGTGCGAGGATGGACTGCGTCGAACGTGGAAGAGACACCGCAACAGCTGTTTCGGGGCCTATCCCACGTTCGATGAGGAGCCGAGCCAGCTGTGAGGATCGCACATCCAGCTCGCTGTACGTCATCTCACCGTACGACTCGGAAACGATTGCCACATTCGCGGATTCCGAGTGCAGGGTCAACAGATCTGCCAGGGTGCGAACCGTTGGCGCTGACGGACCGAATGCCGAAGTAAGTCTGGTGTATTCGTTCTCGTCCAGAACGGCGATATCCGCGATTGCCACTTCCGGAGTCTCGACAATCTGCGCGAGAATCCGGTGGAACCGCTGCGCAAATCCGTCCACGGACGTGCCGGTGAAGAGGGCTGTGGCGTATGTCCAGGTGAGATTCAACGAATCTGCGTGCTGGACCATCGTGATCTGGAGGTCGAACTTTGCCGCCGCGACTGCGTTGTCCACGGCTTCGATCTCGAGACCAGGCAGCGTGAACGCAGCGGTTCCCTCTTGCTCCTGAGACAGAGCCACCTGGAAGATCGGCGCGTGGGCCTGGGAGCGAGCGGGTTGCAGTATGTCGATCAGCCGCTCGAATGGTAGGTCGGCATTCTCGAACGCAGTGAGGTCAGTGGCTCGCACCTGCGCCAACAGATCGAGGAACGACATCGCCGGGGTGAGACGGCTGCGTAGTGCCACCGTGCCGACGAACATTCCGACCACGTCGTCCAGCGCTTGTTGGCCGCGTCCGGAAATCGGTGTCCCGATCACCACGTCGTCAGTCGCGCCGAGGTTGGACAGGAGCACCGCGAGGGCCGCCTGGAGCACCATGAAGGTCGTGGCGCCCTGTGTGCGGCCCAACTGCCCGAGTGCAGTGACCATCGCGGGCGCCAACACCAGTTCGGTGTTCGCTCCGCGCAGCGACGCAATCGCCGGCCGCGGGAAATCGGCCGGAAGTTCGAGAAGCTCCGGCGCGCCGGCCAACTGGCCACGCCAATACTCGGCCTGCGCCGAAGCAAGACTGGTCTGATCACTTTCCGAACCGAGGACCTGGTGTTGCCACACGCTGTAATCCGGATACTGAACAACCAACGGGGCCGGTGACGGCTCCGTACCCGAACGGCGCGCCGAGTAAGCCAGAACGAGATCCCGTGCGAGCGGCGCCACTGACGCACCGTCCGCGGCTATGTGGTGAATCACGGCGACCAGGATGTGTTCGTCAGCCGAGAGCTCGAACAGGTTTACCCGCAACGGGATTGCTCTGGTGACGTCGAACCCCTCGTCCACAGCGCCGACAATCTGATCGGCAACCTGTTCCGGAGAAACCACCGTGTGACGAAAAGGAACGTCGACGTCGTCGAGAATCCGCTGGAAAGGCCCTTCGGCATCGTCAGGGAATATCGTCCGCAAGGATTCGTGGCGAAGAACGATGTCCGACAGAGATTCTCGGAGAGCCACTGAATCCAGCCGGCCGCGCAGGCGAAGGACGAGCGGGATGTTGTACGCGGGCGAGGCAGGATCGTATCGATTGAGAATCCACATTCGCGATTGCGCCGGCGAGAGCGGGATTCGCTCGGGCCGAGGCCCGGCGGCCAGAGCGGGCCGCGTTCCGCTCTGCGCTGCATCGACTGCCACAGCGAGGGCCGCGACTGTCCTGGCATCGAAGAGAACCCGAACCGGGAGGGTGACTGAGAGTTCGGTGCCGACCCGTCCCATCACTCGGGTAGCACTCAGAGAGTTTCCACCGATGTCGAAGAAGTCGTCCGTCATGCTGACCTGGTCGACTGCCAGGACGTCACCGAAGATCCGGCCGATCAACTCCTCCGTCTTCGTGACGGGTGCGACATACGCATTCCGGCGCATCGTCGGGGCAGGCAGCGCGCGGAAATCGACCTTTCCGGCCGGCGTCAACGGAATTTCCTCGAGAACGATCACAGAGGAAGGAACCATGTGTGCCGGCAGTCGACTGGAGACGAAGGTGCGCACTTCTTCCGGATCCAGATGACCACCGACCACGTACGAGTGCAGCCCGACGGTGTCGTCTGCTGTCGTCACCGCAGTTCGTACACCGGAGTGCGCACCGAGCACCGCGTCGATCTCACCGAGTTCGATGCGGAAGCCGCGAATCTTGACCTGCGAGTCACTGCGGCCGAGATACTCGAGTTCCGTTCCACGACGTCGCACGAGGTCTCCGGTGCGGTACATCCGCAGCCCCGAACGTGAGGGGTCGGCAACAAATCGAGACGCTGTCAGGTCGCCGCGATGGTGGTAACCGCGGGCAAGTCCACGCCCGGTCAGATACAGCTCACCTGTCACTCCGTCCGGAACTGGACGGAGGCGAGAGTCGAGAACATGTGCGACGGTGCCGCGAACAGGACTACCGATGGTGATCCGATCAGTCGCCGACATGGGCCCCGCGAGGGTAGCCATGACGGTGGCCTCGGTGGGACCGTATGCGTTGAACATCTTTCGCGCCGATGCCCACTGCGCGACCAACGCGGCGTCGCACGCTTCACCGCCGACGATCACCGCACCGAGATCCGGAACCTCTGCCGGTTCGATCGTAGCCAGGGCAGCCGGGGTCACAAATGCGTGACTGATCTTCGACGCCCGCATGAGGGCTGCGAGTTCGCTTCCGCCGTAGATGCCGGTGGGAACAACAAGCATCGCGGCACCGGCACCGACAGCCATGGCCAGTTCGAGCACAGATGCGTCGAAGCTGGGGGAAGCGAAATGCATCGTGCGACTGAGGTTGTCGAGTTCGTATCGGCAAACCTGCTCGTCGACCAGCGCCGCGAGACCCGCATGGGAGACGGCGACGCCCTTCGGAGTGCCGGTGGATCCCGACGTGTAGATGACGTACGCGGTGTGGTCCGTGCGAATCGGTGACGTGCGCTCGGAATCGAGGATTCGCGTGTCACTGACGTCGTCGCGATCAAGCGACGCCACGACTTCTTCCGTCAGCGTCAGGATCGCGCCCGAATCAGTGAGCATGTGCTCGATTCGCTCGGCCGGGTAGCTCGGGTCGACGGGTACGAACGCGGCTCCGGTCTTGGCAACGGCCCAAGTGGCGAGTACAGAAGAGGCCGATCGTGGAATGGCGATCGCCACTACCGATTCAGGGCCGATCCCTCGCGCTACGAGTGCCCGCGCCCACCGATTGGTACGCCGGTCTACATCGTCGTAAGAGAGTTCGAGGTCGCCGCACAGTATGGCCGGACCACCGTTGGATTTGATGACCCCGGCCGTGAGGATCTCCGGCAGTGTCAGCTCCGTCAAGGCGACCGACTGGGCAGTTCCCTGACGTTCGATCTCTGGCATCGTCCGCAGATCGAGGTCGCCGACCACTGATTCGGGTTGGGCGACAACAGCGTCGAGAATGGCGACGAACCGATCCGCGAGCTCGCGCACAGTCGATTCGTCGAAGATGTCGAGGGCATAGGTCCACGTCGTGGTCACCGACCCGTCCGGGCGCGGCGACGAGACATCCAGTTGGAGATCGAATTTCGAGATCGGAGCATCCAACGGGACCTGAGAAACTTCGAGGCCGGGAAGCTTCACGGATGGGGTCGGAATATCGCCGGTCGCGAGTACCACCTGGAAGAAGGGGTGGTGCGCCGTCGAGCGAGGCGGGTCGAGCACCTCGACGAGACGCTCGAACGGAATATCTGAGTGGGCAAATGCCGAGAGGTCGGCGTTACGGGTCGATTCGAGCAATCCGCGGAACGAAGCCGTCGGATCCACCTGAGTCCGGAGAACCACGGTTCCGACGAACATGCCGACGAGGTTGTCGAGGGCCTGATCGCCGCGTCCGCTGACCGGGGTGCCGATCGCGATGTCGGACTCCCCCGCCATCCGAGACAGCAGTACCGACAACGCCGTGTGCAGCACCATGAACGGTGTGGACCGAGTGCTGCGAGCCAGGGATTCGACGGCGCGGTGCGTCTGCGCCGAGAGGGTCGACGACACCGTCGCACCTCGATAGGACGCGACTGTGGGATGCGGCCGATCCGTCGGGAAATCGAGACGGGTCGGGACGTGCGCCAATGCAGCGCGCCAGTATTCGATCTGGCGCGATGCCTCCGATTCCGGATCGTCCTCGTTGCCGAGAGAATCGATCTTCCAGAGCGTGTAGTCCGCGTAGTGAACGCTCAACGGCGACCACTGTGGCGCGGTTCCCGCGAGCCGTGACGCGTAGGCCGTCATCACATCCGCGGCCAGTGGTTGCATCGACCAACCGTCGCCACTGATGTGGTGGACGACGAGTACAAGAATATGCTCCCGACCAGACGTCCGGAGAAGCGAAGCCCGCACCGGAACCTCGGTGGTCACGTCGAACCCGGCACCGACCAATTCGCCGATAGCCGCGACGGGGTCACTGACATCCGCGGGTTCGAGAGCAACTGGCGCGTCGTCGAGAATGCACTGGTAAGGACCTTGATCCGAATCAGGATAGAGTGTGCGCAGCACCTCGTGCCGGTCGATGACATCGCTGATCGCCTGGCGCAAAACCTGAACGTTCAGGTTGCCGGACAAAGCGAGTGCTGCCGCAATGTTGTACGCCCCGGATTCCGGATCGAATCTGTTGAGGAACCACATACGCTGCTGGGCCGGTGAGAGCGGAATCCGGTCCGGTCGAGGGCGCAGTCCGAGCTCGGTGAACCTGGACGGCGCGCTGCCGGCGACGAGTCCGGCCAGCGCACCAACTGTCGGAGCGTCGAACAGGTCTCGGACACCCAGAGTCGATCCCAGTGCCGAGTTGATCCGTGCCACCACCCGCGTAGCCGTCAGAGAGTTGCCACCGAGCGCGAAGTAGTCGGCGGTGAGGCCGATTTCGCTCACACCGAGGAGTTCGGCAAAGATCGCGGCAACGGCCTTTTCGAGTTCGGTGACGGGAGCGACATACTCAGCTGCCGCCGAATCCGGTTCCGGCAGCGCACGCCGGTCGAGTTTTCCGTTGGGGCCCAGCGGCATCGACGTCAAGAACACGAATGCGGAGGGAACCATGTAGGTAGGCAGCTTCGCCTGCGCGTGCGCGCTGAGAAGGGCACTGTCGATTGCCGAATCAGCTGTCACGTAGGCGATCAGACGATCCTGACGTACGACGGTGGCGGCCGAGAGAACTCCCGACAGTTCCAACAGGACCCCGTCGATTTCTCCGAGTTCCAAGCGCTGCCCGCGAAGCTTCACCTGGAAGTCGGTACGACCCAGATACTCGATCTCACCGGTGGAGTTCCACATGACGAGGTCGCCGGTCCGATACATCCGGCCGGGACCGAAGGGGTTGGCTACGAAACGATCTGCTGTCAAGTCAGAGCGTTGCACGTAGCCGCGGGCGAGTTGGACTCCCGCGAGATAGAGTTCTCCCGCCACTCCGATCGGGCTCGGCGCGAGGCGGTGGTCCAGCACATAGGCCTGCGTGTTCCAGACCGGAGCGCCGATCGGCACCGGACCTGTTGCGGCGGCATCCGTCTGGTGGAAAGTGACATCGACGGCAGCTTCGGTGGGACCGTAAAGATTGTGCAGACGTGCACCGAATCGTTCGTGGAAGCGAACGACCGTCGCACGCGGAAGTGCCTCGCCGCTGGCGAACACCTGACGAACGGATCGAAGTTGTGCGAGATCTCCGTCGACGAGGAAGACGTCGAGCATCGACGGGACGAAGTGCAAGGTGGTGACACCTTCGCGAGCGATCAGCTCGGAGAGGTACCGAGAATCGCGATGTCCATCGGGTTCTGCAACTACCAGTCGCGAGCCGGCGACGAATGGCCAGAACAACTCCCACACCGAGACGTCGAAGGTGGCGGGTGTCTTGTGCAGCACGACGTCGTGACGGCCGAGCGGATATTCATGTTGCATCCACAGCAGGCGATTGACTATCGCTCGATGCGACACTGCAACGCCCTTGGGCTTTCCGGTGGACCCGGATGTGAAGATCACATAAGCAACGTGATCCGGCGATACACGACCGAGACGCTCGACGTCCGCGAGCCGCTCGGTGGAGTACCCCGACAGATCGATCTCGTCGAGAAGTACGGGGTTGACCCCATCGGGCAGCGATGTGGCGTCGGCCGCGACCGACAGGACGACCGACGGTGCTCCGATGTCGAGCAGGTACCGGATCCGCTCGTCCGGATGCTGCGGATCGATCGGAAGATACGCACCGCCGGCTGCGATGACGGCGTGCACTGCCACCACGTACTGCGCGCTCCGGTGCAGAGCGATCGCGACCAGTGACTCCGGCCCGACGCCGCGTTCTACGAGGTGACGAGCGAGAGAGTTGACCTGGGACCGGAATTCTCCGCGACTGATCGTCGTGCCCGCGAAGGTCAGTGCAGCATCGGCCAAGTCGGCGATACCCGAGTCGACGATTTCCGAGTCGGCGATTTCCGAGTCGGCGCCGAGTAGGTCGAGCAGCGTCTTGTCAGCGATGACGTTGGCAGTGTCGTTCCACTCGTCGAGTACGAGCCGTCGTTCGGCCGCGTCGAGATAGTCGATGTCCCGGATGCGGATTTTCTCGCCAGTCATCGCGCCCAGTATCGATGCAAGGCGTCGGCCGACACGCTCTGTTGCGTCGTGGTCCATCGAATCGGGTGCGTACTCGATGGTGAGGTGAAGGCTCGGTTCGAGGACCGTGATCAGGGCGAGCGGGTAGTGAGTCGCGTCGGTGACCTCGATTCCCGTAACTCGCATCCCGGCGATATCCGTCGCGGATTCGAGCGCCGAACGGTCGACGGGATATGACTCGAACACCGTCAACGTGTCGAACATCGCGCCGGCGCCCACGGCCGACTGCACCTCGGCCAGGCCGACGTGGTGACTGTCGAGCAGCCGAACCTGCTCGGACTGAACGTGTTCGAGGAGTTCGGACACCGAACTGTCCGGGTTGACACGAACGCGAACAGGAACTGTGTTGATGAACAACCCGAGAATGTCTTCGACCCCGGTCAGCGACGCGGGTCGACCCGAGACGGTGGCTCCGAACACGACGTCGTCGCGTCCGAGCATGCCACTGAGCAGTAGACCCCACGCAGTCTGGACGACAGTGTTGACCGTGACGCCGCTGCGCCTGGCCAACTCGAAGATCGTCTCGGTCGACGAGGCTTCCAGCGGGACTTCGACATCCACGGGAACTGCGTGCACGGAGGACTCCGTACGGTGTGGTGCGATCAGCGTCGGTTCGTCTACTCCAGACAGTGCGCCGATCCACCTGTCCAATGCCGCGCCGTTGTCTTGTTCGGCGAGCCAGTGCAGATAGGTGCGATACGACCGAGCGGGAACCGGCAGCGACGCGTCTGCGGCGTAGAGCGACAGAAGATCGCGCACCAACAACGGCATGGACCAACCGTCGAAGAGAATGTGGTGATTGGTCACGATCAGGTGCGCCGAATCCGCACCCTGGCGTACCAGGACTGCACGAAGCAGTGGGGGCGCGCTCAGATTGAACGGTGCCGTGCGCTCGAGTTCCGCGACGACGTGCGGATCATCCCCGAGCACCTCCCGCCATGGAGTTGTCACGGAATCGAGAACGAGCTGTGCTGCAACGCCGTTCGAGTCGTACACGAAAGCAGTCCGAAGTGCGGTGTGGCGCTCGAACAGTCTCGAAAGCGACCGCTGTAGTCGATCGCTGTCGACGATCCCGGCGAGGGACAGAACGATCTGGCCGGTGTAGACGTCGACGGCATCGGCGGTGAGGCCGGCGTGAAACTGGAATCCGGCTTGCAGCGGCGAGAGCGACCAGATGTCCTCCAGGTGGCCGAACTGCTTCTCCCACAGTTCTATTTCGTCCTGCGAAGCCGAGACCAGGGGAACGTCTGACGGTGTAAGGCCGGCATGATCACCGACGGAGGCGGCAATCTTCTCCAGTTCGACGCGCCACGCCGTCGCGAGCTCCGCGACTGCAGCGGGTTCGAAGATACCTTCGGGGAAAGCAAATGACGCCGAAAGGAACTCGCCTTCCGGACCGTCCACGACGGCGGCATTGATGTCGATCGCGTAACTGACCGCGAGATCGCTTCCGCTGCCGTTGTTGAGATCGATTCCGGCGTCGGGAATCCAGCCCGCGGCCCGCAATTCGTCACCGAACTCCGCGGTGGACATCTTGCCCAAGTAGTTGAAACCGATCTGCGGTTCCGGGCCGGTCAGCATCCCTGCACGTCGGAGCAGCCCGTAACCGATACCGGACCCCGGCGTGGTTCTCAGCTGTTCCTTGACGGATTTCACGACCGCCGGCGTGTCCACTCCGAGTCCGGTGAGATCGATCCGAACCGGGTACACCGCCGTGAACCAGCCGACGGTCCTGGACAGGTCAGCGCCGGGCAGCACGTCTTCGTCTCGTCCGTGACTTTCGAGCGAGACCAGCATCCGCTGTGATTCGCTCCAGGTGCGCAATGCCAGGGCAAGGGCACTGAGCAAGCCGTCGTTGACACCGGTCCGATAGTGCGACGGTACCGCGCGCAACAGGTGATCTGTTGTGTCACGGTCGATGTCGACCCGGACCCGACGCAGTGACGACCCTCGGTCCCGTTCCGCATCGAGAGGACGCGAACCGATCGGCGCACCATCGGAGTCGACGACCTCACGCCAGTACTCGAGTTCCGCCGACGGTGACAGCTCGGTGAGTCCGTGCGACCAACGCCGCAGTGACGTTCCGACGGGCATCAGTACCGGCGTGCCACCGTGAACGATCTGTTGCCAGGCTACAACGAAGTCCGGAAGGAGAATCCGCCACGAGACGCCGTCGACAACCAGATGGTGGATGACGACCACCAATCGGCCCGAATCGTGCGTCGAGTCGAGCCAGACGATCTGAGCAGTATCGCCGCGGTACGGATCGAGCCTCGACGCGGCGTCCGCGGTCGCCTGGGTGAGAGCTTCCTCGAACTCGGGGGTTCCGGGTAGCGCTTCGGTGACGGTCCGACGAACCCATGTATCGACAGCACAGCCAGGGGCAATGTCGAATCCGGAGTGGTCGGGCAGCAAACGCGCGCGAAGAGCGTCGTGTTGATCGACAACTACTTGAAGAGTTGCCGCGAGGCGCGAGAGATCAAGTCCGACAGGAACACTGACCGACACGGCTTGATAGAAGTTCTCGATGCTGCCGGCCGTGCCCAGTATCTTGGCTGCGATCGGGGTCAGCGGGACAAACCCCACTCCCTTACCCGGCAGTTCTTCGAGTACGACCGATTCATCTGCCGGGAGTGCGATTTCGGCCAATCGCGCCACCGTCTTGCGTTCGAACACGTCGCGAGGAGTGAAGACAACTCCGGCGGCTTTTGCTCGAGAGACGAGCGAGATCGCGACGATGCTGTCTCCACCCAGCGCGAAGAAGGAATCGTCGACGCCGACTCGCTCGACGCCGAGTACCGACGCAGCGGCGTCGGCGATGATGCGCTCGACCGGACCGCTCGGCGCCCGGTAGTTCTGAGCCGCCGAACGAAATTCCGGTTCGGGTAGCGCCTGGCGATCGAGCTTGCCTGCCGGGGTCAGTGGCACTTCGGCCAGCGGTATCAGCTGGGACGGCACCATGTGAGCGGGCAGGAATCGAGATGCGTGTGCGATCAACGCTTCTTCGTCGAGATCGTGTCCCGGCTTGATCTTCACATACGAGTGCACGGTGCCGCCGGCAAGCGTCACCACGAAATCGACGGATTCATGGCGTGCGAGCACAGCGTCGATCTCACCGAGTTCGATGCGAAGTCCATTGACCTGCACCTGGAAATCGGAGCGGCCGACGTACTCGAGTTCGAGAGTCCGAGTCCAGCGGACCACGTCTCCGGTGCGGTACAACCGAGTTCCGCCGCCGAGAGGATCGGCGACAAAACTCGCAGCGGTGAGAGCTGAACGTGAGTGGTAGCCCTGCGCCAATCCGGGGCCACCGAGATACAGTTCACCGGCCACCCCGGTCGGCACAGGTCGCAACCAGCGGTCGAGAACCATCAGATGCGCGCCCTGAATCGCAGAACCGATCGTGATGGCCTCGTCCGACGCCAGCGGGGGTGTCGTGGTGATGACGATGGTCGACTCGGTGGGGCCGTAACTGTTGTAGAACCGGCAGATCGGGCCGAAGCGTCGAACCAGGTCCGGCGGGCACACGTCACCTCCGACAACCACAGCTTCGAGATCCGGAAGATCGGTGGCGTCCACCGTGCCCAGAATTGCCGGCGCACTGATGATGTGGGTGACGCGCTCGCTGCGCAGCAGTTCTGTGAGCTCGCCGCCGCCGTAGACATCTGCCGGAGCGATGACCATCGTCGCCCCGGCACTGAACGCCTGAACCATTTCGAAGACGGAGGCGTCGAAACTCGCGGACGAGAATCGCAGAACTCGCGAATTCGCACCGACGCCGAGTTCGGGGCGACCCCACGCGGTGAAATCGACCAACGCATTGTGCGTGACGGCAACACCTTTCGGTGTACCGGTGGAACCGGACGTGTAGATCAGATAGGCGATGTGATCGCTTCGCAACGGCGCCGTGCGGTCAGAGTCGTCGACGACGGACTCGTCGCCGACAAAGCTGAAGGCGTCGATCGAGATGCAGTCCAGATCGACGGGCAGCATCTGATGGACAGTCGAATCAGTAATTCCCACAACAGCATTACTGTCCCCGACCATGTGACCGATTCGTTCGACCGGGTACGTCGGATCGACCGGAACTGATGCAGCGCCGGTTTTGGCAACCGACCACCACGCGATGACGGCGTCGATGGATCTCGGCAGCGCGATCACGACAATGGTGCCAGGACCCACTCCGCGCCGGATCAGCGTTCGAGCGAGTACGTTGGAGCGACGATCGAGTTCGCGGTAGCTGAGCTGCTGGGTACCGCAGCTCAGTGCGATCCCCTCAGACGACGCCGCGACGCCGTGGGCGAGAATCGTGGGCAAGGTCATCGGTGCCAGTGCGTCAGGGCCGCGTGCCGGAACGAGCGACTTCCGCTCGGCTTCGCTCAGGATCTCGAGATCGTGAACACGAGTGTCCGGCAGCGCTTGCGTGTACCGGGACAGCAGTTCGACGTATCGGCGGACATGGTCGCTCAGGACATCTGCGGTGTACAGATGGGGATTGGCTTCGAAATCGATTCGCGGCGCCTCTCCCGAGGCACTCGGATAGATGTTGACCGACAGGTCTTCCACCGGCCCTGTCGACAAGATGTGGAATCGACCAGTCACCGACCCCAGGACCACTTCGGGGTGAAAGTTCATGATGTTGATCGCGGGACCGAAGAACCCACGCTCGGCACCGACGCCTCGATCGCGCCTCATGTCCTCGGTGCGGTACCGCTGATGTCTGAGCGCGCCGGTCAGTTCGAGCGAGGCAGCCGCGCTCAATTCGGCAACCGTGGTCGAAGCGGTCACCGCGAGGCGCAGCGGAACGACGTTGGAGATCATGCCACCCGAACCGCGCAGAACCCTGTTCGTTCGCGCGGTCACCGGCAAACTCAGCACTACGTCTTCGGTGCCGGTCACCCGGGCGAAGTAGAGCGCGAAGGCAGCCACCGCCGCCGCCGAAGAGAACTCGTCCGCCTTCGCCGTCGCGTTCGCACTGTCGAGTGTTCGGCCGACCACGACCGCACCCGGTGTGGCGTCCATCCGCTTCCCGGCCAGACTTGCCACGGCCGGAAGCTCTGCTGTCTTGGCTGCCCAGTAGTCCTGATCTCGGCGGAATCGCGGCGAGTGCCGATACTCGGCCTCGGCGTCGTGCACGGCCAGAAGATCGGTTGCCGACGATTCGGGGACTGAAAGGCCGGCGACCTCCGCTGAGTAGAGCTCGGCGATGCGTGTCATGAAGTTCATGGCGCCGTAGCCGTCGAGGACTAGATGATGGATCCGGCAGTACCAGAACTGGCGGTTCGCGCCGACGCTCAGGACGGCTGACTTCACCAATCGATCGGCGAGCAGATCAAAAGGTCGGGTGTACTCCTGCCGCATCCACTCGAGTGCGGCTGCCTCCGGCTCGCGCTCACCGCTCAGATCGACGACTTCGACGCTCTGACTGAGCTCGGAATCGATCTGCTGAAACGGTTCGCCGTCGATCTCGAGCAGTTTCAGCATCCCGGAGCCGAACTCATGCGCTGCTGTGACGCAGGCACTTTCGAGCACCGCCGCGTCGAGAGTCCCGTCGACTACGACATACTGCGCGATCGTGATCGGCACATCAGTGCGCAGTAGCTGGGCAAACCAGATTCCGCGTTGCGCGCTGGTCAGCGGAAAGGGCTCGAAACGTCGATCAGCATGCACAGCGTCGTTCTCTCATCTGCCGAAAAAAGTACCGACGGCCTGCATCGATTGCCGTGGACCTGCGGCGCGAGACGACCGTGCCGACTACCACTCGACACAGTCCGCCGATTGATCAAAGATAGGGTTGCATAACCTTCCCATCTCGTCAAATGGCAAAACAAGTTCCCATGCGATCACATAAAGGATTCCGCCAGGTCTGTTTCTGCAGATCAGACCTGGGATTCGAGTGCGGTCTCAATATTCGGTGCGTCATGCGCCGGGTACGCATGCACCAAGGCGGTAGCGAGTTTGGGTACCGCGTGAGTGAGCGAATGCTCGGCGCTGTGTGCAATCGCGTGAGCTTCGGCAAGCGTTGCCCGGGGATCGATGTCGAGTTCTGCATCGGCATGCAGTCGGTGTCCGATCCACCGCATCTTCAGATCACGAACACCGAGGACTCCGGGTTCGTGCATCAATGCATGCTCGGCGCCGTCCACCAACTCCGGTTCGACGCCGTCCATCAACCGCCGGAAGACGTCTCGCGCTGCAGTCCTCAGCACCGCCACGATGGCCACGGTGATGACAAGGCCGATGATCGGATCTGCCAACGGGAAACCCAGCGCAACTCCCCCGGCCCCCAGAAGGACTGCGAGCGAGGTGAATCCGTCTGTCCGAGCATGCAATCCATCGGCCACCAGGGCCGCTGAACCGATTTGCCTGCCGACCCTGATCCGATACAACGCCACCAATTCGTTTCCGATGAAACCGATCAAACCTGCCGCCGCTACCCAACCGAGGTGCTCGATCTCGACCGGGTTGATCAATCGCCTCACCGCCTCGACACCGGCGATCACTGCCGACAGTGCGATCATGGCGAGCACGAACAGTCCGGCCAAATCCTCCGCACGCCCGAAACCATAGGTATAGCGCCTGGTTGCAGCGCGCCGACCGAGCGCAAAGGCAATCCAGAGTGGGACTGCCGTGAGCGCGTCGGAGAAGTTGTGAATGGTGTCCGCCAGCAGCGCCACCGAACCCGAGATCGCCACGATCGCAACCTGAGCAACTGCGGTGACTCCGAGCGCGACAAGACTGATCTTGACCGCCCGGATGCCGATTGCGCTCGATTCCAATGCGTCGTCAACACTGTCGGCAGCGTCGTGACTGTGCGGGGAGAACACTTCGCGGACTGCCGATCGAAATCCCTTCGGCCCGTGGCCGTGTCCGTGGCCGTGACCGTGGGACGTCTTTGGTTCGTGCGTCATGACGCACCTTCTTCTTGATCGCTACGATCGACCTTCGCCGAGCGCTCCGGGTGTATCTCCCGAAGCTCACCTTCACTACGGTGATGCCCCGGCAATCCTGGTCCGGCATGCTCGGCATTGAAGACCGCATCCGTAACCAGTTGGCGCACATGGTCGTTCTCCAGACGATAGAACACCGTCGTACCATCGCGGCGCGTTCGTACCAACCTTGCCATGCGCAATTTCGCCAGGTGCTGCGACACCGAGGGCGCCGGCTTGCCGACGCGTTCCGCCAGTTCGTTCACCGAGCACTCGCGGTCTACCAATGCCCACAAAACCTGCACACGGGTTGCGTCGGCCAGCATGCGGAACACCTCGACTACGAGGTCGACTTGATCCTCGGGAAGCTTGCGGCGACAAACACCACTATCTGCGTTCATACGTAGATAGTAGATCATGCTGGACGCCGAAGATGACCTCTCGTCGATTCACCAGTTGTGCAAAGCTTGGCGGCAGAGCCCTTCGCCACTCGCAGACCGGGAGACAACGATGAGTACCGACGATTGGAACGCAGGAATCATTGCGGAGTTTCGGGAGAACGAGGGCAAGGTAGGTGGCCTCTTCGAAGGTGCGCCCATGGTGTTGGTCCACCACACAGGACGCAAATCCGGACGCGATTTCGTGAGTCCCATGATGTATCTGGCAGACGAGCAGGATCCGAAGACCATCTACGTTTTTGCATCCAAGGCCGGTGCCCCGACCAATCCCGACTGGTACTACAACCTCGTTGCCACCGACCAGGCAGAGGTCGAGATCGGCACCGAAACATACCCGGTCTCCGTCAGCGAAGTAACCGGCGAGAAGCGTGACCGCATCTACGACGAGCAGGCCAGTCGATACCCGGGATTTGCCGAATATGCGGAGAAGACAGCTGGGATCCGCACAATCCCGGTGGTGGCACTGACTCGCGCGTAAATCCAGGTAGCGCCTCCCTGTCGTTTCCATTCGGAAACGGCAGGGATCGTTTGTACGGAATTAGGTCACTGAAGAGGCTTTGACCTCAGCCTTCGAATGCCGTCCGAGCAGCACGTATCCGACCCAGGATCCGACAACCACTGTCGCCGCGAGCGCCTGTACCAGGCCTTCGATACTCGCCGGATAGAACACGCCGGTGATGTAGTGCGAGATGAATCCGGTGGACGGCAACTCCGCGATACCGGCCATTCGGCGGGCCCAGTTCTCGAGATTGGTCAGCGGGCAGTCATATCCGACCGCTATCGAACCGGCTCCCCAGACGACTGCAAGAAGGTGAAAACCGATGGTACGACGCCACTTCCACGCCACGAACCCACCCAGCACCACATAGAGGACAAACGCGAAGTGGACGAACACCGTCACTACTTCGATGAGCCGATACACCATCGTCGCCTCCGCTCGTGGCGCGGAAGTCCCGCAACAACCAGACTAATCCGATGTTAGTCCTCGCAGAGGTGATCTACCCGGTGTATGCAGCGGTCGTGCGAGCAGCGGCGGCTGCGGCCGCATCCGGGTCGTCGCCCGATGCGATCGCAGCTTCGGCCCACAGTTCACTGCTTCCCGCGATGAATGCCCTGGCCTCGTCGCTCGCCGACCACTCAGGTGTCTCGAGTGGCGTCGCGATCCCCAGTTCCACGTGTCGAGCCAGCCCGAGCAGTCCCATGTCCCACCCGACACCGACGGCACCTGGACCGTACTCGGCCCACCGATCCGGCTCCACGTCCGCGGCATGTTCGAAATCGAACAGCGTTGCACCACTGCCCTTTTCGGCGAGATTTACAGTCACATAGCTCACATCGCCGCCATATTCCCAGGTGATGCGAAGAGTTCGAGGAGCTTCGCACGCCAAAATCTCGCCGCCGGCGTTGCCCTCGAGCTGATAGTGGCCGCCGATCATGGCTTCTCCCGCGACCGGCATGAACCATTGGCGAATGCGGTCGAACTCGGTGATCGCCGCCCAGACCGTGCCGATGGGCGCCGCGAGAGTCCGCGACATGCGCAGCATGCGCGTTTTCCCCTCGTCTCCGCCGAACGGGCCCAGTTCTCGCGCCACCAACTGCAACGAATCAACTGCTTTGTCGACCATGAGACTCCTCGGTTCGAGCGAAACTTTCAGCTCAGGCGCTGCTGTAGATGTACCGATACTTCTTCTCCAGCGGCACTCTTGCCGATCGCCTTGCAGAGCGCCACGCGCAGCGGAAGCCAGTGTGGACCGTCACCGGACGGCATCAGCGTCGCCTCGAAGGGATGTTCACCATCGAGAGTCCCGACTACCTTCACAGCGCGCCTCGTTCCCAGAAGTTCCGCCGAACCAGGCACCGTCAGAAATGTCGCAAACGCCCCGTCTTTCTCGATGGGTGAGGTGAACGAGTAATCGAGCGGTTGTGGAGTCTTGTCAGCGGCCATGTCGCGTCACTGTTCCGCAGCGAGTAGGACGTCGGTGTCGAAACACGTGTGAGTGCCGGTGTGGCACGCGGCTCCCTCCTGATCGACGATCAGCAAGACCGAATCGCCGTCACAGTCGAGTCGCACTTCGTGGACGTACTGGGTGTGCCCCGACGTCTCACCCTTGACCCAGTACTGCTGGCGCGAGCGCGAATAGTACGTCCCCTTACGGGTTTCCAGTGTTCGTGCGAGCGCTTCGTCGTCCATCCACGCGACCATCAGCACATCACCGGTCGACTTCTCCTGCGCAACCGCGCTGAACAGTCCGGCGTCGTTTCGCTTCAGCTTCGCCGCGATTGCGGGATCAAGACTCATATGACGTTTATACCTTCCACCTGTGACTTCCGTGGAATTCCCCTGCTTGGTCGCCGTAGAATGGAGGTTTCTTCGCTTCTCGCTCTGGAAGAGGATCCGACATGAACCATCAACGTCATGACGGCCCACACCCGGAGTACACCTGCCACCTCGTGAACGCGAGCACCGATCGCGTCCCGACCCGCCACATCGTTGTCGGGATCGGCGCAGGCCTGAGCAGCAAGAATGTCGTCAGCTACGGATTGACGCTTGCCGCCAAGGAGGATTCAGCACTCCACGTCGTTCACTGCATCACGTCCGAGGACTTGCCTGTCGAAACCGACTCACCACAGTTCGAAACGCGTCTGCACGACGAGATGGTGTCGCAACGCGAACAGACAACCTCGACACTTGCCTCGCACACGGACACCTGGACATACGACTGTACCTACGGCGACCCGGCCGGTGTCATCCTCGCGACCGCGGACAAGTACGACGCCTTCACCATCGTGATCGGCTCACCGCGAAAAGGCGCTGCCTCCGCGGTGAGCCAACTGATACACAGCTCGGTCTCTTCCCGACTGAACCGGCAGAACCGCTATCCCGTGATATCGGTTCCGAGCGGAGTCAGATCGGCGAGATAGCCGAACACGGGGCATGCCCGCCTAGCTGATCGAATAATCCTCGAGCGGAAAGCGTTTCGCTTCGACAAACGCATTGCGTGTAGACGTGGGCCGCAGGATCGCAGCCTCCCCGTGCTGATTGAAGTAGTAGCTCCGCGCAGTCTGGCAACTGCCGCCGTAAAAGACGGAGTCCGCGAGGTTCTCCGTCATCCGGTCCAGGAACTCGGCGTTGGCGGTTTCGGTGACCTCGAACGTCTCCGCGCCACGCCGCTTCACCTCGCCGAACAGTCGATCCATGTGCTGCATCTGGGATTCGATAGTCGTGAAGTAGGACAACCCGCTGTACGAGTACGGACTGGCGAGCGTGAGGAAATTGGGGAAGTAGGGAACCGCGACCCCCTCATAGGCCTGGAAACGGTTGTCGCGCCACCACTTACCGAGGTTTCGGCCCTCACGGCCGACAACCTCGATGGCCGGAAAGTTCACATCCCAGAGGTTGAATCCCGTTGCCAGCACCAGCGTGTCGATCTCGGTCTTGCGGCCGTCGGCCGTGACGATTCCGTCGGCAGCAATGTGGTCGATCGACGTGGTTTCGAGGTGCACGTTGTCTTTGGTGAAGGTACGGAAATAGCTGTTCGAGAATGTGGGTCGCTTGCACCCGAAGTCGTAGTCCGGTGTGAGTTGCTCGCGGAGATGCGCGTCACGGACCTGCGACCGCAGAAACGCTCGTGATGCGGCTGCAGCGCCCTTGTTCAACAGTTTGACCTGCTTGTAATGCAGGACCGCACTGACCATGATCATTTCGAGTATCGACGAACTGACAGCGCGGGCGATTCGCTGGGTGAGCGGAATGCGCGAGAACAGCTTCTGCACTGCGCTCGGAATGGGGACGTCGATCTTGGGAACGACCCAGATCGGGGTGCGTTGGTAGACGGTCAACTCTGCGGCCTCCCGCGCCACCTCGGGGATCAACTGCACGGCGGTGGCGCCGGTTCCGATGATTGCAGTCTTGGTGCCCGACAAGTCGTAGGAATCGTCCCAGGCGGTGGTGTGGATGATCTTGCCCGCAAATTCATCGATACCGGAGATGTCCGGTCGATGGGGCTGCGAGAGGAAACCCGTCGCAGTCAGGAGGTACTTGGCAGTGATGTCCGGTACCCCCTCCACGGATACGACCCAGTGCGAGGAATCTTCGTCCCAGCGGGCTCCGTTGACCACGGCACCGAACGTCATGTGCTTCCGCAGGTCGTACTTGTCCGCGACATGATCGGCGTACTTCTTGAGTTCGGCACCCGGTGCGAAGAGCCTGGACCAGTTCGGATTGGGCTCGAACGAATACGAGTAGGTGACCGACGCGATGTCGACAGCCAAACCGGGATAGCGGTTGACGTGCCAGGTTCCACCCAGATCGTCCTCACGCTCGAGGATCGCCAGGTTGTCCAGGCCCATCCTCTTGAGTTGAATGGCCGCACCCATTCCGCCGAAGCCCGCCCCCACCACTACTGCGTCGTACTGCACTGCCATCGGAGAATCCCTCTCATGAACTGCACACCCATGAACCACGCACCCGTGAACTGCACATCAGAAACTGACACGTCATTCCGTTATTGAGAACGGTATCATTCCAGACGTGACGAAGGCCATGACCCGAGCGGAACGAAAAAAAGCGGAATTGCGCCGCGAGATCATCGACGCATCTTTCGACTGCTTCGCGGAACGCGGCTACCACGCGACCGGAATTGCCGATATCGCAACAACTCTCGGAATCGGTCACGGCACGTTCTACCGATACTTCGAGAACAAGCGCGACATCATCGACCACGTCATCGACGATCTGATCGCAAAGATCATCAGCGCACTCGCCGTCGAAAATGCCCCTGACGCAGCAAATACGTTGGACGAGTACCGCGCCCAGGTCGGTCGCATCGCCGAAGCGCTCCCCCGCATCTTCTTCGACGACCCGCGCATTCCGCGGGTTCTGCTCTTCGAGACGACAGGCGTCGACGCCGATCTCACTGGCCGGATGCTCGATCTACTCGATCAGTCGGCATCGTTGACCGCGGCGTACCTGCATCACGGAGTCGAATGCGGCTATCTACGCGCCGACCTCGACGTCGACAACACTGCGCAGGCCGTCAACGGCATGATGCTGGCAAGTGCCATTCAAGGATTGCGAGCCGATTCGTCCGTCGACTGCACCACGCTGAACCAAGCCATCAGCCGCCTCATGTTCGACGGAATCCGCGCCGAGAACGCCTAGCGAACGACGATTCCCTCGGCACGCATCGCATCCTTGACCTCTGGGATGCTCAGATCGCCGAAGTGGAAGACGCTCGCTGCGAGAACTGCGTCTGCGCCCGCTTCGACTGCCGGGGCAAAGTGCTCGACCAGGCCGGCACCGCCACTGGCGATCACCGGTACGTGGACTGCCGCCCGGACAGCGCGGATCATCAGAAGGTCGAAGCCGGCTTTAGTACCGTCGGCGTCCATGGAGTTGAGCAGGATCTCCCCCACGCCCAACTCGGCACCACGCTCGGCCCACTCGACAGCGTCGATCCCGGTGCCGCGCTTGCCCCCGTGCGTGGTGACCTCCCACCCCGACGGTGTGTCCGGCTGCCCCTGGGGAACGGTGCGGGCGTCGACCGAGAGGACGATGCACTGCGAGCCGAAACGCTCACTCAGTTCCTTGAGCAGTTCCGGGCGCGCAATCGCCGCGGTGTTGACGCTGACCTTGTCGGCACCGGCACGCAGCAGACGATCGACGTCCGCGACCGTGCGCACTCCACCGCCGACGGTCAGAGGAATGAAAACCTGCTCGGCAGTACGACTTACGACGTCGAGCATCGTGCCACGATCCGACGTGGAGGCGGTGACGTCCAGGAAGGTCAGTTCGTCGGCGCCCTGAGCGTCGTACGCTGCCGCGAGTTCCACCGGATCTCCGGCGTCGCGAAGATTCTCGAAGTTGACACCCTTGACCACTCGTCCGGCGTCGACGTCGAGGCACGGAATCACACGAACTGCGAGGGTCATGACTGTGGTCCTCCTGAGGACGAAGCGCGCGGATCACCGAGCGCGTTGAGAATATCGAGAATCTCACCGTGGATGCCCGGGGCGGCAGCGAGCACCGACTCCGATTCTACGGTCCACGGGTTGCCGGCCAGATCGGTGACCACCCCGCCCGCGCCACGAACGAGCGCGACCCCGGCCGCGTTGTCCCACGCGTTGCGGCCGTAGACGATCGCACCGCCCAGGATGCCGGCCGCGGTGAAGGCCAGATCGACTCCGGTGGAACCGTGTATCCGGATCCGCGAGGACACTTTGCTGATCTCGGCGAGCAGGTCGAGCCTGAAACTGCCCGGTATCCGGCCGCGACTGTTGACGTTGAGGGCACCCAATCCGACGATCGACGACGCCAGATCGGTTGGCTCCAGCGGCGGTACGGCGATTCCGTTGACCAACAACGGACCGCCGGCACGAGTGGCGTACGTGTGAGCGATCAACGGAAGCCAGGTCAATCCGAGCACCGGGACACCATCGTCGAGAAGCGCCAACAGCGTTCCGGCAGTGGGCAATCCGGCCGAGTAGTTGAAAGTACCGTCGACGGGGTCTAGAACCCAGACCAGTCCCGAACCGACGTCTGGGCCGCCGAATTCCTCGCCGTGCACCTCGATGCCGGTCTGCTCGAACAACTCCGCGGTCAACCGCTTCTCGAGCGCGAGATCGACCTCGGTGGCAAAATCGCCCCAGCCCTTACGGACCGCGCTGGGTGCACCGACGCCGGAGACGAACTGATCGTGGACGCCGTCGAGAAGCCGACCCGCAATCGCGAGAAGTTCGTCGAGGTCACGCGTCGGTGTCATCTGGAAAATCTATCCGGAAACTGCTGCCAGTGCTTCGGGGAGCGTGAAGCGACCGGCATACAGCGCCTTGCCGACAATCGCGCCCTCGACACCCTGATCAACCAGGCTGGAAATGGCGAGCAGATCCTCGATGGTCGACACACCACCGGAGGCGACGACGTGAGCGTCGGTGACAGCGCAGACCTGACTGAGAAGTTCGAGGTTGGGACCGGTGAGTGTGCCGTCTTTGGAGACGTCGGTGACGACGTAACGGGTGCAGCCGTCGCGATCGAGACGGGCCAGGGTCTCCCACAGATCGCCGCCGTCGGTGACCCAGCCGCGCCCACGGGTGCGGTACTGGCCGTCGACCAGACGAACGTCGAGTCCGACGGCGATCTTGTCGCCGTACTTGGCCAATGCACGGGCACACCACTCGGGATCTTCGATAGCGGCGGTTCCGAGATTGACGCGGGCACAGCCGGTGGCCAGTGCAGCTTCCAAGGAAGCGTCGTCGCGGATTCCTCCGGAGAGTTCCACCTTGACCGTCAGGTCGCCGATGACGCCTGCCAGCAGTTCGCTGTTGGACCCACGCCCGAAAGCGGCGTCGAGGTCGACAAGATGCACCCATTCGGCACCGTCGTTCTGCCACGCAAGAGCAGCGTCGCGGGGCGACCCGTAACCGGTCTCACTTCCCGCCTCTCCTTGCACGAGGCGAACAGCTTCACCGTTGACAACATCTACAGCAGGCAAAAGGACCAGGCTCACGTGCGGTAACCCTAGTAGGTCAGGACCTCGAACCGTCTTCCGGGTCACCGAACGCTTTTCGGGTCATCCGCTTGGATACGACGCCCATTGCCGCGATCGCAGCAACGACCCCCACGAGACCGATCGCGAGACCGACACCCGGCGAGGGTTTGAGCACGACGATGACGACGGTGGCGACCGCCAACGCAGCCACAGCGGCGCCGAGCGAGAGCAACGCCAGACGAGCGAGGGAAAAGTCGTCGCCGCGGTTCGGGCCGGAACTCCCGGTCACAAACTCTGCACCCAGTTGCTCAGCAACTCGGCGCCTGCGTCGCCGGATTTCTCCGGGTGGAACTGCGTTGCCGACAACGCACCGTTCTCGACGGCAGCGAGGAACTTTCCGCCGTGATCTGCCCACGTCAGCTTCGGAGGTGCGATGTGCTCGGACGGCGCGAGTTCCCAACTCTGCACACCGTACGAGTGAACGAAGTAGAAGCGGGTGTCGGCGTCGATACCCTTGAACAGCATGCTCGACTCCGGAGCCTCCACGGTGTTCCAGCCCATGTGCGGCAAAACCTCTGCTTGCAGCCTCTCGACGGTGCCAGGCCATTCGCCGCAGCCCTCCGCCTCGACACCGAATTCGACTCCCCGGTCGAACAGAATCTGCATGCCGACGCAGATACCCAGCACCGGTCGGCCACCGGCCAAGCGTCTACCGATGATTCGGTCACCCTGGACTGCGCGCAGACCTTCCATGCAGGCCGCGAACGCACCGACGCCGGGCACCACCAGACCGTCGGCCGCCAATGCAACCTTCATATCGTTGGTCACCTCCACCTGCGCCCCGGTGCGCGCCAGTGCGCGAGTAGCCGAATGCAGGTTGCCGGAGCCGTAATCGAGTACAGCAATCGTGGAAGCGCTCATGCCCCAACTCTATCGGGCAACCCTGCTGCCGATCACTTTGCCGCCCGCGGCCAGTGCCGGGAGCAGAGCGACAACGACCGCGGAGACCGCGAAGACCCACGCATAGCCGGCAGTCGTGGCCACGAATCCCAACGCCAGTGCACCGATTCCGGTGCCGGCGTCGTAGCCGATGTTCCAGATCGCGCTGGCGGATCCGAGTTGCCTCGGGCCGGCAGCCTGAAACGCCATGACCAAGGATTCGTTCTGCACCGCCCCGAACCCGAGCCCGAAAAGGACCGCCGCGCAGAACAAGACCGGCGTCGGCCCGCCGTCGACGTTGATCGCGAACAGCACCAATCCGATGGTCGACGACGCCAATGCCGGCGCGAGTGTCCGACCACTGCCGAGACGATCGGCGATCAGGCCCGCCGAGTACCGGCCGATCAACATCGATCCACTGGCGGTCGCCAACACCACACCTGCAACGGCCGCGCGCTCCGAGATTGCGATCGGCAGTAGAGACGACAGCCCGCCGAACGACGCGGACACACACGCCAGAGCGAGCACCGGGACCAAGACGACGAACACACTCAACCGGGCGGATTCGCCGGTGGGCTGGGCGAAGATCTTCGGCAACCCGGCAATGGCCACCAGCGCGAGTGCCGGGATCAGCGCACCGAGAACGAACACCGGTGTCGCCGACCACCGTTCCATGATCGCAAGCCCCAGCGGAAGCCCCGCCATTTGTGACGCTGCGATCGCGATTCCCTGAGCGCCGGTGGCACGGCCCAGAATTCGTTTGGGCGCCAACTCCGCCACGAGCGCGCTGCCGGCAACCGTCAGCATGCCGAAACCGATTCCTCGCACCGCGGAAACCGCCAGGACGGGGCCGGCGTCGGCCGAGATCAACAGCACCAACGACGGTGGACCGAGGAGCAGACATCCGACCGCCAGCACGCGCCGGTAGCCCTGCGTCCGCAACAACCGAGGCACGAGCAGTTGCGTCACGACCGTGGCCGCCATGAAGACACCGGTCACCGATCCGGCGAGCGCATCCGATCCGCCGGAATGCGCAACCAGCAACGGCACCACCGGCAAGAGCAACGACCAGCCACCGAAAGCTGCCGCCGCCATGATCAGGACACCGATCATGCCCGGAGTGCGAAGCAACCCCGGCGATGGAGCAGGATCTCGCGTCACAGACGCAGTGCGCCCGCTACCGCCGCCAGAACCGCCAACCCCAGAAGGATTCCCGACGCAAGCTTGTTGACCTTGAACATCGAGTAGGCGCCGCCCACGGCAATACCCGCACCGATGAACAGCAGGTAGGTGAAGAGGACGCTCACAGTGTGCCCTTCGTCGACGGCACGCCACTCACGCGCGGATCCGGCTCGACCGCCTCACGCAGAGCGCGCGCAACGGCCTTGTACTCGGCTTCGGTGATGTGATGCTGATCGCGGCCGTACAGAACCCGAACGTGCAGTGCGATACGTGCATTCAATGCGATCGACTCGAACACGTGGCGGTTGATCACCGCGTGATACGGAACGCCCGGGTACCCGCCGATGACGGAATGCACCATGTAGTCGGGCTCACCGGTGTGCACGCAGTAAGGGCGACCGGAGACGTCGACCGACGCGTGCGCCAACGTTTCGTCCATCGGGATGAAAGCGTCGCCGAAACGACGGATGCCCTTCTTGTCGCCGAGAGCCTGGCCGAGCGCCTGGCCGAAAACGATCGCGGTGTCCTCGACGGTGTGGTGAGCGTCGATCTCGACGTCACCCTTCGCCTTGACGTCCAGATCGAAGCTGGCGTGCGTACCCAAGGCATTTAGCATGTGGTCGAAGAACGGAACGCCGGTGGAGACGTCGACGATGCCGGTCCCGTCCAGATTCAGTTCGACGACGATGCTTGATTCCCGAGTTGTTCGTTCGATCCGCGCGATGCGATCGCTCATGCCGTCTCTCCTGAATTCGTGTCGACCAGCTGGGTGCCTGCGATTTCGTCACTGGCCTTGATGAACGCGTCGTTCTCGGCTTCGAGTCCCACGGTGGCCCGCAGATATCCGGGGATGCCGATGTCGCGGATGAGAACCCCGCGGTCGAGGTATTCCTTCCACGCCTGTGCGCTGTCGGTGAACTGACCGAACAAGATGAAGTTCGCGTCACTGGGAATCACTCGGAAACCGTTGTCCGCCAGTGCCTTCGACACCCGATCACGCTCGGCGGACAAGGCGTGGACACTGCCGAGGGTCTCGTCGGCGTGACGCAGGGCGGCACGTGCCGCCGCTTGCGTGACCACCGAGAGGTGATACGGCAAGCGCACCAACAACAGTGCGTCGATGAACGCGGGAGCGGCGGCGAGGTAGCCGAGTCGGCCACCGGCAAACGCGAAAGCCTTGCTCATGGTGCGGGTCACAACCAGCTTGGCCGGGAACTCGTCGATCAGCGTCATCGCGCTGGGGGCAGCGGAGAACTCCGCGTACGCCTCGTCGACGATCACGATGCCCGGCGCCACGTCGAGGATGCGTCGTAGTTCCGCAATACCGACGCTGTGTCCGGTCGGGTTGTTGGGACTGGTCACGAACACGACGTCCGGTCGACGTTCCTCGATCACTGTGACGGCAGCATCCACGTCGAGTGCGAAGTCGTCCCGACGGAAGACCTCGACCCACTCGGTATCGGTACCGTCGGCGATGATCGGGTGCATCGAATACGAGGGAACAAAACCCATCGCGCTACGTCCCGGACCTGCGAATACCTGCAACAGCTGCTGCAGAATCTCGTTCGATCCGTTTGCCGCCCACAGATTGTCGACGGTGACCGGTACACCCGTCTGCTTCGACAGGTACGCCGCCAGATCCGTCCGCAACGCGACAGCGTCACGGTCGGGGTAGCGGTGCAGTTCCTTCGCGGCTTCGCGCACGGATTCGGCGACATCGTCGATGAGCGCCTGCGTCGGCGGATGCGGGTTCTCGTTCGTGTTGAGCTGAACAGGCACCGTCAATTGCGGTGCGCCGTATGCCGACTTTCCACGCAGGTTCTCGCGAATCGGAAGGGCGTCGACCGTAATCGATTCTCCAGGAGCACTACTCATCGCAGAGCCTCGAATCGCAGACGCACAGCCTCGCCGTGAGCGGGCAGGTCCTCCGCGTTGGCGAGCGTGATGACGTGTCCGGCAACGTCTTTCAGAGCCGACTCGGAGTAGTCGATCACGTGGATCCCACGCAAGAAGGTCTGCACGCTCAGACCGGAAGAGTGACGTGCACACCCGGCCGTCGGCAGAACGTGGTTGGAGCCGGCGCAGTAGTCGCCGAGGCTGACCGGCGCCCATGGGCCGACGAACACGGCACCAGCGCTGGTGACCTGAGCTGCGACACCGGTTGCGTCCTCGGTCTGAATCTCGAGGTGCTCGGCCGCATAAGCGTTGACGACGCGCAGACCAGCGGAAACATCAGAAACCAACACCGTGCCCGACTGGCTGCCGGTCAGTGCCGTGGTGACGCGTTCGCGGTGCTTGGTGATCTCGAGCTGCGCAGCCAGAGCCTTGTCGACGGCGTCGGCCAATTCGACGCTGGTCGTGACAAGAACGCTGGCGGCCATCACGTCGTGCTCGGCCTGACTGATGAGGTCGGCGGCAACGTGGACCGGGTCAGCGGTGTGGTCGGCGAGGATCGCGATCTCGGTGGGACCGGCTTCTGCGTCGATGCCGACCAGTCCACGGCACAGACGCTTGGCCGCAGTGACGTAGATGTTGCCGGGACCGGTGATGAGGTCGACCGGGACAAGCTCGGTTCCATCGGTGTCGGTTCCGCCGTAGGTAAGGAGGGCGACGCCCTGCCCGCCGCCGACGGCCCACACCTCGTCGACGCCGAGCATGGCTGCGGCGGCAAGAATGGTCGGGTGCGGCAATCCGCCGAAGTCGGCTTGGGGCGGCGAGGCGACAACAAGCGACCCGACGCCGGCCGTCTGGGCCGGCACGACGTTCATGACAACGCTCGACGGGTACACGGCATTGCCGCCGGGTACGTACAGCCCGACGCGCTCGACCGGAACCCAACGCTCGGTGACCGTGCCACCCGGAACGACCTCGGTGACGGTGTCCTTGCGACGCTGATCGGCGTGCACCTTGCGGGTGCGCTCGATCGCAACCTCGAGGGCTTCCTTGACTGCGGGGTCGAGTTCACGAAGTGCGCGCTCGAGCTCGGCTGCGGGTACACGAACCGAAGCCGGACGAACGCCGTCGAACTTCTCGCCGAACTCGAGGGCGGCTTCTGCCCCGCGATCACGAACAGCTTCGACCATCGGGCGAACCTGATGCAGCACCGCGTCCACATCCACTCCACCTCGGGGAAGCGCGGCGCGAAGTTCGGCCGTGGATGGGGTACGACCACGCAGGTCGGTGCGGGCAAGCATGAGAGTTCCTCTCGTACGCAAACGGGGTGCCTGTGCAAGCGGCAGCAAACCGGTCCGGCATTACAGGCCTGAACAACGCGCCTGAAACACAAAACTGATGTCAATTATCCAGGATAGGCGCACCCCATTTTTCACCGGTCCACCTGCGACGCTCACTGCAGGTCCGGCGCCCGCCGCCGGGCGAGTTCGATCAGCTCGTCCCTTCGGTCGGTCGCCACCGAGATTTCGCGTCCGTCGTGCAGACGAAAGCGGACCCCGGCGCCGGGTGACGCGAGAATTACCCGCATACCTGGGCCGGTCTTTCGATAACCGATTCCGGAGCCCATCCCGATATGTACTGCAGTTGCAGACACAACTTCGTCCCACCGAAATACCTGACGCAGCCCCGGAGACAGCGCGATCGACACTCGTTCGACGTCTGTGGTGATGATCACGCGCACCTTCCACATACATGTACGCGGCCAACTCGAAGGACAGGACCGCGGACAACACGGCGCCGACGTAGCCCGCCGGGTCGTGTTCCACGATCGCCGCGAACCCGCAGACAATCACCAGGACAATTCCGAGGACGACGCACAATGCGGCCGTCGAACGCCGCAGTAGTGGGCTCAACGAAATGGACTCGTGAACTTCGTGCACAGCACCCCGCCTCGATCGCCGACAACCCCCGCACCGCGGAACGGCACCGGGAACACGACCATCCCATTACTCGTGCTTTTATAACAAACACGTCACGCACAGCTAGGGTCCAAAGTCGTGACAGACAGTGACGTGGCCACGACCGCACCTCCGGCCTTGCCGACCCCTCAGCGATCCAGCGGACCGAACCGAGCACGGATCGTTGCGATTGTCGCATCGATCCTCGGCATAGTTTTGTGCGGATCAGTGCCGTTCCTGCCGATCGAGCAGGACACAGCCGTCGTCAACTGGCCGCAGGCCGGGTCGACGAAAAGCGTCGAGGCGCCATTGGTCTCGTACACACCGCTGCGCATGGAGGCATCGATCCCGTGCGCGTCGATCAGCGAGTTGGCCGCCACCGGCGGAACACTCGTCTCGACGGCTCCCCCGGGTGCCGCCGATGCGCGCCGCTACGGATTTGTTGCCACTGTCTCCCCCGAATCCGCCGACGCTCCCGCTCGGGTCGACGTTGTCCTGCGCGATCAAGTGCTGCTCTCGACACCCGTTGCTGATCTGCAAACTGGATGCGCACTCACGCTCGCCGCCGAGCCGACCCGAACCACCTTCAGCGCCACCGGTTCCGAACCGCGCGTCATCGAGGGCGACAGCCGACCACAGGTAGTCGGCGTCTTCAGCGACCTCGATTCGGCATCAGCCGGTTTGAACGTCTCGATCGAGGCGGACTCTCGCTTCACGTCGAGCCCGTCGGTGATCAAGACTCTCGCCATGATTCTCGGGGCACTCACGGCTGTCGTGTCCCTCTTCGCGCTGCACCGCCTCGACAACCGCGACGGCCGGGGCACACGCAAATTTCTGCCCGCCCGATGGTGGAAGTTCACCGTCCTCGACGGCGTCGTCGTCGGAACTCTGGTGCTCTGGCACTTCATCGGCGCTACCACCACCGATGACGGCTACCAGTTCACGATGGCCAGGGCCTCCGAGCAATCGGGCTACATGTCCAACTATTTCCGGTGGTTCGCGGTCCCCGAGACCCCGTTCGGAACGCCGTACTACAACATCCTCGGACTCCTGGCGCACGTCAGCACTGCAAGCCCCTGGGTTCGTCTGCCAGCTCTGTTGGCAGGCATCATCACCTGGCTCGTCATCAGCCGCGAGGTCGCGCCTCGACTGGGAGCCGCAATTCGCGGAAACCGGCTCGCCCTGTGGACCGGCGCGCTTGTCTTCCTCGCGTTCTGGCTTCCGTTCAACAACGGACTGCGCCCCGAACCGATCGTTGCTCTCGGCGTCCTGCTGACGTGGTGCTCGATCGAACGCGCAGTCGCGACGAGACGACTTCTGCCGGTCGCAGTCGCGATTCTGATCGCCGGATTCACCTTGACCGCCGGGCCTTCCGGCCTCATCTGCTTCGCCGCACTGATCGCCGGAATCCGCCCGATCATGCGCATCATCATCGAACGTGCCCGCACCACCGGTTACATCGCGGCCGTCGGGCCACTGCTAGCTGCCGGACTGTCGATCCTCATCCCCGCGTTCGGCGATCAGAGCCTCGCCGCCGTCATCGAGATGCAACGCGTCCACTCGATCTCACCGAACCAGCCCTGGTTCGACGAGTACCTCCGCTACCAATACCTCTTCAACATCTCCGTCGACGGTTCTCTGACTCGCAGATTCGGTGTGTTCGTCATGGTTCTGTGCCTTGGCGTCTGCACCGCGATGATGCTGCGCAAGGGCGGCCGGATTCCCGGTTTGGCCGCCGGTCCGTCACGCCGCGTCGTGGGGCTGACGATCGGCGCACTGCCACTGCTGATGTTCTCGCCGACCAAGTGGACGCACCACTTCGGAATCTTTGCCGGACTCACCGCCGTTCTGGCGATGATGACGGCGGTCGCCGTGGGTACAAAACTCCTGCGCTCGCCGCGCAATCGGGCCCTCCTCGCGGCAGCCGTACTGTTTCTCCTGGCTGTCGCATTCACCGGCAGCAACAGCTATTACTACGTGTCCAGCTACAGCGTTCCGTGGTGGGACAAGCCGGTGTCCATCAGCGGACTCGGCGCGAGCACCGTCCTCCTCGGGCTGACGGTGCTGATGCTCGGCGTCGCCGCGTGGTACTTCTTCCGTGAGCCGTACACCGCCGGGAAGGAACCGTCCGCGAAGCACGCTCGACTGCTTGCCATTTCGCCACTGACGATTGCCGCAGGTGCCATGGTCCTCTTCGAGGTGCTGTCCATGGCCAAGGGCGCGATCACCCAGTACCCGGCCTATTCGGTGGGCCGTGCAAACGTCGACGCCGTTCTCGGCCAACACTGCGGACTCGCCAACGACGTTCTGCTCGAGACCGATCCGAACGCCTCGATGCTGACGCCCCTCTCGGGCAGCGTCGCCACAGCACTCTCCGCCGGTGGGGCTACAGGATTCGATCCGAATGGCGTCGCCTCCGACCTTCGAGCAGACAAGGAAGCCACGGCTACCGGCGGCGCGAACACCGTCGACACCTCCGAGGACACCGCCGGTAACTCGGCCGGAACCGGCGGAGGCGCCGGACAGACCGGGGTCAACGGCAGTTCGGTCGCGTTACCGTTCGGTCTCGACCCGGCGACAACACCCGTCATGGGTAGTTACGGTCAGCCCTCCCCCGGCACTCTGACCAGCGACTGGTACCAACTCCCCGACGTGGGCGAGAACGCCACACGCGGAGACATCATCTCGATTGCAACCGCTGGTCGTGTTCGGTCGGTCGACAAGGACGGAATCGTCACCTACGGCCAGAACGTCGAGGTCGAATACGGAACAGCGCGTGGCGTCGACGATGCCGAAACAGACGCTGTGGAAACACTCGGAAAGATCGCGCCCCTCGACATCGGTCCGGCACCGTCGTGGCGGAACCTGCGTGTGCCGCTGGACCAGATTCCCGTCGAAGCCAACAGCATTCGACTTGTCGTCAGCGACTACGACAGCAAGCCCGACCAATGGGTGGCCGTCACCCCGCCGCGGGTTCCGAAGACCCAGAAGCTCAACGACGTCGTCGGTTCACAGGCGCCCGTCATGCTGGATTGGGCTGTCGGACTGGCATTCCCGTGCCAACGCCCCTTCGATCATCGGGTCGGTATCGCCGAGGTCCCCGAGTATCGGATCCTTCCCGACCATTCCGGCGCGCTCGTGACCAGTGCCTGGCAGGACCACTACGGCGGTGGACCGTTGGGGTGGATCGATCTGCTCCTGACCGCTCAGACCATTCCGTCGTATCTCGACAACGACTGGGCTCGCGATTGGGGTTCGATCGAGAAGTACACACCGATCGATCCGAGTGCAGTGCCTGCCCAGGTCGACGAAGCGACCGTTCAGCGCTCCGGGACGTGGAATCCGGGATCGATGACCATGGTTTTCTGAGCGGAATTTCTGAGCGGATGGGTCACTGAGTGACACGGTCCAGTCGCGGGCGGATCGGACGAAACGCCTGCGACTGGACACTTGTATGACTTAGTCTCCCAGGCATGGGAGCCCTGTCACGGTCTGTTACGCCTGCACTCATGGCACTGACGTGCCTGCTCGGGGCGCTCGCCTTTCCCACTCGCGCCTCGGCGGAGGTACCGGATGACTTCCTCTGGGGCGTTGCCACCTCCGGATTCCAATCGGAAGGTTCGTCGCCGGACAGCAACTGGTCTCGATACTCCGATTCCGGACGAACCCACGACAAGATCGGTGATTCGGTCGACTTCCGGCATCGCTACGCCGAGGACATCGACCGGGCGGCCGATCTGGGATCGAAGGTTTTCCGATTCGGCGTCGAGTGGGCGCGAGTTCAGCCCGCCGCCGGGAGCTGGAACGAGGCCGAATTCGCGTACTACGACGACGTGGTAGCTCACATCCGCGCGCGGGGCATGACTCCGATGATCACGCTCGACCACTGGGTGTATCCGGGATGGGTTGTCGATCAAGGCGGCTGGACAAATCCGAAGACGGAAGCCGATTGGCTGGTCAACGCAGAGAAGGTAGTCGAGCGGTACTCCGGAATCGGAGCGCTGTGGATCACGATCAACGAGCCGACTGTGTATGTTCAGCGTGAATTGACCTACGGCGGAATCGCACTCACCCAGGCACCGTCGATGTTCGATTCATTGGTCCGAGTCCACCGGGCGATCTACGACCGCATCCATGTTCTCGATCCCGGTGCCCGCGCGAGCAGTAATTTCTCCTTCATTCCCGGCGTGTCCGAGGCGATCGATTCGGTATTCACGGATCGGGTGCGCGACAAGCTCGACTTTCTCGGGATCGACTACTACTACGGTGTGGCCCTGAACAATCCGACTGCCGCGTACGCCGCACTCGACGAGTTCTACAACGTCACACCACAACCCGAAGGCCTCTACGACGCATTGATGCGGTACTCGGGCAAGTATCCAGAACTCCCCCTCTACATCGTCGAGAACGGCATGCCCACCGACAATGGAGCGCCGCGCGCCGACGGTTACACACGCGCGAATCACTTACGCGATCACATCTATTGGATGGAACGCGCCCGAGAAGACGGTGCCGACGTGATCGGCTACAACTACTGGTCCATCACCGACAACTACGAATGGGGTTCGTACCGACCTCGATTCGGCCTCTACACGGTCGATGTTCTCGGCGATCCCACTGCGGCGCGAATCCCGACCGACGGCGTCGACGCCTACCGCCGGATCATTCACGAGAACGGCGTCGGGGCCGACTACGTGCCCGTCATGGCCCCGGCTTTCTGCTCGCTCGTCGATCCTCCCCGCAGCTGTACGGCTACTCGATGACGGCCGTTTTCCGAAATTCCTCCACACCTCGTCGTTAGGATGTCCCATGCGAACACTGCGAAATATCGCCGGAACTGCCGCTGCCACGGCTGCCCTGATCCTGGTTGCCGGAGGCGCTGCGACAGCAGCCCCCAACCCGGCCGATTCACCCCGCGAGGCGCAGGCACGCGCCTACATCGACGCCCTGGTCTCCCATGACGTTTCCGATGTTCATTTCGCCCCGGATGCGACGCGCGTCGAAGCCGGACTCAAGACGGGGTTCTCCGGACCACAGATGTCCGCCGACCTCGAAAACGGTATCCAATACCGCGTTATCCAGGGCGTACGAGACCTCGAGATGTCGGAAGCCGGGGACATCGTCTCGACCACCTATCTGCTCGACGCGGGAATCGGTGGCACTCGCCTCATGACCGTGGAGATTCGTGAAACCTTCGAAGTCCGTGACGGTCTCATCCACGACGTCGTCGCCCACATCATCCCGGTGTCTGTGTCCTGACGCGCGCCCGATAGCTACTGGGCGGTGCACCCGAAACTCGGGTGCACATCGCTGCGAAGGCAGCCGGCGTCGAGTATCCGAGTTCAGACGCAACGGCTGTCACACTGGCACCGGCAGAGAGTTTCGGCAGCGCGTGAAGAATGCAGGCACGCTGCATCCACGACGACGCGCTCATCCCCGTTTCCGAGATCAGCAAGCGGTGCAGTGTTCGTTCACTGATGTGGAGTTGCTCGGCCCACCGCGTGGGCGAGTCGTGGATCGACGGGCCGGCGAGATACCGCGTGCACAACGCCCGCAATCGCGGGTGCCGAGGCAGCGGGAGTTCCACAGGTAGGGGCGCAAGATCGCGAAGTTCGTGCAGGATCAGCTGAAATACCGCGGCGCCGCGTCCGTGTGCGGGGAAGTCGTCCTCCACGTTCAGCTCGACATCCATGTCGACTGCAGCGACGAGCAGCTCACGCAGGAGCGACGACACCGCGACGACTCGGCACCTGACCGGGAACCACGGCGCTGCGGACGGTTCGATGTAGAGGCTTCGCGTGCTGACACCGTCCATCGTCACTGCATGAGCGACACCGGCGGGAATCATGACCGCATTGGACGGCAGAACCGTCCACTCACCGTCATCGGTTTCGACGTTCATCGCACCGTTCACAGCGAAGAGAAACTGGGCTCGTCGATGTTTGTGGGCGGCCAGCACGTGACCTGGTGGGTAGTCGGTTCCGATTGCGAGAACACCGCGAGGTGAGTGATCGACGTCGTTGATCGAGATGTTGCGCACCGGAGGAACCTACCGAGTCCGTGTCTGATTGACAATGGAACGTGGCGAACCTTCGAATGTGCGCCAGCGGAGAAATCGCTACCGTTCATCAAGTGCTTCACTACGCCCTCATCCTTCTCGCTTTCGGCGCCTTGACCGGAGTCACTACCGTTCTGTTCGGATTCGGTGGCGGGTTTGTCACCGTCCCAGTCGTTTACGCTGCATCCACACTTCGGGCGGACGTCATCGATCCGATGCATGTCGCCGTCGCATCCTCGGCGGCAGTGATGGTGGTCAATTCACTCAGTGCCACAATCGCATTCAGGAAGTCAGGACGGCTTCGGGCGGAGTACATCAGACCACTGATCGGCCCCGTCGCAGCCGGAGCAGGCCTCGGAGCGGTTGCGGCAGGTCACGTCGACGACGGCGCCGTTCGGATTCTGTTCGTCCTCTACCTCGTGGTCACAATCCTCGACAGCCTTCTGCGACAAGGGTTTCTGACACCACCTGAACCTCGAGAACATCTTGACCGTCACGGCGTCCGCGCTATCGGGATAGGCATCGGCGCCGTCGCAAGTTTCCTCGGAGTCGGCGGGAGCGTCATGACGGTTCCGATGATGCGTCGCGGCGGAGTTCCGATGGCCGACGCCGCCGCGAGCGCCAACCCGTTGAGCTTGCCTGTCGCCGTCGTCGCGACTGCGGTGTACGCGGCCTCATCAGGGCACAGCACCGCCTCGGATCTGTCAGCGGGCAGAGTCGGCGCAATCGACCTTCTCGCCGTTTGCGCGTTACTGGCCGGCTCTCTACCTGCGATTGCACTGAGCCGGCGAATTGTCGGCGCCATCCCGGACCGGATCCACGCCGCCGCCTACATCGCTTTACTCGGCGTAGTCACGGCGGTGATGATCGCGGCTTAGTGGACGGCGTACCGCAGATAGATGACGCCACTGTCGAAGGTTTTCTGTTCCAGCAGCCGCAGGTCCAGTCGCCCGCGCGGGAGAGCAGGCAATCCGCCTCCCACGCTGACCGGGCAGACGAACAGTCGGCATTCGTCGACCAACCCCGCCGCGAATGCACTTGCAGCGATCGTCGGCCCGCCGATCGAGATATCTTGTACCGCTTCGCTCTCGAGCGCACGAACGGCGTCGGCGTCGAAGTCCCGGGCAATCGTTGTGCGCGCCGTCGACACCTCGTTCAGCGTCGTGGAGTACACGATTTTATCGATGCCACCCCAGATCTGAGCGAACTCGACTGTCGCCGCCTCGATTCCGGCAAACTCGTCCGGCACCGAAGAACCTACCGATGCGGAAGTACCTTGAAGGTCCTCGTGTGCCGTTGTCTCCCAGGGAATCATTGTCTCCCAGGGAATCATCGTCTCGTACATCCGGCGCCCGAGCAGGTACGTGCCGACTCCCCTCTCGAGCTCGTTGACGAACGAATGGACCTGCGCGTCGGGAACCGCCCAGTCGAAGTTCCCCTGCTCATCAGCCACATACCCGTCGATCGAGCAGATCGCCGAGTAGATCAGGCTCACCATCGGTCCACGTGCAGCACGTTGTCGACCGGTTCACGGGCGGCGGGTTTGAACGTCTCGCCGGTGAAGTACGCCGTCGGGATAAGCGCCGCCTGATGGAATCCGGCCGGAATACCCAGCAGCTCGGCAACTTCCGCTTCACGCTGCAGGTGCAATGTCGTCCACGCCGTACCGAGTCCACGTGCCCGTGCGGCCAGAGCGTAACTCCACGCGGCCGGGAGTAGAGAACCCCACAGACCGGCCTGGTTCCCCTCCGGCAACGTCTTACCCGCCTTGATGCACGGAATGAGAAGAACCGGCACCTCGCCCATGTGCTCACCGAGCCACGCGACGCTGGTGCCTACTCGCTGTTGGATCGGCGCGCGATCGGGATCATCGGCGAAGAGTTTTGCCGCCGAACCGTGAGAAGCAAGGTACTCGTCGGTGACTTCCTTGTAGATCTGCCCGACTGCTGCACGCAGTGCCGGATCGGTCACCACCATCCACTGCCACCCCTGGCGATTCGAACCGGAGGGCGCCTGCAGGGCGATCTGGAGGCATTCCTTCACCAGGTCCAACGGCACGGGACGGGTCAGATCCAGACGCTTTCGAACCGTCCGCGTTGTGGTCAGTAATTCGTCGGGTGTCAGGTCGAGTACGGGATACGACGTCATCTCCCGATCATTGCACTGTCGCGAGCAGTGAGCAGGACAGTCCGTCTACACTTTTCTGATCCCGTGCGTGCTGGTTGTCGGGAGTATTTCCCGATCAAAGGACTTTCGACATGAGTTGGCACGTCTGGTTGGCGTTCTTCGGAGCAAGTTGGGTGATCAGCCTGTCACCGGGGGCCGGCGCCATTGCGTCGATGTCGTCAGGGCTTGCCTACGGCTTGCGGCGCGGATACTGGAACATCTTCGGGCTGCAGTTGGGATTGCTGCTGCAGATCGGAATTGTCGCGGCCGGGGTCGGTGCAATTCTCGCCAGTTCGACCGTGGCCTTTTCCTTGATCAAGTGGTTCGGTGTGGCATACCTCGTCTACCTGGGAATCAGGCAGTGGCGATCGGCGCCCACCGAGGTGGAGACCGACGAGGCAACCGCGAGCAGTTCCGGCCCGATGATGATGCTTCGCGGTTTTCTCGTGAACGCGAGCAACCCGAAGGCTGTCGTTTTCATGCTCGCAGTGCTCCCACAATTCCTGGACCCGTCGGCACCGCTGCTTCCGCAGTATCTGATCATCGCCGCCACGATGTGCGCAGTCGACGTGATCGTGATGACCGGATACACCGGGCTGGCCGCACGGGTGCTCACCTTGATGCGATCCCCCAAACAGCAGAGAACCACCAATCGAGTGTTCGCCGGCCTGTTCTTCGGAGCCGCCGGCTTCCTCTCGAGCATCGGACGTGCAGCGGCTTGATCGGTCACAGGCCTGCAATCAAGTTTACGACGGACGCCACGATCACCGAACCGAACAGGTACGAGAGCAATGCGTGGCCGAGCGCCATCGCGCGCATGTCCGACGACTTCAAGTTGGTGTCGGAAATCGCGAAGCTCATCCCGACTGTGTAGGCCACGTAGGCGAAATCGCTGTACCGCGGCGGTTCTTCCTGATTGAAATCGATTCCGCCGTCGGGGCCCGAGTAGTACAGCCGCGCATAGCCGAGGGCGAAGAGCGTGTGGACCGCCAGCCACGAGATCACGACACTACCGACTGCAACCGATGCCGCCACGACTTGGTAGTGATGTCCGTCGGGTGCCGCCAAGAGCAGGAACGCGATACCGACGAGGCTCGCGACGGCAGCGCCGAGAATCAGCAGGTGTGCGACGTTGCGAGCCGGTTCTTCCCGCGTTGCGTGGCTCGCGGTGAGCGTCGCATCGAAGGGCCAGACCAGAATCCACGTCCACACCGTGAACACCATCGCCGCGACATCCCAGCCGATCAGGAAAGCGAACCGGGGGTAGCCGACCAACGCCGTGACGACGCCTGCAGCGACACCGAGCACCAGACCTGTCGACACTCTCAGCGCTGGCCCGGCACCCAGCTCACTCCGCGGAACCGGGTTGATCGGAAGGTCGTGCGATCGATCGTTCACGGGCTCAGTCAACCACCGTTCGCAATGAGACGGTGGTTACGCCGCAAGGTAATCGAGAAGCAGGCGTGTCAGGCGTTGCAGGTGTCGACCAAAGGCTTGCCGTTGAATCTGTCCAGCACGTACTGCAATCCGACACCGAAGTCCGCTACGGCCGGCGCGAGGTGATTGTTACCGCTCCCCGGATTCACTGCAGGCAGGGTGTCGGTGAACAACGTCGCCTCGGCCCCGCGCGCGCACCAGTCCTGAACCAGGCGCCGGGTTTGCTCGTACGGGATGAAATCGTCGTTGAGCGCTCCGTTGACCAGAATCGGCGAGGCCGGGGTTCGCCGCCCGATGCGTTGTTCCTCGATCACCTGCTGGATCTCCGGTACCGATTCCACCACGTCGGCAAGTGGCCGGCCGTCCGTGGTCCACGACGCCGTCGACTGCTTCCCGTACTTGGTTCGGGAATCGATGAGGCATTGCCCGGCGACGTCGGCGAGCACGGACCGGCCGTAGTCGTTGAGTCGAGATTCGATCGGCTCTCGGGCGGCGGGATATCGGTCGAGGACGCCGTTGATCGTGTAGCCGATCGCGGCCATCAGGCCGGTACCGTCGATATGACGCAGAACGCTTGCCAGGTCTGCCGGGGGCGCGCTCGCGTAACTCCCGACCAGATTCAACTCAGGCGCGTATTCGGGTGCCAGTTCGGTTGCAGCGGCAGTGGCGCCGCCGCCCTGCGAATGGCCCCACAGCGCTATCGGATCGTCCTCTCCTGCCTTCGCCAAGGCTCGGGCAGCGCGTGCACCGTCCAACATCGCATGGGCTTCCTCGGCGCGATTGACGTAGGTATGGATGCCGGGTGTTCCGAGTCCGATGTAGTCGGTGACAAACACGCGAACGCCCTGGGCTAGGAATGCGAAAGCAAATGCGGACTCGTAGTTGACACCGACACTGTCCACACCGGCACCGTAGTTCGACGGATTCCCGGGTTCCGCCAGGCGGAGTTGACCGGCAGTGGGGAACATCCTCGACGGCGCGCACTGATCACCTTGGCCCTGAGTGCCCGGACCGATCACGACCGTCGGGCGCGGGCCCGCGCCTGACCACGGGGCGGCCGGCTCCAGGTACGAGCCCGACACAGCAACATTGGATCCGTGGGTGTCGGTACTCGAATACAGGATCCGGGTCCCCACACCAGGCACTCCGCCAACGGCACCGGCCAGCGGCAGCGGTTCCGTCCGAATCACCGAACCCGGATCACCGACGTCGCCCGGAATCGCGTCGTAGAAATCGTTCACAGGTTCGGCGTTCGATACCGGTGTGAACAGTAGCGAGGTCGACAACAGCGCCGATACCGCAACGGCCGAAACCTTCAGTGCCGCGAGGACAACCTTCCGGGTGCTCATGGAAATCCAACGTATAGGCCTCAGTCGACGCGCGGACCGGTTTCGATCTGCGGGACTTCAATCGATCGATACCAACTGCTACGCGAGCGGGCCATGCCACTGGCCCCCCGATCCCCTGGTTTCACGGCCAGGACCTGATGAATCGTAAGCCTGTGCGGCTCCTCGAAACCCAGGGCACTGGCAGCGAGATACAGCAACCAGGTACGCACGCGGGGAGCACCGACCTGTAGGACCGATGCGTCCCAGTTCTCGCGAAGGTTCTGTACCCACGCGCGCAGTGTCAAGGCGTAATGCTCGCGCAACGCCTCGCTGTCACGCGTCTCGAAGCCTGAAAGTTCGAGCGCATCAATGGTTTTGCTCAGCGGAAGGATCTCACCGTCCGGGAAGATGTACCTGTCGATGAAAGTGCGTCCGTCATCGACGTTGTCCGACAAAGACTTCACCGCCGCGATGGCGTGATTGAGCAGACGACCCTGCGGCACGAGCAGGTCGTAGAGTTTTGCCGTGTACACCGGCAAATTGGCCAGGCCCACATGCTCGGACATGCCGATGCTCGAAATCGCGTCGTACGGGCCGTCGTCGACGTCGCGATAGTCCTGCACCCGAATCTCGATACGATCGGCCAAACCCGCGTCGGCAACTCGTCCCTTGGCGTACTCGACCTGCTCGTTGCTCAGTGACACTCCGACGACGTCGACGCCGTAGTTCTGGGCAGCGTGCAGTGCCATCGATCCCCAGCCACAACCGACGTCGAGCAGTCGCATTCCCGGCTTCAGATCGAGCTTGCGGCAAATCAGATCCAGCTTCGCGTACTGAGCAGCTTCGATGGATTCGACCCCTTCCGGCCAGTACCCGCACGAATAGACCATGCTCGGCCCGAGAAACATTTCGTAGAAGCGGTTCCCGACGTCGTAGTGATGGGAGACCGTGGCCGAATCGCGTGATTTACTGTGCCGCTTGCCTCGCTTACGACGCATCTCGATCGACGGAGGCGATGGCGGTGGACCCACCGCCCCCAAGCCGGCGAAAGTACCGGCGGCGCGCACCAGCGAGCGCAACGGCAACGCCGACAAACGATTCTCACCGAGCCGCGTGACCAGATCCGGGACATCGAGGAGCGCAAAGATATCGCCGTCTACGTCCAGATCGCCGGACACGTATGCCCTCGCCAGCCCCAATTCGTTGGGAGAGTACAGGACTCGACGTAGGGCACGCCGATTCCGGAAATGTACCCGCGCAGCGGCGTCCGGCGGACCTGCCTCCGAACCGTCCCAACATCGCACGCGAACCGGAAGCGGAACCCCGATCACTTCCTCGAAAACCGTCAAAATTTTGGTCGCGGCACCAGTCACAGATCAACCCCTCCGACAAAAGATGGTTAGCCGATGACAGAAAACTTACGCCCGATTCGCGAATCTTTCGCGCCATTTGTCCGAGTTTTGGGCAGTGTTCATCGCAGTTTCGGTATTCATCGAGGTTTCGGTATTCATAGCGGTGTCAGGGCTCCACCAGCCCGGCGAGGAATTCCACCAGCAGTCTCTTAGTCACCTCACGTGGCAGCGATTCCACTGCCGCGAGGACGGCCGCCATGTCCAAGGGAGAATCAGCAGAACCCCGAGGATCCAGCCCCGCCGACCTCAAAGCTGCCGCGACAGCGTCACTGGGCAACGCAAGAACATCGGCGACGGTGACATCGCCACGTTCGAATGCTCCGGCCAATTCTGCCAGGGCCGGCGGCGCCTCGGCTGCCGCCAAGCCGCGAACGTCGTCGGCACCGAGGACGAGCGCATTGGTCAACTCGCCGAGCACCGACTCGGTCACCGGGGTGACGGTGAGGTGGGTTGTTCGAGGCAATACAGTTCCGTCAGGTTGCGTCGACGCCGGCTGCCCTTGAAGGACGAAGCCGCGGGCACCGACAGCGCTTACCCAGCGATGCGGATCGACTCGACGTTCGAGGGGCACCGAACCATCGGTGGCGACCGCGAACAGCGGCCCCACCGGCGAGCCCACGACGCGAAGCCCGTCGATGCTCTGGACCGTTTCGATCAGCGCACGGGTGGCCCGCTGCGCCCGGGACACCAGTTCGGCGTACCCGGATTGCCCGAGAACTTGCGAAATCGCCCACGCTCCGGCCAGAGCAGCAACGGATTTGGAACCGAGAAGAGTGGGATTGACCACCGGATACCCCGGCCAGTCCGTGAGCCCGAAATACTGCTTGCGATGCAGGTCACGCCCGCGGTGCAGCAAGACCGAGACGCCCTTGGGTGAGTATCCGTACTTGTGGAAGTCGACCGACATGCTGGTGACACCGGGCACCTGGAAATCCCAGGGCGGCAGATCACCCCACCACGGCAACGCAAGCCCGCCGATGCAGGCGTCGACATGTAATGGAATCGAATGTGCACGAGCAACTTCCGCGACGTCGGCGATCGGGTCGAGCGCCGCGAACGGGTAATTGGGCGCCGAGACGACGATCAGAACCGTGTCCTTCCGAACTGCCGTCGCAATATCGGGTGCGCCCACGCGCCCCGACGTGGGATCTACGGGTACCAGGACGAGCTCCAGTCCGAGTAGGTGCGCTGCCTTGTGGAAAGCGGCGTGCGCGGTGGTCGGAAGAACCAGCGAACCCTCACCCGGCGGGAGCCCGCGGAAGTCGCGAGCTGCCTTGACGGCCAACACACAACTCTCCGTTCCGCCGCTGGTGACATTTCCGACGACTACGCCTCCGGTGTCTGTGTCTGTGTCTGTATCTGCGGCTGGGTCTGAAGCTCCATGGAGGAACTCGCGAGCGAACGCAACCAACTCACGCTCCATCACCGCCGTGGACGGGAACACCGTCGGGTCGAGACCGTTGACCGGCTGAACCAATCGAGCTGCGTCCGCTGCCAACTCGTCGAGGGCTGCGAGACCGCTGTCGTACACGTACGACAGAACCCGGCCTCCGTGCGTCGGGGCGTCCTGCTCACGAAGCGAACGCAACCGAGTCAAGATGTCGGCCGCCCTTTTCTCGAGGTTTGTGCTCTCGACGATCTTGCCCTGAAGTTCCTCGGCCTGAGTGGAACTCATCGTTCACCTACGTTCTCGTGAGTGGATTCTTGTTCGGTGCGGTAACTCCGCAGTACGACCAGGCTGATCGCAACCAGGATCGCCGGCACGACCGAAAAGCCAAGGGCTATTCCGGTCAGCGCTGATTCCGGTTGCACGACAGTCTCGCCCGCAGTTTTCGAAACGAAGCCGGTCACCGCGAGTACACCCAAGAACACCGCGGGCCCCAGGGCAAGGCCTGCGGTTTCCGAGGCTGTCCAGATACCACTGAGCGAACCACCACGTTGGCGTCCACCGATTCGCGCGTCATCCTCGATGACGTCAGGAAGCATCGCCAACGGGAAAACCTGCATGCCGGCATATCCGACGCCGGCAAGGGCGACTGCACCGTAGATCCACGAACCGGCGTTGACAGCCGCAAGGGTCAACAACGCCGTCGCGACGACAAACAGAACCGAGGACACGACGTAGCCGCGAAGCTTTCCGTACCGATGCGAGAACCGGTACCACAGCGGCATGACGACGAGAGCTGGTCCGACGAGTGCAACGAACAGACCGGTGAGCGCGCCTTCGCTGCCCATCACATAGGTCGCCAGATATTGCGCGCCCGCCAACATCACAGCGGTGGCAAGTGCTTGGAGCACAAAGACGATGACCAGCAATCGGAACGCGCGGGTACGTCGTATCGCGTCGAACCCGTCCCGATACTGCGAGAGCAACGAGCCGACCGGCGCGTCCGCGTGGGTCACCGTGTGGCGCGCCGCTCCGCGAACTGCCCAGATCATTGCCCCACACATCAGCGCCGACACCCCGATCGCCATGACCAGATAACCGCGTGCTCCGCCCCCGGCAGCGTCGCGGAGTTCCGGTCCACCAGCGCCGATGACCAGAATTGTCAGGGCCAGCACCGCAATTCGAACCGATACCAAACGAGTGCGTTCGTGGTAATCGCCGGTCAACTCGGTCGGCAACGCGATATATGGAACCTGAAAGAGGCTGTAGGCACTGGCCGCGAGCAGGAAGAAGACGAGCACCCACAACGCCCCGACTCCGGGGCCCGCAGACACGGGGGCTGAGAACGTGAGAATGAAGAGCAACGGCAGTCCCAGAGCGCCTGCGAGCATGAGTGGCACTCGCGTACCAGTTCGATGAGAGCTTCGATCGCTGATCGACCCGATCAGCGGATCGATCAGAACGTCGGCGATTTTCGGGACAATGACCACAAGCGACGCGAGCGCCGCGGCCACGCCGAGCGTATCGGTCAGGTAGTACGCCAGTACCAGACCTGGAAGCACGCCGAATCCACCCGTGCCGACACTTCCCGCTGCGTATCCGGCCACCACGCCGCGCGAAAGCCTGTCAGGCGATCTACCTTCACGAAGACGTACCGGTTTGTCTGTAGTCACCGTCCACACACTAATGTCACGACTCCGTTCCGCGAGGGCAAAAGAATCTCGATGACCAGAAGTCGCTCACTCGGACGGGCCGGGCATGCCAGACTGTGAACCGATTCGTACACGAACGAAAGCCTGAAGACGATGGTTGGTCCACTGACAGAGATCTGGCCTCCGTACGGAGTCACGATCACGTGTGGGCGCATCACCTTGGTCCCTGTGCGCGACGACCATTTCCCCGAACTCGCTGCGCTGGTCCGAGCCGGCATTCACCCTGCCGAACAGATGCCGTTTCTCGTCCCCTGGACGGTGGGCACTCCCACCGAAGTGTCGCGAAGATTCATCCAATACCACTGGTCGGTCCGCGGAGCGATGACCACGGCCGACTGGAAATTCGAAACAGCCATTGTCGTCGACGGAGAAATTGTCGGCTGCCAGGCGTTCGCCGCGACGGACTTTCCCAAAAGTCGTACCGGTGAAACCGGCTCGTGGATCGGGCGCGGGTTCCAAGGCCGGGGCATCGGCACTCTTGCCCGACAGGCAATCTGCGCATTCGCATTCGACTCTTTGGGCGCACGAAGCGTCGTGTCGTCGGCGTTCACGGACAACCCCGCCTCGATCACGGTGTCGACCAAAGTCGGGTACCGCGCCGACGGCACAGTCGAGGAGTTGGCTGCCGACGGCCGAATGACCGTGCGTCGACTCTTCACCCTCAGGCGCGAACATTTTGTCGCACCGCCGTACCCCGTCGAAGTGACCGGCGCAGACGCGCTCAGGGCGATGCTGGGCATCGACTGAGCGAGCTACCCGTGCACAGCGGCAACCGGTAGAACAGACACATGGAACCCTCCGACATGATGGCCGCAGTCACCTCGTCCATGCGCGACCGTACCGGACGCACTCTCGAAGAATGGGTTGAGGCTGTACGCACGTCGGGGGTCGACCCGCTCGATCAGAACGAAGTCCGCAAGTGGCTGAAAGCAGAGCACGGTGTACCGCAGAACTCGCAGTGGGCAATTGCATTCGAGACTGCCAAACAGTCCGGATGGGTGGAGCCGACCGTCGAGCAATACATCGACCAGCAGTACAGCGGTCCGAAGGCAGCACTGCGACCCATCTTCGATGCAGCCCGACGTCTGATCGAAGAGCTCGGAACCGATGTTCGCGTCGAAGGCCGCGGAACATACACGCCCTTTGTTCGCGCTCGCCAATTCTCCGCCATCGAAGCGGCCACCAAAGCCCGAGTCGACCTCGGACTACGTTTTGTCGAGGCCCCCGGTTCCGAACTTCTGGTGCCGGCCAAAGCTCCCGGGCAGTCGACTCACAAGATCGGGCTCACCAGCACCGAGGACGTGAACGACGAAGTCGGATCGCTGATAGCCATCGCGTATCTACAGAACGGCCGGTAGGACCTTCACGCGCCGCCACGCAACCACTCACCGGCACGCTGCACGAAAGTCCCTGTTCTCCTTGTCGGAGAACAGGGACTTTCTTCACCGCGGGGGAAGGTCGCTGCGACGTGTCAGCTCAGGCCGAAGATCGCGCCGATGATGGTCCGAGCAGCCTCGAAGAGCGCATCAACGGACGGGACACCGATTTCAGAGCTGATGGAAAAAAGGGAACCCAACATACGATCCTCCGGAGATAGTTTCTGAATGGCTTACTGCCACAAGGGAAAGACTACAGACTTTGCTTGCAGAACTGAAGCAAGGGGACCACGGGGGTGACAATTCCGGACCAAAGTCCCGGCCTGGCAGATCTGCTGCACCCCAATATGATTGAGTTGCTTCGATGAGAATTAGACGCTTTCGACACCGTCGACGAGGGCTTTCGCAACACTCGCCAAAGCCTCCGTGCTCGACATTTCCGAGTGAGAGCAGTCGACCAGGTATGCCCGTAGCGGCCCCACCAGTTCGGACCATTCTTCGACCAGGTGACGATGTTCAGGCAGATCACGCTGCGCCACAAACAATTCCACTGAGCCGAAATAGCGCCGCGGCGTGTGGTCCCGAACGATTCGCGACAGTTTTTCCACCCGCCCCACTACGGATTCGAGAACCGTATCGGAAAGGAAATCCATACCGGTCTGCCTTCGGATCTCTGCCGCAACGTCTACGAAAGTCAATGCTGCAGTTTCAGTTTCAACCTCAGCTAGTCCGATCTGTGCAAACAGTTCGGAAGGTTTCGGAGCCGCTTGTACCGATGGCATCATCTCCGGCAACAGCGCGTCGAGCATGACAACCGAACCGACCAGATCGCCCGTCTCTTCGAGTTGGCTCGCCATCTCGAGCGCGATCGTTCCACCGGCAGACCAACCCAGTAGATGGTATTCACCCGACGGCTGCACATTCCGTACGGCATCGACATACCCCGACGCCAACTCCGCCACCGTGCCGGGTAGCTCACCTGCACCCGTTGCCTGGATGCCGTATACCCGTCGACCTTCGAGCTGACCGACGAGTCCGACGTAGCACCAGGCAATTCCGCTGACCGGATGCACACAGAACAACGGCGGCCTTAGGTCATCAGGATTGCCGCCCAACATGACGATCGTGTCCAGCGGATCCGAATGGAACGAATCACCCTCCACGACGTCGGCATGAACGAGATCCATCCGAGAGGCAAGCTCCGCCACAGTTCGATCGGTGAAAATCCATTGAACCGGGAAATCCCTGTTCAGGGTCTCACGCAAGCGCGAAGCCACTCGAACTGCACCCATGGACGTCCCGCCGAGCTCGAAGAAGTCGTCGTAGCGGCCCACCGATTTCGCGCCGGTCACGCCCTCGAATGCCTGTGCCACTTGACGTTCGGTATCCGAGACGGGTCGATCCACACTCGACCCTACCTGCGGCGAAGGAGCAGGAAGTGCCGCTACGTCTATCTTCCCCGAAGCGAGCAACGGGACCACTCCCATCACCGTCACCGAAGAAGGCAGCAGGTGCTTCGGCAGCAGGCCGGAGACAAACCCGCGAAGCTCCGATTCCGTCACCGAACCGTTTTCCGCCAGCGTTACGTACGACCGGAGTTCAGCGGATCCGCGCCCGTCGTCAGAGACGACGGTAACCGAGAAGATCACTGCTCCATGGCTTGACAGAGCCACGTCGACCTCCGCCGGTTCCACGCGGACACCCCGCACCTTCACCTGTGCGTCGTTGCGCCCCAGGTACTCGAGCGCTCGGTCGTGACGCCTACGACGCACGAGGTCACCCGTGCGATACATCCGAGTCCCCACCGCATAAGGATTGGCGACAAAACGCTCGGAAGTCAGACCCGGAGAGGCGACGTACCCCCGTGCCACATTCTCGCCGGCGAGGAATAGTTCTCCCGCAACGCCATCCGGAACCGGTCGGAGCCTCTGATCGAGAACAAACGCCGTCGTGCCAGGTACCGGGGTGCCGACGGTGACGTCCCCGTCAGTGATCCGCGCGGAAATCGATGCCGCGATCGTTGATTCGGTCGGTCCGTATCCGTTGACGATGCGATGTCGGGGTGACCACGCCGACGCAAGGCGGGCAGAGAGCGGCTCCCCCATCGATTCGACGATCAACGGTTGCACTGCATCCGGATCGACTGTGGCCAGGACCGTTGGCGTCACGATCAGATGTGTGACGTCGGCAGCGATCAGCAGATTCGCGAGTTCCTCTCCCCCGTAGACGAAGTCAGGAGCCAGAATCAACGTTCCACACCCTGCCGCCGCCAGAAGAATCTCGATCACCGACGCGTCGAAGGTCGACGACGCCAATTGCAGGACTCGGGGGCCACGATCGAGCTCGGCGATCTCGGCGTGCGCGGTGTAGACGTTCATGATGCCGCGGTGTGAAACCTCGACACCCTTGGGTCTTCCCGTGGAACCCGACGTGTAGATGACGTAGGCGAGGTTGTCGGGATGAGCCGGCGTTGCCGATACCTCGACAGCCCCACCAGCAGTGCAGGATTCATCCATCGCCACCCACTCGACGGAGTCCGGCAAACTCTCGGATGCACCTCGCGCTGTCAAACCGACAACCGAACCGCACTCCTCGACCATCGTCTGTCGGCGCGCTGTCGGCAGCGCCGGATCGAGCGACAGCCACGCTGCGCCTGCCCGCGCTACCGCCCACAGCGCAACGATCCACAGATGCCCGCGACCGAGCGCAACGGCCACCACGTCATCGGGTCCGATTCCTCGGACCACCAACTCGCGAGTCCAGTGCGACGACTCCTCGTGCAGGTCGCGATAGGTCCAGCGCCTGCCGTTCAATTCCAGCGCGATGCCGTCGGGTGCCTGCCGCAGCGCGCGTTCGAAAATGTCCGCAATCGTCAGCGGTTCGACGTGTCGAGGATTCGCAGCCGTCAGCGCCGAGCGTTCGAGACCGGACAGCAATTCGATCTCCCCGACCACGATCTCGGGTTCACCTGTCACTGCTTCGGCGATACGTGTCACCCGCTGCATGAACAGTTCCGCCGTCGACGCGCGGAATCTGTCTGTGGCATACAGCAATCGAATCGTCAGACTGTCACCGGTGTCGACCAGGTCCCACGTCAAGTCGTAACCGGTCGACGACCCTGCCTTGTCGATGTCGAAGACGGTGATGCCGTCGATCTGCGGCACGTCGAGCGCTCGCCGATATGCCAGCATGACTGTGAACAGGGGATGCTCGTTCATCCTGCGCGGCGGATCGACCTTCGCAACTACATCGTCGAACGAGACGTCCGCGTTCGCCATTGCTTCCAGATCGACACGGCGAACCTCGTCCAGGACAGCAGCGAAGCGGTCGCAGGAGTTGATCCTCGTGCGCAATGCGACAGTACCCACCATCATGCCGGCCACGCTCAGCAGCGCCGGATCGTTCCGCAGACTCACAGCTGCTCCCACCACGACGTCGTCCGTGACGCACTCGCGAGCGAGCAGCACGGCAATCACGCTGTGGACAACCATGAATACCGTGACGCCATGCGAACGAGCCAACGCCGACAACGCGTCATAGGTGGCACCATCGAGGACTTCCGTCACCATCTCGTCGGATCGTGAAGACACCGGACTCCGGGGGTTGTCGACGGGTAGAGCCAACACATCCTCGACGCCACCAAGTGCGTTCGACCAGTAGTCGAGTTGCCGATGCGCCACGCTCAGAAGATCCTCCGGATCGCCCAAGCTCTCTCTCGCCCAGAGACTGTAGTCGCCGTAGCTGATCCCCTCAGCGGAGCGATCCCATTCCCTTCCGAGCACCCTCGCCTCGAAGGCTGCCGCGAAATCGGCAAGGATCGGGCCCATCGACGCACCGTCGATTGCGATGTGGTGAACAACCAGTACCAGGACAGTCAATCCTGCAGAATCGGCTCCTGCATTTTCGCTGAACACACGCACACGGAACGGAACATCTCGTTCGAGATCGAACGGCACAGTCGCGAAGGCCGAAGCGCTCGCACGGATATCGTCGACGCACTCAGCGGTGAGATCGACTGCAACAGAGTCTATTTCAACCTGTTGTGGACCGAGTTCACCCGGAACAAACACAGTCCGCAACACGGCATGGTGATCGACGACGTCACCGAGGGCGCTGCTCAAAACCGAACGCTCGATGTCGTCTGCCAGGACCGCTGCAAACGTCAGGTTGTACGCAGTCGATTCCGGCTGAAGCTGATTGATCAGCCAAAGTCGTTGTTGCGAGGGCGCCAGCGGGGCCGGCATGCCGGGATCACGTCGAGTCAGTTCGCGGCGTTTGCCATCGGACGCGCTCGCCGACAGCCACTGAGACATCGCTCGCGGCGACGGATTGTCGAAGACGGCGCGAACAGGCACATCCCGCGCGAAGATCGAGGCGAGTCGACCTGCCACCGCTGCTGCGGCCAACGAATCACCACCTGATTCGAACAGGTTGTGCAGAGCGCCGAAACTTCCGGACACGTGTTCCGACATGACAGCGGTGACGAGTTCCTCCGAAACCGTCACTGCCGCATCGGGCGCCTGGCTCTCGAACACATGGCGCCGCAACGCATCTGCGTCCAGTTTTCCGTTCGTCGTCAGCGGGATCGACTCCAACACGACCACGCGGCCGGGCATCAGATACGCAGGCAACATCGCGGCCAACTCGATTGTCAGCTGATCCGCCTCCACACCATCGCCAACCGCGCACGCAACGGCGATCTCGTCGACGAGGACAACCGCCGCAGCCTCGACGCCCGTGCACCGCCGCAGAGCTGATTCGATTTCGGCGGGCTCGACGCGGATTCCTCGCACGCTCATCTGACGGTCGGAGCGTCCGACGAATCCGAGCGTGTCATCGGTGCGGCGGTGAACCAGATCACCGGTTCGATAACGGCGGCGTCCACCTGGTGCTGCGACGAACGAGCTGGCGGTGCCGGCGGGATCTCCGGCATAGCCCATCGCAAGCCCGGGCCCGCTGACGTACAACTCACCGATCCCGGCCCACGGCACCGGACGCAGTCGCGTATCCAGTACCTCTGCACCGATTCCGGCGAGCGGAACTCCGATGGTGACCCGATGATCCACCTCGGCGACGGTCGTGACCACCGTGCATTCCGTCGGTCCGTATGCGTTGAGCATTCGCGCGCGGCGACTCCATGCACGCGCGGTGGAAGGTGAGAGCACATCGCCACCGACTGCCACCACCTCCAATGAGTCGAACCGCTCCGGAGCCATGGTGTCGAGTACGGCCGGAGTGGACAACATGTGAGTGACGCCGCGTTCTGCGACGAATTCTTCGAGTGCCCTTCCGCCGAAAGCCTCCCGAGGAGCGACCGCCAAGGTAGCCCCGGCGCCGATCGCCAACATCATCTCGAGAATCGCCGCATCGAACGTCGGTTTGTAACCGTGCAGCACAACCGAGTCCGAAGTCACGCCGTACTTCCGGATTGCGTCGTCGGTAAGAAGGCCCAGACCTCGGTGGGTGACTGCAACGCCTTTCGGTTCACCAGTCGACCCGGACGTGTGAACGACGTACGCGACTGAATCCGGATACTGCCGACCGGGAACGGGGCTGCGGTCGGAGAGCACTGTGCGCAGTTGCTTCAGCCGTGCCGGCGGCAGGTCGGGGTCGATCGGCACGAATGCCGCGCCCGTTTTCGAGATCGCCAACATTCGGACCAGGTACGCGATAGTCCGTACCGCCGGAATCTCGTACACGGCACCCGGTCCTGCGCCCCGAGCCACCAGTTCCCAGGCTTGGGCATCCGAGGCAGAGTCGAGTTCGGCATACGTCACCGTGCGCTGCCCGTCGTCGAGAGCAATGTTGTCAGGGAATCGCGCCGCTGTGGCGGCGAAAATCTGGGTCAGCGTCCGGGACGAATCGACCTCGACAGCAGTCCAACTGGGCGCAGCGCCCACCGCGAGATCCGAAACGAGTACTGGCACATCCTCGGCCATCGAGGTGAGCACTCTCGACAGTTGTCGAGCAACCGCGTCGGCGCTCGAAGGATCGAACGCGCTCGCGGCATAGATGAGCGCTCCGGTCAATGATCCGTCGACAGCGGGTGCGAGCGAGACGTGCATGGGGAACTTCGTTGTCGCGGTCTCGATTTCGCGAGCCTCAATCGTGAGACCGGCCACCTCCACGGCAGGGATCGCGAAGTTCTGCAGACCCAGCGCAATCTGGGGAGTTCGTCCGCCGAGCAGCTCACCAACCAATTCGGCAGGAACAGAGCTATTTTCGAATGCTGCCACATCAGCATGGAAAGCTGCACCCAACAGAAGGTCGATCGGCACGTCCCCGTCGATCCGAAGGCGAAGAGGCACCGTATCCACGAACATGCCGACCACGCCGTCGAGCTCAGGCGTACGCCGTCCGTCGACAGCAGTCGCGATCACGACATCGGGATTTCCACTCAGCTTGGCAAGCACCACGGACAACGCCGCATGAACCACCGCAAACAGCGAGACCTTCAATCGATCGGCTCGCGCCTGCAGTGCCGAGGTGATGACGGCTGGAATCACGAAGTTCACTCGCTGCGCTACGGAATCCGGCCCGCCATCAGAATGATCCACCGTCAGCGGCGACACAGATGTCACACCGTCGAGCGTTCGGCGCCAGAACTCCTCGACGACAGGGGAAACGTCACGTGCTGCCTCCCACGCGGCAAAATCCCCGTACTGGATCGGCAGCGGAGACCATTGCGGATCCAGTCCAGCTCGTCGCTTGCCGTAAGCGGTCAGCAGGTCGCCGACCACCGTTCGCATCGACGCCCCGTCGACTGCGATGTGATGAAAGCTCACTGCCAGAACGTGCCTGACCGGTGACACCTGGAGCAGCATCCAGCGCACCGGCAGGTCTGCCGCCACATCGAAACCGCGCGAGCCGAACTCTCGCAGCAGCACCTCGACCTCGATGTCGGCGACCAGTCGCGTTTCCATTGTCAGGGAGGTCGGAGGATCCACGACCTGAACCGGTGGAGTGCCCGGATACCGGGTCCTGAGGACGTCATGACGGCCGACAAGATCCGTCGCTGCGTGACGCAGCGCGGGCACGTCGAGTTCACCGTCGATCTCGATGCAGATCGGCAGGTTGTACGCACCGCTCGACGTGTTCCGCTGGTTAAGTACCCACATCGCACGCTGGTTCCGTGACAGAGGTGCGGGCGTGGGGTCGCGCCGCGGTTCCAGTCGGACAACATCGGTCGCCGGGCCACTCTGCTCGAGCGAATCGATCCGGGCCGCCAACGCCGCAACTGTTGGATGCTCGAATACGGTCCGGAGCGGAACAACCAGCCCAAGGGAACTACTCAAGAGCGAGGTAACCTCCGCGGCCGACAGCGAGTTGCCGCCGAGCGAGAAGAAGTCTGCGTCGCGGTCGTCCTCATTCCCGCCGAGCACCGAAGTAAAAGCTTCGGCAACAAGGCGTTCTGTGGCGGTGGCCGGCCCCTGTGCACGGGAAGCATCCAGTGTCGGCGCCGGGAGACGGGTGAAGTCGACCTTGCCGTTCCGCATCGGAAGCGCGCCCTCGATTTCGACGATGACATGCGGAACCATGTACGTCGGAAGGACTTCTGCGACAGCGGCGCGAAGTTGACCCGTGTCAACTCTTTCGGCATCCGAGCTTCGCACGTAGGCGACCAACAGAGGACTTCCACCCTGGGCCGACCGAACCCCGGCGACGCAGAAATCGACGTTCGCGACAGACTGAATGACTGCCTCGATCTCACCCGGTTCGATCCGGACACCGTTGATCTTCACCTGCACGTCGGTTCGCCCGAGATAATGCAGGTGATACATATTGCCTTCAGATTTGGGGCTTTCCGGCTTCCACATCACCAGATCGCCGGTCCGGTACATCCGGACTCCTGAACTCGTTGCCACGAATCGCTCCGCGGTTCGGGCCGGTTGGCCGGCGTAACCGCGCGCGAGCATTCGACCGGAGAGATACAGTTCGCCGGCGACTCCCGGCGGCACCGGTTCGAGTCGATCATCGAGCACGACGGCGTCGACCCCGGCCAGTGGATACCCGACGGATCCGTCGTGAGTGTCAGCTGACCGATGTTCGATCGACAGTGGTTCGGTAGCAAGCGAATACATCGCGGACTCGGCCGGTCCGTATCCGTTGATCACTCTGCGTCCGGCTTGCCAGCGCTTCGCCAACGCACCGCCGAGTCGCTCGCCCCCGAACATCACCGTTGCAAGGTCCGGCAGCGAAGGATCGCCGATCGAGGCGACGACAGTAGGTGTGGCGCACAGATGAGTAATTCGCTCGCGCCTCAGTGCTGATGCAAGTCCCGAGCCGAACAGTTGGTCGTCCTTCGCCAGAACGAGCGTCGCCCCGGACGCACTCGCGATGAGCACCTCGAGCAACGTCATGTCGAACCCTGGCGCTCCGCGATGGAATACGCGCGAACCCGGACCAGCCGAGAATCGACGGGGCAGGTCTTCGGCGATCACGCCGAGCCCGCCGTTGGTCACCACCACGGCCTTCGGAGTTCCAGTCGTTCCTGACGTGAAAACTACGTAGGCCGCGAGGTTCTCGGAATGCTGTCGCACCCAGTCCGCGTCCTGCCCACCACCGGCGTCGAGGCCGCAGACCGCGCCGTCGCCCAGTGCTTCGAGGACATCGCGTACTCGCGCCTGCGGCTGTTCCGGGTCCACCAATGCCGGAGCTGCACCGACCTTCGCAATCGCCCACAATCGCACGATCGACGCAATGGACCGATCAGCAGTCCAAGCAACGACGTGGTCCACTCCGACTCCCCCGGAACGTAACTCGTCGGCCGCGACGTCCGACTGTGCATCGAGGTCTCGGTAAGTGAGTGTGTTGCCCTCAGCTTCGACCGCCACGGCATCCGGAGCGAATTCGACGCCGTATCGCAGCATCGATGCAAGCGTCGTGCCGGAACACCGAGATGCATCGGGCCGGTCGACCGCGCCGTGTGCGGGGACGAGAAGAGCTCGCTCCGCACTCGTCAACAGGTCGATTCGCCCTACCACGACATTGGGGTCGACAGACACTTGATTCAGGAGGTGCTCGAACCGACCCGCAAAGCTCGATACCGTCAGATCATCGAATAGATCAGCGTTGTACACGAATTCGAGACCGAGACCGCCCCCGATCCCCTCGTCCGTGACGTTGAGCTGCAGATCGAAATTTGCTTGCCTGACATCGGGCGAGATCTGAGTGACGGACAACCCCGGTATGGACCACGCGGCGGAATGAGTTGTCTGGAACGAGAGCGCCACCTGGAACAACGGATGTCGCGAACGCGATCGCGGTGGGTCGATCAGATCAACCAGCGAGTCGAAGGGCATCTCTGCGTGCGCGAACGCCGCTACGTCTCGCTGACGAACCTGCTCGACCAACCGGCCGAACGACTTCGACGGATCGACTTCGGTCCGAAGAACAATCGTGCCGGCAAACATGCCGACCAGCTCGTCGAGTTCAGGTGTGACGCGTCCGGACACAACAGTGCCGACAGCTACGTCATTGCTGCCGTTGTACCTCGCCAGCAGCGCCGCGAGTGCAGCGTGGACAACCATGAACATGGTTCCGTTGTTCGATCGTGCGAGTGCTTGAAGGCCCGTCCGTACCGAACCCGAGATCTCTACCCGGCAACTCGACGCGCGGGCGGACGTCGAACGCGGACGGTCCAGGGGTAGCGTCACCTGCTCGGGAAGGCCTTCGAGAGCATGCTTCCAGTAGCTGGATACCGTCTCGGGAATCCCCGATTCCCGTTGCCATGCGCTGTAATCGGAGTATTCGAGCGCGAGCGGCGACCACGTCGGAGCTTGCTGGGCCGAGCGAGCGATGTACGCCGCCGTGAAGTCACGTACCAACAAGTCGAGCGATCGAGCATCGGCGGCAATGTGATGGATAACAACAGCCAGGATGTACTCGTCAGGCGAAAGCTGGAGAAGTGCCGCACGTACGGGCGGATCCACGGTGACATCGAAGCCCGAACCCACCAGTTCTGCAACACGATTCTCGGCGTCGTCGCCGTCGAGTGCCTCGAGCTGAAACAGCGGAAGCGCATCCTCGGCGTCGAGCACCGTCTGAACCGGACGCTCGCCGACAACCGGATATACGGTCCGCAGAGTGCGATGACGGTCGATCAGGTCGTGAATTGCCAGTCCGGCTGCAGCTACGTCCAATTCACCCGTCAGGCGCAACACGATCGGAATGTTGTAGCCGGAGGATTCTGTATCCAACTGATTCAGAATCCACATTCGGTGTTGGGAAGCCGACAGCCGCACCTCCGCAGTGCCTGGGCGAGGTACCAAAGTCAGACGAGGTACCAAAGACAACGGAGACGCTTGCCCCGCGCCGATTCGGGCAGCAGCGATGCCGGCGAGCTGATCGACGAATGGGTGCTCGAACACATCGCGGACATCGAGGTTGCAGCCCAAAGCGGAGTTCAGGCGCGACGAAAGACGAGTGGCGATCAAGGAATTGGCCCCTTGATCGAAGAGATTCCCGACCGGATCTATATGCGGAACTTCCATCAAATCGCTCAGAATGGCTGCAACTGTCTGAGCGAAGAAGTCTCGCGACTGCCGAGACGGCTGCACTTGCGACGTCGGGTCCGGCAGTGATGCTCGGTCGATCTTGCCGTTGATCGTGACCGGCAATGACGCAAGCGGCATCAAAGCCGACGGGACCATATGTGCGGGCAACAACGAACGAGCAGTCCGCAACACACCGTCGAGGTCGTGTCCGTTCGCAGGGGTGATGTAACCGACCAAAGTCGGCCCACTGTCGAGTTCTCTCACCACCACCGTGGCCTGCTCCACCGACGTGTGAGCCAACAGCGCGGATTCGACCTCGCCCGGTTCGACGCGGTAACCGCGCAGGGCCATCTGACCGTCGGCGCGGCGAACATATTCGAGTCGACCGGCTCGCCGACGGACCAGATCGCCGCTGCGGTACATCCGCGATCCTTCGAATCCGGGTTCAGACACAAATCGGGAAGACGTCATCCCTGGTTGACCCAAGTAGCCTTCGGCCACCTGCGGACCGGCAACGTACAGTTCGCCGACAGATCCCGGCGGGACGGGCTTCAACGACGCGTCGAGCACGTAGCTGCGAAACCCTGGTAGTGGGGACCCGATCGGCGAGACAGTCTCGTTACCGGAGATGAGATCGAAATTGGTTACATGGACCGTGGTTTCGGTGATTCCGAACATATTGACACCCCGCACGTCCGGGTGCCGATCGAACCAACCCTGCACGCGCCCGACGTCGAGGCGATCGCCGCCGAAAACAATCGTCCGGAGCGGAAGCAGCATTTCCGGCGTAACTTCCGCCAACGCATAGAAGGCGGCCGGGGTCTGATTCAGAACGGTGACTTTCTCCCGCACAATCAGATCCGCGAATCTTTCGGGAGAGCGCGCGACGTCACCGTCTACGATCACCAGGGATCCGCCAGTGGTCAACGCACCCCACATCTCCCAGACCGAGAAGTCGAATGAGTGCGAATGAAACATCGACCACACGTCTTCGTCGCCGAAGTCGAAGATCTCGCGAGTCGAGGCCAGCAGAGCCAACACGTTGTCCTGAGTCACCACCACACCTTTGGGCGCTCCGGTCGATCCGGACGTGTAGATCACGTAGGCGGCGGCCTCCGACTGCGGAACAGGCCAACCGCCCGTCGCGTCAGCCGTCTCGTTCACGAGGATGACAGCTTGCTCGTACCCAACGAACCGCCCAGCTGATTCGTCCGTCGACACAATCGCTTTCGGGCCTGCATCGGCAAGTACGTAGTGGATGCGAGCGTCGGGATACTGCAAGTCGATCGGGACGTACGCAGCGCCCGCGCGAACGACGGCGAAGATGGCTACGACGAGGTCGACCGATCGAGGCAGGGCGACCGCCACGCGATCCCCGACTCCAATTCCTCGATCGATCAATACGGCGGCAAGGCCCTCCGAACGAACTCGCACCTCTTCATAGGTGACGCGAGTATCGCCACTCGACACCGCGATTGCATTCGGATGCCGGGCTGCGACGGCCCCGAAGAGGTCGGGCAGCGACTGCGCGACAATCGAAGGCCCCGGCACCCAAGCCAGCAATTCTTCGCGCTCCGCAACGCTGAGAACATCGATGTCGCGCAGCATGATTGACGAGTTCTCGGTAATCGAGTCACATACTCGACGCAGTCGCTCGACCCAGCTCTGCACGGTGCCCGCATCGAACAGATCGGCGGCATATCGGAAAGTGCCGCGAATACCGCTCGCGTCGCCGTCAATCGTACGATCTTCGCGCACAGTCACTTCGAGGTCGAAGCGAGGGTGCGCGGGAGGTAGCGGAGTGCCGTGGGCCGTCAAAGTTCCCACCGCGAGCTCGGAATCCGGTGCTACCGGATCGACAGCGAGAACCACTCTGAGGAAGGAATTCTTGTCGCCTGCGGCCCCACCGACCGCGCGGTCGACCACCCAGTCGAACGGGACGTCGGCATTGGACAAAGCTGCCACGTCGGCCTCGCGTACCCGACTCAAGAACTCACCGAAGGTGTCTCCGCCGCGAAGGAGCGTTCGCAGCGCCACGGTCCCGACGAACATACCGACGGCGCCGTCGAACGAAGGGTGTGTTCGGCCGGACGTCGGGGTTCCGATGACCACATCGGACGCACCGGTGATCTTGCTCAGCGCAATCGCAAGGCAGGCGTGCAACACCATGAAGGTTGTGCAGTGATGCGCTCGAGCGATCTCGTTGAGCGCCGCGTGGACGGGCGAGGGCAATTCGAAAGTCACGTCCCGAGCCGACGACGGTTGGTCCGGCCGGCGGGATCTGTCCACGGGAAGAGCAAGAGTCGGATCAACGCCGGCGAGTGCGTCGGACCAGAATTCCAGCTGGCGACCTGCCAAGCTCTGTGGATCTGCAGGATCACCGAGAACGGTTCTGTGCCAAGCGGAATAGTCGCGGTAGTCGAGCGCGGGCGAAGGCCAGATCGGCGACCGTCCGTCGGCGCGAGCGTCGTACGCGGAGATCAGGTCAGAAACGATCGTGGCGAACGAAAGGCCGTCCAAGGCTATGTGATGCGCAACTACGGTCAAGCGGTGGTCGGCATCGCTGCCGGAGGTGAGGATCAAACGAAGCGGCGCATCGGTCTCCAGATCGAAACCTGCCGCAACCAATTCCGCTGACGCAGCCTCGTAATCCTCGGACGGAACCTCGATCAGAGTCACCGGAGTCGCAGTCGCAACCTGGATCGGCCACGTGTCGTGATTCTGTTCGAACGAGAACACCGTACGCAAGACGAGATGGCGATCGGTCAGGTCGGCTACCGCCGCCCTCATCGCCTCTGTATCCAGTGCACCACTGAACGCGACCTCGAACGCAATGTTGTACGCCGACGACTGGGGATCGCGACGGTTGAGCAGCCATAGACGTTGTTGCGCCGGAGCGATTTCGACGGTGACCTCGTCCGAAATCCGCTCGGGCTCCACCACCCAGTCCGCCCGGTCCTCACGAATCTTCTGGGCAAGGCGCGCCGGAGTCGGGGCGCCGAACACGTCCCTGACACCAACTCGTCTACCGAGTGCAGAACTCACGCGCGCGGCAACATACACGGCGTCGAGGGAACTACCGCCCCAGGCGAACAAGTCGGAGTGCGGTCCGAGAACTCCGACGCCCAGGACCTCGGCCATCACCGAGGCAATTAATTCCTCGTCGTACTCGATCGGACGGTGCACGGTCGAGTGCTGCTCGGCGACCGCGGACCATGTCGGTTCAGGAAGCGCCGAACGGTCTGTCTTTCCGTGGCTCGTGACGGGCAACGCTGCCAGAATCGTCACCGAACCCGGAAGCATGGAACGTGGAAGTAGTGAAGCCAGATGTTCGTGGACCGCCTTCTGACTCAATAGATGAGCAGTGCCGTCCCCACCTTCGGCGGCAGTCACGTACGCCGCAAGCGACCCGGATCGCTCGACCACCGCTGCTTGCGCAACACCGGGAGTCGACAGGAGCACAGCCTCGATCTCGCCCAGTTCGACGCGTACTCCACGGATCTTGACTTGTTGATCAGAGCGGCCCAAGAACTCGAGCTGACCGGCATCGTTCCATCGCACGACGTCCCCGGTGCGGTACATGCGCTCGCCGCCACCAGTGGCACCAAAGGGCGCCGCTACGAAACGCTCCGAGGTCAGCGTCGGGGAAAGGTACCCGCGCGCCAGTCCTGGTCCCATCACGTACAGCTCACCCACGGCGCCGACCGGAGTCGGACGCAACCACGAATCCAACACCACAGCGGCAACGCCGTCGATCGGACGCCCGATCGGAGTATCACCGCCAGGCTCGAGTGGCTCGCTCATGAATGCCGCGACGGTCGCTTCACTGGGTCCGTACGAATTAACGATGTCGACATGACTCGACCACACATCCACGAGCGCCACCGGCGGTCGCTCGCCGCCGACGTTCAACACTCGAAGATCCGGCAGTTTCCGAGGATCCATCGTCAGCGGAACCGACGGTGTCGAGATCAGGTGCGTGACACCCTCGAGCCGCAGATAGTCTTCGAGGTCCACTCCGCCGATCAATCCGGGAGGAACGATCACGGCGGTCGCGCCGCAGCCGTGAGCAACCAGAATCTCGAGGATCGCCACGTCGAACGAGGTAGCTGCCAAGAGCGCGACGCGGGAGGAACTATCGATGTTCAGTCGCCTGGCGTGAGAACGCAGCAACGGCGCAATGCCTCGATGCGTGACCGCGACGCCCTTCGGCCGTCCGGTCGACCCCGACGTGTAGACCACGTAGGCGGTGTCGTCCAGAGACAGGTCGGCGATAGATGAACCCGCCCCCACACGTCGATTCACCGGCCCATCGACGGTCTCGTCTTCCCTGGGGTCGACGACGCAGACCCACGCCGGCACGTTCACGAGTTCGCCACCGACCACAACGGACACGTCGGCGTCGTCGAGAATGAAAGCGACACGCTCGGAGGGTGTTTGAGGATCCACGAAAAGAAGGGCAGCACCAGCCCGCACGACTGCATGAAATGCAACTACGGAATCGGTCGAGCGCTCGGTCAGGATCCCGACGACGTCACCTCGTTCGACGCCGTTCTCCACGAGCAAGGCGCACAGTGCATCCGCGCGAGCGCCGAGCTGGTCGTAAGTGACGTCCACACCTTGCTCGCGGATCGCGACGACGCTCCCCTGCCCTGCGCCGCCTCTGACGACCGAATCGAGCGTCGCGAATCCGTCCGTCCGCGGACCTAACGCGGGGACCAGATCCTTCGCTTCGTCCGTCGAGAGGATGCGGAGGTCACCGAGCGCACGGGTAGCCGAGTCGAGGAATCCCTCGAGAAACCGAACGAACTGACGATGATGCATCGCCAGGTCACGTTCGCTGTAGAGGCGTGGATTGGCTTCGAAGGACAGGCGAACGTTCTCCCCCGCGATCGACGGATAAATGCTGAAGAACAGATCTTCGGTGGGTCCGGATGTGAGGACGTGAAATTCGCCGACGACGTCGCCGAGCCGAATGGCTTCGTGAAACATCATGACGTTCACGGCCGGGCCCGCCGCCTCACGGGATCCGCCCTGACCCTCCTGGAAGCCCATGTCCTCGTAGCGGAATCGCTGGTGGCGTAGTGCACCGGTCATCTGAACCGAGATCTGACGCACCAGTTCTTGTGGCGACAGATCCCGTTCGAGTTGCGCACGAACAGGCACGATGTTGGACAGCATCCCACCTGAACGTTTCGACGTCGCCGTGGTGCGGCCGGACACCGGCAAGCTGAGGACTACGTCATCGGAATCAGTCATGCGGCCGAGATAGGACGCGAATGCACCGACGAGGACCGCCACCTCGGACGTAGTCCACTCGGTCGCGACATCCGAAAGCTGTTTTGCAAGAGTTGGATTCAGTGTCCGCACCATCATGCGCTGCGGCATGGACGTCAGGCCGGCGCCGTCGGCGAGGCGAACCGGGCGGGGCAGGCCTTCGGACATCTCCGTCCAGTACTGCTTGTCCGATCGATACCGCGACGAGGATCGGTAGTCGACGTCGAGGTCATGCAGTGCACGTACCCCGACACCACCGAATGGAGTCAGCGTCTTGCCATGAACCAGATGCGAATAGCGCTCGGCCACCCGCGCGGTGAGTGTCATCGCCGCATGTCCGTCGAGCACAAGATGATGGGCGTGCGAGTACCAGAAATAGTGATCGTCTGCCAGATGAAGCAAAGTCGCCGAGATCAGGCGGTCAGACATCACGTCAAGTGGCCGTGAGTATTCCGCTGTCATCCACTCGTTCGCGCGCTGAACCGGGTCGTCGTCGCTGCGTAAGTCGAGGTATGCGAGATCGTCGACGATCGAGTGATCGACAATCTGCGCCGGCTCGGCATCAGTGGCGACGAGGCGAACGAACGGCGACTCCAATTCATGACATGCCGTGTTCGTTGCCTCGATCAGAGCGTCGACGTCAACCGGTCCTCGTAGCTCCACGTACTGAGCCACCACGAACGGAGTTGACGGACTCAGTTGCTGCGCAAACCACAGCGCGAGCTGAGCCCGAGACAACGGAAAAGCACTCAACCCGTCACCTCACATTTCACCAGCCTTGTTTTTCACGAACATTCGATGGCTGATCACGTGAATCCATGGGAGCGAACACCACGAACGGCCGAACCGAACCCTACTGTCTCGTCTAAGTTTTCACCACTGGGCCAACACTGCTAGACATGTCGACGCAGCTTTCACGCACTCAAACGTCAGGAGCTTCAGCGGATGAACAACGACACGGTGGGACCAAAGTCCGACGACGATTCCGGGGCTGAACCGAGCGGCTCCAACACCATCCCACCGAGGGGCCCGGAGCGCGAACCGAAGAGGACGGTCACCCTGCCGGGAGGCCGTCGAACTGTACTCGCAATCACGGGAACGGCACTGGTCGTGGGCGGTTTCGTGGCCTGGCTCGGGTACACGGCATACGAGGCAAAAGACAACCTTGAAGCAGCTCGCGACCATGCACAATCGGCGAAGAGTGCACTTCTGGCCGGGGATACCGGGGTCGCAGAGTCCGCCGCGGCGGAAGCCGATCGAAATGCATCCGCAGCGTACGACAACACCCATTCACTCCCCTGGAACATCGCCGCCGCAATTCCGGTCATCGGGTCGCCCTTCGACACGACGCGTCAGATGACCGAGGTCGTTCAGGGACTCACGCGTGACGTTCTCGGTCCCGCTGTCACTGTCGGAACTTCACTCGCACCAACGGAATTGGTGCAGCCTGGTGGACGCTTGGCACTCGCACCGTTACGCGAAGCGGAACCGAAATTGGACGAAACAGCTATCGCCGCGGAATTGCTGTCGTCGCAGGCACAGGAAGTTCGCGAATCAAAGTACCTGGGCCGAGTTAACGATGCCAGAGCAGAATTGCAGTCGCAGACAAGCGAACTGGCTACCCTCCTGACGAACACCGCCACCGCGGCGCGCATCGCACCGGCGATGCTCGGCACCGACGGACCGCGGAATTACTTCATCGGTTTCCAGACCAATGCCGAAGCCCGAGGAACCGGCGGTCTATTGGGTGGATACGGCATCGTCCGAGTCGACAACGGCGCCGCTCGGGTGGACACGCTCTCCCCCAACTCCGAACTAACACTGGACAATCAACCGATAGACCTTGGTCCTGACTTCAATCAGCTGTACGGAAACAGTCGACCGACCACCGATTTTCGCAACAGCAACCTCAGCTCACACTTTCCCTACGCAGCGCAGATCTGGCAGTCCCTGTGGTCACAGGAGTCCGGGGGTGAGATGGTCGACGGTGCAATAGCGACCGATCCGATAGCACTGAGTTACCTCCTCGAGGCGGTGGGACCAGTAGAGATGCCGGACGGAGAGTCGGTGACGGCCGACAACGTCGTTGAGTTGACCGAGTCGACCGCGTACGCACGCTTTCCCTCCGACAACAAGGCACGAAAGCAGTATCTGCAGACAATCGCGGCTCGAGTCGTGGCGAAGATGACCGGGAACATCAAGTCGCCGAGCGCATTACTGGAGGCTCTGGGCAGAGGTGTCAGCGAGGGCAGAATCGCAGTGTGGAGCTCTCACCCCGACGAACAATCGGTTCTTGCCGACACCGTCCTCGGGCATGCGATTCCCGATGATGCTGCGCCGTATGCCGGTGTCGTGATCAACAACCAAGCCGGCAACAAGCTCGATTACTACCTCACACGAGAAATCGACTACACGGCCAAACCCTGCACGGGCGACACCCGAAAGACAACCGTCACTGTTCGACTGACCAACGACGCACCTGACACCGAACTGACCGAATATGTCAGCGGGATCGTCGACAACCCCGGACGACTGCCCAATGGCACCAATGTGGCTGCAGTCACCCTACTGGCGACAGCCGGCGCCAAACTCGACGCCGTCTCCGTGGGCGGGCAGATTTCGTTTGCCGTCAACGGAACCGAACAGGGTCACCCGGCATTCATGACAAGGGCCGTCATTCCGCGAGGGAAGACCGTTGAGCTGAAGTTCGATCTGACCGAGCCCACAGCCGAGGGCGAAGCTCGCGTACCGGTCCAGCCGCTTGTCGACGACCCGAAGATTACCGTCGACGTTCCTAGCTGCTGAGCCTGACCGGCAAACGTCGACGAGGCCCCTGGCATGTCGTCGTTTGCCGGGCTAGTGAACTTTCAACAGATTTGAAACTTTGATGAAGGCTAGCCTATGCTTCCTGACGCGCCTGGAACCGGCCGTCGGCTGCGATCCGTCGGAGTCTCACTCCTCGGCGCATCGACAACGGAAGGTTCCCCATGCGATACGCCCGTGTGCGCTCACTTCGCCGAACTGTGGCGCTGAGTGGATTGGTCATTGCCGCCCTGGTAATCGGCGGATGCAGTAACAACGACACTGCAACCGAATCAAGCAGCAGCGACTTCGAAACCGTCACTATCGAAAGTGCGCTCGGAAAAGCCGTCATCACCGAAAAGCCTGAGCGGATCGTGACCCTCGGCATGGGGTCGGCGGAGACCGTGATCGCGCTCGGCACGATCCCCGTCGGCGTCGAAAAGTACGCATGGGGCAGCGACGACACCGGATATCTGCCGTGGGTGCACGAAGCGGTCACGAAGCAGGGTGGCGAACTGCCAGAGCAGTTCACCGGCGGCACCGACCTCAACATCGAAGCGATCATCGCGCTCGAGCCCGACCTGATCCTCGCCCCCTGGTCCGGCATCACCCAGCAGCAGTTCGACTCACTCAACGCGTTTGCGCCGACCGTCGCCTACGCCGAGAGCCCGTGGACCATCACGTGGGAAGAGCAAATCAACGTCATCGGCAAAGCCATGGGCGAATCCGAGAAGGCGACAGCCGAAATCGACAAGATCAAGTCGCAGTTCGCGGAATCGACTGCAGCACATCCGAACTACGCCGACGTCAGCTTCTCCTTCATCTACAACACGGGCCCAGGAACCCTCGGCGTCTTCTTCGCCGAAGAGCAGCGCGTGGCCATGGTCCGCGCACTCGGCTTGCAGGTGGATCCCGTCGTCTACACCTTGACGGAATCTGAAGGAACAGACTCCGCCGTCATCGGCCTCGAGAACGCAAACCTCCTCGACAAGTCCGACCTGCTCTTCACCTTCTACTCGGACCCGGCCAATCGGGCCGAGATCGAAGCGCAGCCCGCCTACAAGGCCATCCCCGCTGTGGCTCGGGGAACTGTCATCGCTCCGACCGAGCAGCCCTTCGTCACCGGTTCCTCGATGATCAACCCTCTGACTGTGCCCTGGTCGCTCGAGCGCTACGTGCCGATGATCGACGAGGCAATCGCAAAGCTGAACAAGTGATGTAGATCAGCATCGCGCGATCGAGAAGCCCGCGTCCTATTCGGATGCGGGCTTCTTGCCGTCGCGTTGGGCTTTGAATCGCATCCACTCGCTACTCAACATTCGATTGTCGATGATCCACCCCATGTAATCGCGCATGTTGAGGACACGAATGTAGGCGGGGCCGTTGGGATTTGCGTACTGCAGTGCTTCAGTCGCGAGTTTGCGTTGATTCTCGAGATACACGTGCTCTGTTTCGAGGAATCCGCCCCACACGTCGGAATCCATGACGTAGTAGTGAGTCCGATCCCGAGGCTTGCGCGTGAGCTTGACGAACCCCCGGTCGATCAACCGGCGAATGTAAGTGGACACCGATCCGCGACTGGCGCCCAGTGCCTGCGCCAACTCTTCGGCACTGACCCCTGGCGACTCGCTGATCAACAAATAGCCCGCAATGCGTCCCTCGATGCGAGCTCCACCACCGGACTGCCAGTACACGGAGAACTGGTCAATGAACCACGTGGAGAAGTCGTCACCGCGAGCAGGGCTGGCATCGCCCATTCGTTGAGCCTCCGACGTCACTCGACAACAAGAACATTGACTTCCGATTCTGCCAGCTGATGCCTACACCCACGCATTCCGCGTCGCCGCAGGGTCGCCCGAGAAGTCGTGCGCTGTGAAGTCGGCACACGTCACCGTCGTCGCCGACCCATTCGGCTCGCGGACTTGGACGACCATCGAGCTCACCGAATCACCAAGAGGCGAAGCCTGAATGGCCCGGGCGGTCAACGAAGCCGAGTCGCGCGGGTCGGTATCCACGACGCACAGATCGAGGCGGACATTTCGCGATTCACTATCGAACGACCCGCCGCCGACTGTCAATCCAGTAGGTAACTCGGATGCTCGTGAGCGCAGTGCGTCAGCCAATGCCGCCTCCACAATGGGGTCGCCTGGGCACTCTGAACCTGCAGAAAGACCACCGACTGGTGTCTCCCGCGAGGGTGACGATTGCTCCAAATCGACTGTGCATCCCACGAGCCCGATCGAGGAAGCCATGCCTACTACGCAAATCAACAGACGCCACCGACCAATTTCTCCTGCCATTCGCGACACGGTAACCGAGACGCGTCCACTACTACCGCGAAATCACCAGCCCTGGAGTCGTTGCGATGAACTCGAGCTGTTCGATCGTCAAAGGCGACGCCGATGTGGAGCCAGCCGATGTCACGAACTGGGTCACCACTACTGTTTCGCCGGAGGGGTGAACAACCCGGACCGTGTCATCGCCCGAGCCATCGGGATCGACCAGGCGAGTCACCGTGGTGGCGTTGGGCAACGTCAGGATCGCGCCTGGTTCCGGGACGGCCGTACCAATCGATATCTCGACATCACCGCGGTCGTCCGATGTCGAGACGACGATTCGTTCGCACGCCCCTCCCCGTCCGTAGTCATCCGGAACCAGCGAACCGAGCGGGCGTTCCAAAGTGACCTCTTCCGCGCCGAGATCCTTCCAACGTGCATCGAGCAACTGATTCAGCCGGTCGATCTCCATGCGCGTCACAGGTGGACCGGCATTCACGGAATCGGTGTAGCAGGATGCCATCGGTGGCGGCGTCGAGTCTGGAACCGGCTCAGTCACAGCGAGCCCGTGCGCTGTCGCGACCGCGATCAGTTCGTCCATCGTCAAAAGCGGACCACTATCCGTCGAAGTGTCGGTCGACGTGTCGATGCTCGCAACAACTCTGGATCCGTCACCGAGATACGCGACTACACCGCGCTCGCCCCCGACTTCCGAACCGTCTTTGTCTTCGAAATCTGCCATGTCGAGTACCGTTCCGTTCGCGAGATGCTCCCGCCGATCCACCAGCCCCTCCAGGCACGGTGGCACCGGCTGATCCCATGCACGAACCTGAACCGAGATATCCGCAGTCCGCCCGACGCGAGTCAAGGTTCCCTTCGCCGACGTCGAACCGCTGAACTCGATCGGGTCGACCCCGTCGGGAAACGAAACGCCCCGGTAATTCTGGATCGGCGCAAACTCGAGCGATTTCGATGGACTCGCAAATGCAACGTCGACATCGGAAGGTAACGATTCGAGTAGGGCATCGCTCATGGCGGTGGCCTTCGGACCCGAGAACCATGGATAGTCCGGGTCGGCATAACCGGGCTCACCGGCAAAACCGTAGTTGATTCGCACCGGCGGACCCGGCGATGCCACCGAATCGCAGCCAGGAATCGACGTGCCCGTGTCTTCGTTCGTCACCGCCGCGACAACAGTTCCCAATGCGACGATTGAGACGATCACCAGCCCGTCGCGCCAGGTCCATTGCTCGCGGCGACGGTTCGACTCGTGTGCGGTGCGCCCAGACATTTCTCGATCATTGCCTATGACAACAACTACGTCGCTATCCGACATACCCGCTGAGGTCGTAGATCGTAGAATTTCCCACCGTTGTCGACGTGAAATTCGCTTCGACCCATTCCTGAATAGCATTCGACGTACTGTCCCCGCCTTGGCCATCTTTCGGGCTTCCGCCCTGGCCACTGGCGATGTAGTAGTGGACCTCGCCGTCTGTCACGTACTCGATGAACTGGTCCAGCGTCGGTGCGGGATCAGAACTCCAACCGCCGATCGCCATCACCGCAGTATCGCTGGCCAACTCGTAGGTTGCTGCGCTTTGCGAGCCGTTGGTCGCGGCCGACCACGTGGTGCCCGCATTGACCAACATTGCCGTCAACTCGGAAGTACTTTCGCTACCACTGCTTGTTCCTGGCCCACTCGTTGTTCCTGGCCCACTCGCCATCGGATTTCTGCTGGCGTCATCAGAGTTCGGCAGAGCCTCACCGTCTCCCTGCCCTTGGTCCCCACCCATGCCTCCTCCCCCGCCCATTCCGGAGTCGGACACGGCGCCGGTTGGTCCTGCCGTCGGGATGGACCCACCATGCGCTGTTGCGGCAGTGGCAATCGCGTAAGACGCCGAACCGATTATCCCTGCCAACGAGCCGATGATCAATCCAGCGACAGCGAGCTTGCGAAATCGACCCTTGGCTCCCACCAGAACCAGGATCGCGCCGACGACAGTGCCCGCCAACAGAATCCACTTCAGCATCGGCAGCCATTCGGCATTGCGGTGCAACAACACCCAGCTCCAAATTCCTGCGGCCAGCATCATCGCTGCCAAGCCGCAGCGTCCGATCGAGCGGGCACGCACCAACCACAGGGCGTATCCACCGACGCCGATCATCCCCGCAACAGCAGGCGCCAGCGCAACTGTGTAATAGGGGTGGATCGTTCCGGACATGTAGCTGAAGATCAGGCCGGTAACGAGAAACCAACCACCCCACAGGATCAACGACGCACGGAGAAGATCTGTGCGCGGTGCACGCCCACGGGCGAGGAGTCCGAACACCAACGCGATCAGTGCCGCAGGAATCAGCCAGGAAATCTGGATACCCATCTCGCTGCCGAACAGCCGATCGAGTCCGGCACTTCCCCCAAAGCTGGAACCTGCACTGCCACCAGCCATTCCGCCACCGCCACCGGTGCTCCCGAAAAGTCGACCCAATCCGTTGTATCCCAGTACCAAGTCCATGACGCTGTTGTTGGTCGATCCGCCGATGTACGGGCGAGAATCAGCGGGCCACAGCCACACTGCCAACACCCACCACCCAGCCGATATGACAACGGACGCAGCACCGATTACCAGGTGGAACAGGCGAGTCCGCAAGCGCACCTGTCCGGCAATCAAATACGCGGCACCAAATGCAGGCAACACCATCAGCCCTTGCAACATCTTGGTGAGAAAAGCGAAGCCCAGCGCGACTCCGGCGAGCGCCACCCACATTGCGGCTCGTCGACCCACCGCCGTGCACATGGCGCGAATCACGAAGTAGCCGGCGAGAGTCATGAGCAGAACAAGCAATGCATCGGGATTGTCGAACTTGAACATCAGGGCGGCAGCGGGCGTAGCTGCCAACACAGCTCCCGCCACAAGACCCGCAGCCGGCGTCGCCACTCGTTTGACGGCCGCATACACGAGCGCAACCGATCCGACGCCCATCAACGCCTGCGGAACAAGAAGGCTGGCACTCGAAAATCCGAAGATTCGTCCGGACAGACCCATGACCCACAATGAAGCGGGCGGTTTGTCGACAGTGATGAAATTCGAGGTATCGAGGGAACCGAAGAACCACGCTTTCCAATTCTGGGAGCCGGCCTGCGCTGCCGCAGCGTAGAAGGTGTTGGCGTAGCCACTCGCGGTCAAATTCCACAAATACAAGACCGCCGTTGCTGCCAACAGGATCGTAAGCGCCAATCCTGTACGGCGAGTGCGGAACCACGACGGCGAGGGCTCGGCTCGATGGGCAGTTGGTGCCGGCCGCTGAGGCGGGGCCGGATGCAGAACGGCGGTCATCAGGAAGTCCCTTCACGAGTTACTGTCCTGCCAACGATCGCGCTTTCAACCCCGGCGGCACTGGGAGCCGGCTGGAAAGTTGCTGTGAATGAATCAGGTCAGGGAACGCTCGAACAGCACGACGCTGAACCAACCGTTGTAGACAACATCTCCGAAGTCACGACGCCCTACCTCGGCGAAACCCGCGTCTCGGTAGTAGCGGCGCAACCGCACGTTCGTTTCGACACAATCGAGCCGCAAGTACTGCGCGCCCTCCTCCGCGGACCGTCGATGGGCCCAGACGAGTAAGCGTTCACCCAACGAGGTGCCCGAAAATTCTCGATCGATAACCAATCCGTGCACGTAGCCGGCAGGCTCGTTCGAATCGGGCCAGACCACGGGGTCTGACCAGATCAACCGCAGGGCGCCGACAATCCTTAACTGCGCCCGGTCTCGCGCAACAAAGAACTCCCCTCTCGAAATCTGCTCCCCGACCTGCTCGACAGACACTTCGCGTGGGCGCCACTGGATGATTCCGCGTTCTGCCAACCAGTCTTCTGCCGCGTGCCGCAGCGCCAGAATCTCCGGCCCATCGCTCTCGACCGCTTGCACAACGTCCACAACCATATGACCTCCCCCATATCTGCAGCCGTTCACAACACCACGGCCTCCAGGCCCCAACCCGGATGTATCTCCGAGTTGAAGCCTATCGACGTGAAGTTGTGTATCTGAACGGGTCTCACCACTCAGTCAGGTTTTGAATGTGGTGTTCGCCGGTCGCGGGTGCTGCCGCGGGTCAATCGAGGGCGGCGGGATGAACCACGGTTTGTTGTCGGCGCCGATCCGAATCTCCCACTTCCCGACGAACCCGGATTTCCGGTGCATCAGCCGATGATGTGAACGGCACAGTAGGACAAGGTTGTTCATCACGGTCGGGCCACCGTTGGCCCAGTGCCGGATATGGTGCGCATCCGTCCAGGCCGGTACACACGCACACCCCGGGAACGCGCAACCCTTGTCTCTCGCGATCAACGCCACGCGCTGCTCCGCGGACACTAATCGTTTCCCGGGTTTCGCATCCAACGGCGCCCCGTGATCGTCGAGCAGAACAGTCGACAGGAAACAGTCGCACCCGAGGAGTCTGGTCTGCGACACCGACAGTGGCCCCAGCCAGGGCATGTGCCCGACATCGAGATCCGACACAGCCGCTCCACCATCAGGAGCAGCGGGTGTTCCGGCGCAGTCCCGGTGCTCCGCCAGATCACGGGCGTTGATGTGCACGTTCACGTGCGGACGCTGACCACCGTCGGTGCCGGTTTTGGCGCAGTCCAGGTAGCGGCGGATCAGTTCGGTGAACCCGTCCGCGGTCCGCTTCGCCGCCGACCGAGAATCCGGGGTTCCATCCGGTGCCGGGGTGGGCATCGTCAGATTCGACAATGCCGACAACAACATTTCCCCGGTGAGAGCATCGAAATCTCCGCGCACCACCACCCGACCGTTCAACGTCGACGCGATCCGCAACTCGTTCCGATCCACATCTTCGGCGGGTGGAATCTCATCCGATTCGAAAATGCGCTCCAAGGTCGCGATGACGTTTCGCACTTTCGTGGTCGTGGCCTCCACTCCGGAAGCGGCAGCCAACAACAAATCGATGCACTTCGGTAGCGCTTCGTCAGGCATGCCCTTTGGTGGTGATTCGCAGAACGCCACGATCAACACGGCATGATCGAACGAGCAGTCCCCGTCATCGAATCGGGTCGCCACTGCCGGAAACGGGCGTAGCGCTGCACCGAGGGCGGCGATCTTCTTCCCGTCCCGGATTTGCAGCATCGTGTTTGCCGCCAACCAGCAACCCACCCCGCGGCTCGCGATCACCTGATCATCCGGCCGCAACGACAACTCGTCCACCACCGCCACACGAACAGCCTCGAGACGCAGAATCTCCGAACTCGCCTCGATAGCAGCAGCACGCAACTCAGAAGCAGACAACCGCCACAGGCGTCCGCGCAACCCCACCGCAGAACCCGAAACCACATCCGACAGATAGACACTCATTGAATCCCCCGATCCCCACCCCCAACAATACTCGAACACCCGTTCGAGTCAAGAGTGGTAGACCTCGAGCGCCCGCGCTACCGATTCGTCACTCGCAGGTAGCAACGGCAGTCGCACATGGGGAGTCGGAATCTGCCCCAATGCATGCAACACGCCCTTGATGACAGTCGGGTTCGATTCGGAAAAGAGAGCTCCTGACAGCGTCGACAACCGTCGCCCAAGATCGCGAACACTGTCCACATCTCCACTGTCCCAAGCCTTCACCAGGCGCACGAACTCGGCGGTCGACAGATGAGCGGACGCCAAGATTCCGCCTGACGCACCCAAGGCCAGAAGCGGCGCGAGGAACAGATCATCCCCCGCCAGCACGGCGAAGTCGTCCGGAAGATCCGCGAAGAGTTCGACGGCAGCTGCGTCGATACCGCCCGCGGCATACTTCACACCAACAACCCCGGGCAAATCACCCAGCTCCCGCAAAGTGCCGCTGTCCAGATCGCACGCAGTTCGGTACGGCACGTGATAGACGATCAGCGGCACGCGGCTCGACGACTGCAGATGCGCGAAATGCGCCGCCACACCGGCTTTCGACGGCCTCGTGAAGGAGGGAACCGGCACCAAGGCCGCCGAGACGTCAGGCCACCGAGTCAGCCTCCCGAGCGCCTGCGCACTGCCCGCCGTGTCGTTGCTACCCGCGCCCACGATCAACGTCGCACCTCTCGCACGGCACACGCTCGCACAGATATCCAGAACGGTCACTCTCTCTTGCTCGGTGAGGGTTGCGGTTTCCGCTGTAGTCCCCAGTGCAACGAGTCCGACCGCACCTTCGGAGAGGACCTGGTGCGCAAGCTGTTCGAGTGCGTCGGTTGCAACACGACCGTCGCTCTCGAAGGGCGTGATCAGTGGTACATGGATTCCAGCCAGGTCAACTCGAGTCGTAGTCATAGAACTCAGCCTCACCGAACAGACCTTGTAGGTCTAGTTCGCATTTCCATCGTCGAGCGTAAGCTGAGCTGATGCTCGATGTTCGTCGACTGAAGCTATTGCGCGAACTAGCGCTGCGCGGAACCATCGTTGCCGTTGCCGAGGCGCTGTCGTTCAGTCCCTCCGCGGTGTCGCAGCAATTGGCCGTCCTCGAACGTGAAGCCGGCGTGCCGCTGCTGGAACGAACAGGCCGTCGCGTCCGCCTCACGCCGGCCGGTGAGAACCTCGCACGTCATGCCGAAGTCATCCTGCAACGCCTGGAACAGGCGTCGGGCGAATTGGTCGACGCGCGTCGTGGACTGGCGGGGCCGCTGCGCATCGGAACGTTCCCGACCGCCGCACGGGCGATCCTCCCGCCGGCATTGATCGCCCTCTCTCGCGAGCATCCCGGGTTGGAACCGATGGTTTCGGAGATCGACCCAGCGGACGTCGCCGACGCCCTACGAGCTGGGAATCTGGACTTGGCGTTGATTCACGACTACGACTTCGTCCCTCGTCCCAGCGAACCGGGCCTGACAGCGTTGCCTCTGTGCAGCGAATCGGTCTATCTGGCGTCGAACGACACCGCTACAGATCCCGACGGCACCATTACCGCGCTGACCGACTGCGTGGAGCAGCACTGGATTACTGCGATCCCGGGAACTGCTTGTCATGCAATGACCATTCGCGCGTGCCAAGCGGCCGGGTTCACTCCGAAAGTGCGACACCACATCGACGAGTTCGCCACCGTTCTCGCCCTCGTCGCTGCAGGGCAGGGCGTTTCGCTGGTCCCGGAACTCGGAGCAATCCATCCGCCACTCGGAGTGCGCCTGACGCCGATGCCCATTCGACGAAGGACCAAGATCGCACACCGAGCCGGCTCCGACGCTCACCCGGCGGTCGCAACCGTGACAAGCGCGCTTCGCTCGGCCGTCCCGCAACTGCTGGACGCCGAGCGATAGCGGCACCTACATGTCGAGCCCGAGGTCGAGCACTGTCACCGAGTGCGTCAAGGCACCTACAGCGAGGTAGTCGACGCCGGTTCGGGCGTACTCTGCGGCAACGTCGATGGTGAGACCACCGGATGACTCGAGCTTGGTTTCGGGGGCAACAGCGTCTCGGCGTTGGACCGCGATCTGCGTCTGCCACAGCGGGAAGTTGTCCAGCAGAACAAGTTCCACGTTCTCCGCCAGCACCTGGTCGAGCTGAGTGAGGTTGTCGACCTCGACTTCGCACTCGATGTCCGGGGCGAGCTCACGGACCGCACGAAGTGCTGCGACCACCGAACCGGCAGCGGCAACGTGGTTGTCCTTGATCAACGCCGCGTCACCCAATCCCATGCGGTGGTTGACGCCTCCGCCCACGTGGACTGCATATTTCTGCAGAGAACGCAGTCCGGGCAGTGTCTTTCGGCTGTCCCGCACTTTGGCATGAGTGCCGGCGATGGCGTCGACCCACTGCGACGTCGCCGTGGCGATTCCCGAGAGATGGCAGACGAGGTTGAGCATCGTCCGCTCTGCCGTGAGAAGGCCGCGGGTGGGCGCGACGACGGTGAGCACCGATTGACCTGGCGCAACCCGAGTTCCATCGGCCACCCGATCAACGACCTCGTAGTTACCCGCGCCGATCACCTCGTCGAGAACAAGCAGTCCGACGTCGATGCCGGCGACAGTACCCGAGGAGCGTGAGACGACCGAAGCCTTCGCGACCGCATCGGCGGGAACCGTTGCGGTAGAAGTGATATCAGGGCCATAGCGCAGATCCTCGTCCAGAGCGAGCCTGACCAACGTGAGCAGTTCGTCACGGTCGAGCGGCGCGGGCAGGATCTTCTGCTCGGTCATCAATGAACTCCTGTCAACAACATGTCTGGTATTTCGAGCGCTCCATCGGCACTCATCTTGATCCGAGTGCTGCGACGCTGATTCGGATCTGTTTCAGGATAGTCGGTGCGGGTGTGACAGCCTCGGCTCTCGGTTCGTGCCACGGCTACATCGACCAACGCTGTCGCGGTCAGTGTGAGCGCCGCGTCTTCGAGGTCCCCAGCAGCCACCGCCACTGTCTGATCGGCGTCGGCAAGCGCGGCTCGCGCAGTCAGGAGACCGCCTCCGTCGCGAACCACCGACGCGTGTGCTGTCATGACGGACTGCACAGTCTCTCGTGGGAGGATCGGCATCGGCTTGCGCACCACGTTGACCACTTCGGCATGAACCTCGCGACGCTCGGCAGCTGCGATTCCGGCACGCTCCCCGACCACCAAACCCTCGAGAAGGCTGTTGGACGCAAGACGATTCGCGCCGTGCAATCCCGTGCGAGCCACTTCGCCGGCTGCGTAGAGTCCAGGCACTCCAGTTCGTCCATGGACGTCGGTGGCGACTCCACCGCACGAGTAGTGCGCGGCCGGAGCGACCGGAATGAGTTGGGTGCGTGGATCGATGCCCGCTTCGAGACAGGATGCGGTGATCGTCGGGAACCGCGAATCGAAGCCGTCGAGCTTGCGGGCGTCGAGGTAAACGTGATCGGTACCGAGATCTCGTAGGCGTGCTGCGATTGCGCGCGAGACCACGTCACGCGGGGCGAGATCACCCAGCGGATGAACACCTGCGGTGACCGAATCGCCGTTGGTGTCGACAAGAATCGCACCTTCGCCGCGGACCGCCTCACTGATCAAGGGCCGGCGACCCACTCCACCCGGAGTGAAGAGCACCGTCGGATGGAACTGAACGAATTCCAGATCCGCAATTGCCGCACCTGCTTCGAGCGCCAACGCGATTCCGTCGGCAGTTGCGCCGGGCGGATTTGTACTGCAGGCATACAGCTGACCGAGTCCACCGGTAGCGAGCAGTGCCGCGGGCGCATGGATCACTCCGAGCCCTTCCGGCGAGGAGACGATGAGTCCACACACCCCGCGCCGGTTGGTCACCACCTGAACTGCCGCTGCACCGAACAGAACGGGGAGGCCGGCAGCGTTCAGAGCTCGCTGCACTTCCGCGCCCGTGGCGTCGCCGCCCGCATGGATGATCCGACGCGTGCTGTGCCCACCCTCGCGGGTGCGCGACACCTCGCCGTCTCGCCCGCGATCGAAGACCGCGCCCAACGCGGCCAGCGCCGCAACTGCGTCGTGACCAGCTTCGACGATGGAATAGACGGCTTCCTCGTCGCACAAGCCGACGCCGGCCTCACACGTATCCGCAACGTGCGACTCGACGGAATCCGTATTCAGATCGTCGACGACTGCGATGCCGCCCTGCGCGTACTGAGTCGAGGTGTCCGTCGGACCACCCTTGCTGACCGTGAGTACTTTCAGCCCCCGCAGAGAAGCGGTGCGCGCAGCGGTGAGGCCCGCGACACCGCCTCCCACGACGACCAGGTCGGCATGAGCCTCCCAGGCGAAACGCCCGGCAGGGCTGCTCACTCGCCGCCGCCCGGATTACCGATCTCGATCATGCGCTGCACCGATTTCTGTGCACGCTTGGCCATCTCGAGATCGACGTGGACCTCGTCCTTGCCCTCGAGAAGGCAGCGAAGCAACGCAGCAGGCGTGATCATCTTCATGTACGGGCACGACGCGCGGTCGTTGACGGCCTGGAAATCGACGTCGGGCGCTGCCTTGCGCAACTGGTGCAGCATCCCGATCTCGGTGGCGACCAGAACCTGCTTGCTCTTGGTGACGCGGGCAGCGTCGAGCATTCCGCCGGTGGAGAGGATCTTGACCTTGTCCGCGGGGACCGCGCCTTCACCGGCGAGGTACAGAGCCGAAGTAGCGCAACCACATTCAGGGTGCACAAAAAGCTCGGCATCGGGGTGAGCCTTGGACTTCGCCGTCAACTCGTCACCGTTGATACCCGCGTGGACGTGGCATTCACCGGCCCAGATCTGCATGTTGGTGCGGCCTGTGACGCGCTTGACGTGAGCTCCGAGGAACTGGTCCGGGAGGAAGAGAACTTCCCGGTCGGGATCAATCGAGTTGACCACGTCGACGGCATTGGACGACGTGCAGCAGATGTCGGTGAGACCTTTCACCTCTGCCGTCGTGTTCACGTACGACACCACCAGGGCGTTCGGGTTGTCGGCCTTCCACTCACGAAGCTGCTCGGCATTGATCGAGTCGGCCAGAGAGCAGCCGGCTCGCTCGTCCGGGATCAGCACGGTCTTGGACGGCGACAGGATCTTCGCGGTCTCGGCCATGAAGTGCACACCGCAGAAGACAATCGTGTCCTCGGGCGCCTCGGCAGCGATTCGCGAAAGCGCCAGGGAGTCGCCGACATGATCGGCGACGTCCTGAATCGCAGGCAGCTGGTAGTTGTGCGCAAGAATCGTCGCGCCGCGTTCGCGAGCCAGACGTTTGATCTCAGCGGCCCACTCGGGGGTCGCTTCGACTCCGTTGTATCCGCCGGGGCCGTCGTGAATCTGCGAGGCCGATCCCTCCCATAACGTCGTGGTCGTCATGGCGTTCTCCTTCACCGTGAACCCGGGCTCGTCACCCAGTTCAAATCCGGACGGGCTGGCCCGGATTTCCGTATTCGAGGTTTTCGACTTAGGATCGAAAACGTGCCCAATAGTAACACCACCCACGAAGTGCTTGCAGCGGTGTTCCAAGTTCGCACCTTCCCCGCAAGCATCGCCGCAGGTGACGGCGATCACTGCCCACAAGGGCGTGAAGAGTTGGCCGTGCTGCTGTGGCAGCGCGCACTCAACCCGCAGAAAGGCACATGGTCACTGCCCGGGGGCACTTTGCGCGACGACGAGGACCTGACGACCTCCGCTCGACGACTCCTCGCCGAGAAGGTCGACCTACGAAAGGTCGCCCACCTCGAGCAACTCTCCGTCTTCAGTGATCCACAACGAGTGCCGGGCCCGCGCCGCATCGCGTCGACCTTCCTCGGACTCGTTCCCCTCAGCGCCGACCCACAACTTCCACCCGACACGGCCTGGCACCCCGTTTCGAAGTTGCCGGAGATGTCGTTCGACCACGGAACCGTCGTACGGCACGCGCGTAATCGACTGGCTGCAAAACTCTCCTACACCAACATCGCATTCGGGCTGGCTCCCGAAGAGTTCGCGATGTCGACACTGCGCGAAATCTACTGCGCTGCACTCGGTTACCAAGTCGACGCAACCAACTTGCAACGCGTACTGGGTCGCCGAGGCGTACTGACTCCCACCGGCAACACCGCACCGTCCGGCAAGTCGGGCGGACGCCCACCGGCCCTGTACCGCTTCACCGACTCCACCTTGCGAGTCACCGACGAGTTCGCGGCACTGCGTCCCCCGAGCTGACGTCGATCAGGTTCTCAGGCAACGGCTTCGAAACTTCCGCGTTGCAGCCACGCCGAGGTCACCGCGCCGGCCGGATCGATGACCCGATTGATTGCGCCGAACCGCGTCGTCACCCGATCGAGAATCCGATCAGCCTGCCAACGATCCGTCGGATCAGCGACTATCGCAAAGAAGCGATGGGTCGGTTTTCCCGCCAAGATGCGCACCAATTCTGTCACCGTCCGCGCGGTGACCGCCACGCTCCAACCGGCGTCGAGAAACTCGGTGGCGATACGCGCACCGTGCTCGAATCCGATGTCCGTGACAAGTGCAACTCCCCTGTTCGGGGCGATCTCCGAAACGCTCATTGCGAAACCTCCACTCGGAATCAAACTTCTTGACTCCCATGTAAGTCCGCAATCTTGTGGCTCCCTTGTGTTGGTTCTGTGAGAACTCTGGGGATTCCGCGCCCCACACATCAGGCAGATCGAGACAGCCCCGCCCAGAAGACCGTCGAGGCCGCGTTCACCACATCGCCGACCGGCACGTCGCCCAACATTCCGCCCGCGGCCAGCGTCGCGACGCCATGGAACGTCGCAAAGGCAACCAGCGCAATACTTTCCGGATCGCCGGCGGCAATGTCACCCGCAGCCTGCGCTTCCGATACGAGCCGAACGGTCAGGTCCATCGTCGCGTGCCCCGCGTTCACGACAGTCTCGGCCGCACCGGGTGCATGCTTGTTGCTGTACATCAGAGACAACAGGCCCGGATGCTCGAGCGCAAAATCCACATAGGCGTTGGCGAGCGAGGAGAACCGGGCTCTCGCGGTCGGCGGCGCCTCCGAAACTGCTCGCTCGAGTGCACCGGTCATCCGATGGAATCCGCTTTCAGCCAAGGCGTCGAGCAAAGCCTGACGGTCGCGAAAATGCTTGCCAGGGGCCGCGTGACTCACGCCCGCCTCGCGCGCAAGCTGCCGCAGCGACAACTTGTCGACGCCATCTCGCTCGAGGGTCGCTTCAGCCGATGCCAGGAGTTCCTGTCGCAGGCTGCCGTGGTGGTACGGCTGTTCGTGGGCGGGCATGGTGGCACCATATCAAAATGTTGTCATTGACAACTATGGTGTCAGTGCCTACATTTGGGATCACCCGAACCGAAGGAGCCACCATGGCCATCGACGTAGCCGGAACCACCGTCCTCATCACCGGAGCCAGCGCTGGGCTCGGAGTGGAATTCGCCCACCGCTTCGCCGCTCGCGGTGCAAATCTGGTTCTCGTCGCCAGGCGGGCAGATCGCCTCGAAGCCCTCGCTACCGAACTCCGCGTCGCCCACGGCATCACAGTCACAGTTCTGCCTGCCGACCTGGCGGCGCCCGGCGTCGGCGCAACACTGCACCAGGAGCTGACAAACCGTGGCATCACCGTCACCTCGCTGATCAACAACGCCGGATTCGGAACACACGGAGCATTCGTGGACGAAGATCTCGAGCGCGTCACGTCCGAAATTCAGCTCAACATCGCCACGCTGGTCGAACTGACGCACACCTTCCTGCCCGATCTCCTGGGCGGACGTGGAGCGCTCGTCAACATCGCGAGCACGGCGTCGTTCCAGCCGACCCCTGGCATGGCCGTCTACGGCGCGTCCAAGGCTTTTGTACTCAACTTCACCGAAGCACTCTGGGCAGAAGCTCGCGGCAGCGGATTGACCGTATTGGCGGTGTGCCCCGGCCCGACACGAACCGAGTTCTTCGACGTCGTCGGCTCCGAAGATGCTGCGGTCGGGCGAATGCAGACGGCAACTCAGGTGGTGGATACAGCTTTCCGGGCACTGGATCGACGCAACGCACCGCCGACAGTCGTATCAGGTTTGCCGAATTGGGTGTCCTCGATCAGCACTCGCTTCGCAACCCGCCGGTTGGGAGCGTTGATTTCGGGTCGACTGTTGGGTGACGTGCGAATGAAGTCCGCAGCGAACCGCCCGTCGACGTCGGCGGTATAGAGAAGCGTCGGCTGTATAGAAGCAACGGCTGTATAGAAGCAACGGCTACGGGAGTTTCGGCTGGACCTCGTCGTCGGTCTGTTCGGCCTCGGTGGCCGGATCCCCGGATTCCCGATCCCCAGATTCCGGGTGGTCCCCCACACCGAGGTCGTCGTACGGATTGAGCACCGCAAGAACCAAAGTCACGACGCACGCCGCAAGCGGCTGAAACAGAAGCACGAGCAACGTGCCGATGTTCGGTGCACGCGCGATGATCTCCCCGACCGCCGGATTGTCGGCGGTGGGGAAACGCAGTTTTGCCACGCCCGAACCCACGAGTGCCATCAGTCCGGCACCTGCCGCCGAGCCGACTATCAACCCGCCCAGGGCATACGGGCCTCGACTCAGACGCGCCAACCACGCCGCTACTGCCGACAGCACACCGACGATCAGTGCCAGCCAGATGAACACAGCACTCGCGTCGAACTGATGGAGGCTCTCACCCGTCAACGCGACGCCGCGCCCCTCGGACACCACCAACAGGTGCTCGGCCGGAGCCAAGAACGCCCACACCACACCGACGAGCACGCTCACGCCCGCAGTGGTTGCGGCGATCACGATCGCGGTGCGCAGACGAGTCTGCCGAAGAGAGATCACACCGAGTGACGCTACCTGCGGGCGGCGTCGATCGAGTCGACGACACCGTGTCGGGAGCATTTCGCCCACCATCCGTCAGGGCTGACCTGAACGATCATGCGGCGCCCGCACTGCTCGCAGAAGCGAGGCGGCTCTAGCCCCATCGACGCCGCAGTCGGCGTCGGATCGTCGACACCGTCGACGATCCGACGCCCGGTGAACGGGTTGTACCGCTCCTCGGTCACCGGAGTGCTCACAGAGTGTCGTTCAGTGCTTTGATCGGCATCTGCAGATCCACCAACAAATCCAGATCCTTCTCGGCGGGACGCCCGAGGGTGGTCAGGTAGTTGCCGACGATGACGGCGTTGATTCCGCCGAGGATGCCCTGCTTGGCACCCAGGTCGCCGAGGGTGATCTCGCGTCCACCCGCGAAGCGCAGGATCGTGCGGGGCAGCGCGAGACGGAATGCCGCCACGGACTTGAGCGCCTCGCTGGCGGGCAGCACATCCAGATCCCCGAAGGGTGTGCCGGGACGCGGATTGAGGAAGTTGAGCGGGACCTCGTCCGGCTCGAGTTCAGCCAAGTTCGCGGCAAATTCTGCACGCTGCTCCAATGATTCACCCATACCGAGGATTCCGCCGCAGCACACTTCCATGCCTGCTTCGCGAACCATCCGAAGCGTGTTCCACCGCTCTTCCCACGAGTGTGTGGTCACGACGTTCGGGAAGTGCGACTTCGAGGTCTCCAAGTTGTGGTTGTACCGGTGCACACCCATGGCGGCCAGTTGGTCGACCTGTTCCTGGGTCAGCATGCCGAGCGAGCAGGCGATCTGGATGTCGACCTCATTGCGGATCGCCTCGATACCTGCGGCTACCTGAGCGAGCAACCGGGCGTCAGGTCCGCGGACGGCGGCCACGATGCAGAACTCGGTAGCGCCCGACTTCGCAGTCTGCTTGGCAGCTTCCACCAGGCTCGGGATGTCCAACCAGGCCGCGCGAACCGGCGACTGGAAGAGTCCGGACTGCGAGCAGAAATGGCAGTCCTCGGGGCAACCGCCCGTCTTGAGGCTGATGATGCCCTCGACCTCGACCTCCGGTCCACACCATTTCATACGCACATCGTGGGCGAGAGCCAGCAGGTCTTCGAGCCTGTCGTCGTCGAGTCGGAGTACGTCGAGCACCTGGCTTTCGGTCAGGCCAACTCCTCTTTCGAGAACTTGCTCGCGCGCCTGGTCGAGGATGTCGACCGTCGCAGGGGCCGTGCTAATCGGGGGCGGGGTCACAGACGTCTCCTTCGAAACCAGCAAAATTGAACACCGTACAAGTTGAACGGTGTTCACGTTAGAGACGTGGTGGAATACTGTCAAAGGCGGGTCCGATCGACATCCGATCGCGAGCGCCCCACAGCGGGACGAAACGAGGGGAACAACAAGTGCAGTTGCGACGCGGCGACGTGCTGGACGGCGCCATGGCGATACTCGACGAGTTCGGACTTGCCGACCTCACGATGCGCAGGCTCGCAACGTCACTGGGTGTCCAACCCGGCGCCCTGTACTGGCACTTCCCGAACAAGCAGACCTTGCTCGGTGCGGTCGTCGACAAGATCCTCGAAGACCTCGACACTCCCGTAGACGCAGAGACATGGCAAGAGGCGTATTCCGAACTGGCACAAAGACTTCGGTCTGCCCTGCTGGCGCACCGCGACGGCGCCGAGTTGGTCAGTGCCACCTTCGCCTCGCGGATGACAAGCAGCAAGGTGCGCGAGCACTTCGTACACGCCGGCGAAGAATCCGGGCTATCACGCGAGCATGCCCAACTCGCGGCGTACGCCCTGCTGTACTACGTGCTCGGCCACACCGTCGACGAGCAGTCCCGAGCGCAGATGGAAGAAATGGGGGCACTTACCCGAGCACCCATTTCCCCCGACTCCCCCGAGGTGATCGGCGGCGGTTCCGACGAGGACCTCCTCGACGGCGATCCGACAGTGCGCTTCCAGTTCGGCCTGGACCTGTTCATCGACGGCATCCGCACTCGCCTGAATTCGACCACACATTCAACGCGCACCGAATCGGCTCTACGACACCCCTGACAGCCGTAGTAATGCAGTAGTGCCGGCCGCGGCAATCACCACTAGTACCAACGGCGCCTTGAACCAGGCGCAGATACCTCCGGCCACCACACCGAGCATCCGCGCCGGCCCTGCAACGTCATGCCCGATGAAGATCGTCGATGTCGCAACCACTGCAAGCAGCAGCACCACGACAGCACGATCGAGGGTTTTCGCGGCAAAGCTCGAAAGCTTCACCCGAGCGCGGAGCAGAACGCCACTTACCCGCAAAGCGTAAGAGCCGCAAGCGAACACGACAATACCGATCCAGACCGACGCGGTATTCATCGAACCTTCTCCCGGAACGGTATCGTCACCGCGATACTCAGCAGCGCTACGAGCGGCGCGGTACCGGGCGGCAGGAACGGCGACGTGGCCACCGCGACTGCTGCACCGATCAGGGCGGCAAGCAGCGTCACCTTTTCCTTCAGCGCAGGCAAGACAAGGGCCAGAATGACAGCCGGAAACGCGGCATCCAATCCCAACGCGCCGGGGTCTCGGACGACGCTGCCGAGCAGCCCGCCCAGCAGCGCTCCGATCGGCCACGACACCGCGATCCCGATTCCACAGAACCAAAAAGCCGCACGCTTACGCTCCACCGATCCCTGCGCCATGGCGACCGCGACGCTTTCGTCGTTGACCAGGTGCGCGCCGACCATTCTGCGCCAGCCTGAATCTCTGTAGCGACCCCGGCCGAGAAATGGTCCTGCCGACATCCCGTAGGCGAAGTTACGTGAGTTGATCAACAAGCCCGCCACAACAGCAGCGGCGGCACTGCCTCCGGCTGCGATAATTCCGATGAACAAGAACTCCGAAGACGCTCCCAGAACGAGTACAGCCAATGCCGACAGCTGCCACAACGAGAATCCAGCCGATCCTGCCGTCACTCCGTAGGACACACCGACGATGGCCACGGAGAGCCAGATCAGCACGCTCACCCGAACCGTGCCTCGATCAACTGTTCGCCATAAAGAACGCATGTATTCTATGTTGAACGAAGTGACACCGTTCGTCAAGTAGAACGACCGATCGGAGAATCGAACGATGACCAGTAATGAAACGGATACAGCGGAGACTCCTCAGAAACTGGTCGCCGTCGCACTCAAACGCGAACGTGCCCGAGCAGGCTTGAGCCTCTCGGAGGTGGCGCGGCGCGCCGACATCGCCAAATCCACACTCTCCCAACTCGAATCCGGCCTCGGGAACCCGAGCCTCGAAACACTGTGGGCACTCGGCAACGCGTTGGGTGTGCCGTTCTCACAACTCGTCGACTCGCAGGCACAGACCGTTCAATTGATTCGAGCCGGAGAAGGTCCCGCAATTGCTTCGGCAAACGCGTCGTACATCGCGACGCTCTTGTCGCCGAGCCCACCGAACGCACGACGCGATCTGTATCGGATAGTCGCCGAACCGGGCGAGCCGCGTATTTCGACTCCGCATGCGCGCGGCACCACCGAACACGTTGTGATCGGCACCGGGCGAGCGGAGGTCGGGCCCACTGCAGATCCGATCGAGCTCGGACCGGGCGACTATCTCGCTTATCCCGGCGACGAGGAGCATATCTTTCGGGCGCTCGAACCAGGGACGACGGCGATCATGGTGTCGGAACACATCTGAGCCGCGATGAGTTTCGCCGCTGCGGGAAGTCTGTATCTGGGAGGTGATGTGGCCAGAGCCTCGATTGCCGACGACAGTAACGACCGACAGCAGGAGGACCCATGTCCGGATCCAGCATCAGCAGCATTTTGCTCTCGAGCACCAACCCCGAACGCTTGCGCGACTGGTACGCCGAGGCGTTCGCCCCGAAGGTCGACCGGACTCCCGGTGACCCTGGCTACGACGTCCTCGACTTCAACGGTTTCTACGTAATGCTCGACAGACGCGACGACGTCGGTGAGACCAACCCCCAACCGGGTCGCATGTTCCTCAACGTCGAGACCGACGACGCCCGGTCGATCGCACAGCGCATCGACGCACTCGGCGGAAACTGGCACGCTCCGCTCGAAGTCCGCGGGGGCAGTTTGTTCGCCACCGCGATCGACCCCGACGGAAACTACGTTCAGATCATCGAGTTCAGCGAGGAAGCCAGGGCCGACATGGAATCCGGAATGACGGATTCCCAACCCACCTAGTCCGACACCAGCTAGGAACGGAGACAGTCATGCTTGCGGACACCAAAGCATTCAGCGGATTTTCGGTGACAGACATCGATGCTGCAAAGAAGTTCTACGGCAAAATACTCGGGCTGAAAGTGACCGATGAAGACATGGGGCTGATTCGGCTACATCTTGCCGGCGGAACCGAAATCCTCGTCTATCCCAAACCGAATCACGAAGCGGCGACGTACACGATTCTCAACTTCGTCGTCGACGACATCGACACAACCGTCGATCAACTGACCGCACGTGGCGTGGAGTTCCTGAAATACGACGGATTCCCCCAGGATGCGCGAGGCATCATGCGTGGCAACGGCCCCGACATCGCGTGGTTCACCGATCCAGCCGGCAATGTTCTGTCGGTAATCAAGGAGTCCTGACGCGCTTAACCGCTGAACAGCTGTGACTGCCGCTGTTCAGCGGTGTCGGTGTTGGAGCGTTCTGCTGCCGCAGTTTCACGCTCGGCCGCCAGTTGCTCGGCGCTTTTTGCGTCGACAACGGGCTCCGACGCGCTGAGGTCGGAAAACAAGCCATTGCTCGATTCGTTCACATGCCACCCTTTTGCCTGGTCATCGTTGCCGCGCGCAGATAAACCTGCGTTAGAGATCGGTCGATGGCTACTTGATTACTGCCGCCCGTACGGCGCCGACAAGGCGCCGATGACCCAGCAGTTCTTGACCCAGTGTTGCACGCCTGTGTTTTCCACGAGAAATTCGGTCCAGACGGGTTGTCATCGCCCGCACGGCGGAGCAATGTGAAAGATGAGCGCGGAGCAGGTCGGCAGCACTTTCGTCGGACACCTGGCCCCTCAATTCACCGCACAATTTTTGGAGGAATCATGTTGGGAATTGCTTTGGGCCTCGGCAGCGCTGCTGTCGGAATCGGCCTCGGACTACTGGGCGCGGGAGCGGGAATTCTGCTGAGCGACAAGACCGTCAAAACTGCGCAACGTGACCTCACCGCCTGACGAGGGCGAGCGCACTGAATATTTGGGCACTCGGGTCAGCACTCGGGTCAACGCGGCGATGCGCCACCCCGCGCAGTGGGTGCTCTCGCACGCCACACGTCGCCGCGGCGTGGACACAGACGCAGCCGTTCCCACCAGCGCCCAGGACGTGCTCGACCGGTTGACGGCTCTCCGAATCAGCACGTGGAGTTACGGTTTCGACCACAAGTCGATCCGTCATCTCGGACCGATGGCACAGGATTTTGCCGCAGTCTTCGGCCTGGGATCCAACACCCGTCGGATCTCGGCCGTCGATGCAAACGGCGTCTGCATGGCGAGCATCCAAGCATTGAACCGCAAAGTTCTCGCCCTCGAGACAAAGGTCAGCGCGCTCGAGAAGGACATGGACAGACTGCACGAAGAACTGGGAGGCACGGGTACGGATCGAAATGCATTAGAAGTCAACAACAGTCACACATCCCCGCCGCTCGACGAGTTCGGTAGGTCCGCAGGTCTGTAGTTTGTTCGGTGTGAGCGCCCCTGATTCAGACTCCGACTCGGAACCCAACGAGATTGCCGCGCTGTTCGACGTGACGTCCGACTCCGTCGGTGACGAACATGTCGAACAGGTACTTTCCGAATTCGGCCTCGGCGCAACGGAGATCACGGAGACCGCGGCCCGCATCCGGGCCAGTCGGTCGGAATTCCGCCGACTGCGCCGTCGCGAGAACGAATTGGCGGTCCTCTACTCGAGTGCGCGTGAACTCGCGCAAGTTCGCGACGTGGACACTCTGCTCCAGCGACTCGTCAACCGAGCACACGACATCATGGGCACCGACGTCACGTACCTCTCCGAGTTCGATGTGGTCACCAGAGATCTGAATGTTCGAAAGACAGCAGGCGCCGTCTCGCCGGAACTACAGCATTTGCAGGTTCCCGCCGGCGCGGGACTGGTCAGTGCGATTGCCGAATCTCGAGCAGCCCAATGGGTTCAGAACTACAGCGACTACACGCAGTCGCGTCACGACGAGGTGGTCGACGCCGCGATAGTCGCCGAAGGGCTGGTGGCGATTCTCGGCGTGCCGATGCTCTCGGACGGCCAGATCCTCGGAGTCCTGTTTGCCGCCGACCGCCGGGAACGACGATTTACTGCCGATCAGATAGCCCTGCTCTCGGCGCTGGCGGATCATGCCTCGGTGGTCCTGCAAACCGCGCGGGCGCTCGATCGCGCCGAGGAATCCGCCGCCGAGACCGGGCGAGCACTCGACGAACTGCGTGAGCACGTGTCCGCGCGGGACAAGTCGAACATCGTCCACCAGGATCTGATCCACGCCGTTCTCCGCGGCGGTGGCTATGCCCAGGTTGCACGAACCCTCAGCAGCGCACTCGAGCGCGGCACCGTCGTGGTCGACAGTGAGCTACGCCCTCTGGTCAAATCCTCGGGCGAGCAGATCACGACGGTGCCGTTGTCTCTACCTCGCGCCGTGTCCGAGGCCATCGACCAGAGTCGCCGAAGCGGCCGATGCACGTTTGTCGCCGATGACAGTGAAACCGTGATCCAACTCGTCAGCGCCATCACCGCCGGAGAATCGTTCCTCGGGGCCATCTTGCTGAATCGTTCGGACGCGCCGATCGGACCTGTCGAACTCAGGACCGTGGAACGGGCCGCTCAGGTTACTGCGATCCTCGTGTTGCAACACACGGCGGCGGCAGCAGCGGATCGGCGCGCACGTGACGAACTGGTCGCCGATCTGTTGAGCACTGCGCCCGAGCGCAGGCGCGATCTCGAACGTCGGACCCGCAACCTCGGCATCTCCCTCGGCGAACTCGATACCGTCCTCGTGGTGTCGGTTGCTCCGGAACTCCGCACCGCTGCGCTCCGCGCAATCGGGCAGAGTTTGCCGGTCGGGGCTTTGGCGTCGCAGCACGCCGGATTGATCGCGGTGGTCTCGCGCTCGGGGAACCCGGCAGCCGCGGCAACCGTCGTTCACCGCCAGATCACCGGTTCGGTGGGACCTCACGCCGTGGTGATTGCGCCGGCAACGGCGGAGCGTCCCGAAGACCTCCCGGCGCGCTTCACCTCTGCCCTGCGTACTGCTCGCCTGCTCTCGGCGTTGGGCAAGACCGACGGCGCGGTCACGACGGCGTCGTATCTGCCGTACACCGTTCTGTTCGGCGAAAATCCGGAATCACTTCATCAGTTCATCGATGACGTGATCGGCCCGGTACTCGCCTACGATCGCGACAAGGACACCGATCTCACTGCGACCCTGCGCGCCCTCGTGCGCAACGAAGGAAGCCCGACCAAGGCTGCCCGCGCCCTCAACTATCACCCGAACACCGTCATTCAGCGTCTCGAGCGCATCCGCACGCTCCTCGGTCACTCGTGGCGTGAAGACGAGAACTTCTTTCGGGTGTCCATGGCGACGAGGCTCGACGAGCTTCGGCAAGTGGGCGCCGAAGAGGCCGGGGGTGAGACCGTCGACAAAGACGGTGGTGCATGACACTACAATTTCGACCGATCGATGTGCCCTGAGCACGTGGCCTGGCAGCCATCACCCTCCCTACTGTGAAGCGGAGCACAGAATCACTTCAGGAGGACCACCCCCCGTGTCAATCAACAGCCGGTCTATCAATAGCCGTATCGCCAATTTCCGGTCCTACGATGTCGCCGCACGGCGCGCCGAGATCGTCCGCCAGACGGACCTGACCGAAGCAGACATCGCGGTCTACGACGCTGCCGACGGTCTCACCATCGATCAGGCCGATCGCATGGTCGAGAACGTAGTCGGTGTCATCGGCATCCCGGTCGGCGTCGCCACCAACTTCACGATCAACGGCACGGACTACCTGATCCCTCTCGCCACCGAGGAGCCGTCGGTAGTCGCAGCCGCGAGTAACGCTGCCCGCATCGCACGCGGACTCGGCGGCTTTCACGTCTCGAGCACCCCGCCGATCATGCAGGCCCAGATACAACTCGTCGACGTCGTGGATCCGGCGGCCGCCCGAATCCGACTCCTCGAGGCTCGCGAGGAAATCATTGCACTCGCCAACGAGCAGGACCCGAAGTTGGTCAGCGTCGGCGGTGGTGTGAAGGACATTTCGGTTCGCATCGTTCCTTCGGACAAGGCCACCTACGTGGTCCTCCATCTTCATGTCAACGTACGAGATGCCATGGGCGCCAACGCCGTCAACACGATGGCCGAGGCAATCGCGGATCGAGTCGCCGAGATCGGCGGCGGACACGTCGTCCTGCGCATTCTCACCAACAAGGCCGATCTGCGGCTGACGCGCGTGCGCGCCGTGTTCGACGCCGAATTGATCGGCGGCGCAGAGGTTGTGGACAACCTGATCCATGCCGCGCGCTTGGCGGAGCTGGATCCCTACCGCGCCGCGACGCACAACAAGGGCATCATGAACGGCATCAGCGCCGTAGTGCTGGCTACCGGAAATGACACGCGCGCAGTCGAAGCCGGATGCCACTCCCATGCAGTCAACGCCGACGGAATCTACTCCTCGCTCTCGCATTTCGAGAAGAATGCCGACGGAAACATCGTCGGCACCCTCGAGCTGCCCATGCCGGTCGGCCTCGTCGGCGGGGCCACCAAAGTGCACCCCGTAGCGCAGGCCGCAATCAAGATGCTCGGCGTCGAGAGCGCCGAGGAACTCGCCGGCATCATCCTGGCAGTCGGTCTGGCGCAGAACCTGGCCGCTGTCCGCGTTCTGGCCAGTGAAGGTGTCCAACGCGGACACATGGGACTGCACGCCCGCAACATCGCTGCCACCGCCGGAGCGCAGAAGAGCGAGATCGACGCCGTGGTCGCACGCCTGATCGCGGACAAGAGCATTCGCGTCGAACATGCCGAGAAGGTTCTCACCGAGATCCGCGGCGGAAACTGACGACAATGACCGAAACAGTTGCAGGATCACCAGTGTGGAAGCCGGCGCCTCATCGAGTGCCGGCGCCGGGACTACCGACCTCGGTCCGGATCTACGAAGTCGGGCCACGCGACGGACTTCAAGCAGAGACGGCGGTGATCCCGACCGAGACGAAAGCCCAGTTCATCGAACGCCTCGTCGCGGCGGGTTCCCGCACTGTCGAATTGACGAGCTTCGTCTCACCTCGATGGATCCCGCAACTCGCGGACGCGGAAGAATTGATGGATCGGCTGCACCTGCCGGACTCGGTACGTACGGTCGTTCTTGTCCCGAACCGTAGGGGTCTCGAGCGGGCCGTTGCCGCCGGAGCGCGCGAAGTTGCAGTGTTCGTCAGCGCTACAGAGGAATTCGCGAAACGAAACCTCAACTCGACGGTGGACGGCGCTATAGCCGCGGCCACCGAGGTCACTGCCGCCGCAAGAGCTCTGGGACTTCCCGTCCGCGGCTACATCTCGATGTGCTTCGGCGACCCTTGGGAAGGCACTGTGCCCGTCGAACGTGTCGCCGACATCGCGAAGACCCTGGTCGACAGCGGTGTCACGTCACTCTCACTCGGCGACACCATCGGCGTCGGCACACCTGGCCATGTGCTCGCCTTACTCGACGCCCTCCGAGAACGTGGCATCCCCACATCGCAGATCGCCATGCACTTTCACGACACCTACGGCCAGGCGCTGTCGAACGTCTATGCGTCATTGACCGCTGGAGTATCCGAATTCGACAGTTCCGCAGGTGGTCTCGGACGGTGCCCGTACGCCAAGGGCGCGACCGGGAATCTCGCCACCGAGGATCTGGTGTGGATGCTCCACGGCCTCGGGATCGACACCGGCATCGACCTGGATTCCCTTACCGACACAAGTAGTTGGATGGCCGAACAGATCGGACACTCGAGTCCGTCCCGAGTCGTCACCGCCCTCCGCGCAGCACGTACCTGACACTCGCAAGCAGCCCCTCCCTGTACGACCCCCTGCCATGCATGACACTGGAGAAGACTGATGTCACCACCGCAGTCGGCAACGACGCCGACCACCACAACCGCGCCGACCGATCAGCAGACATACCTCGAAGTCTGGGGCGACACTGTCAACGGTCGACACCTCGCGATCTCCGTCGCAGTCGGCAGTGTCGTGGGCGCCTCGGCTCTGCTTGCGGCCCAGTCTCTGTTCGAACGGGTCGTCAACGAACCGTCGTTGGCCCAGGCGTACAGCCTGCTGGTCGGTATCGCTGCCTGCCTGCTCGCCGGCGTCGTCTGCGGAATCTTCATCAAGCCGAAGCGGATAGTCGCCTTGGCCGCCGCCGACGCGGAGTCGATCGACGGTGTCATCACGACGATGAGTGAGCAGCGTCAGGGTCTGGGCACTCTCGCCGACATTCCGGAGCAGAGCCGACAGGAACTTCGCGAACTAGGTCTGTACGACCACTTCGCCGCTGCCGAGGCCGAGCACGCTCAGGCCTCGAAGACATCGCCCTCGAACCCGCCGAAGGACGGTGGGCGCGCATGAGTTCGGTTCTGACCAACGAAATTCTCATCGCCGTTCTCTTCGGCATCATCGGTGCTGTCGCGTTCACGTTCATCGGATTGATCTCCGGCACGGACGAGACCGCCACCATCGCACCGCTGACTCTGCTCGTGATTCTGCTCGGCGCTCCCCCGGCGGCAGTCTTCACGTTCTTCCTCTCCGGTGCGATCGCCAAACACATGACGCATGCGGTGCCGACGATGCTGCTGGGCATTCCCGGCGACACGATGGCGATTCCGCTCTTGCCGGAAGCGCAGATGATGCGCTCACTCGGCATCCCGCACATCGCACTCCGCAAGGCGATCTCGGGAGCAGTGATCTCGGCGTTCGTCGCCGTGCCGGTTGCCGTTCTGTTCGCGACCATCCTCGCGCCGTTCGCCGACACCGTTCAGTCGATCGCACCGTGGCTGTTCCTGGTCGCCGCCATCGGCATCGCCTACGCCTCACCAGGCCGCTGGGCCGGGGTGGTCGCCCTCGTTCCGTTTGTCATCTTGATCCTCGGTGCCCGCGCGTTGACGTCGAATTACGATGTGTCGCTGAACATCAGCTACTTCCTGGCCATTGCGGTCGGGCCGCTGATCGCCGACCTCGCGCTGACCCTGGGGCCGTCGAGCCGCAAGGACATGGAACGCAGCGAACCCAAGACCGTCGCACTGGCCCCGGACATCAAAGGATGGAAGGGATACTTCCCCAATCCTCTGAAGGTCCTCGATCGCAAGCAGATCGGTTACACCGCAGCCGCTTCCACGGTGTCCAGCGCAACGTTCGTTTTCAGCCCTGTCGCCATGACAGTTCTGATGGGTGAGCTGGTAGGTGCGCGGATCAAGAACGGCTATCACCGACTGACCACCATGGTCTCGGCAAAGAACGGTACGACGGAATCCACCTACATCGCGGAAACCCTCATCCCTCTCGTGGCCTTCGGCCTTCCGCTCAGCCCGCTGGCAGCAGGTCCCGCGGCCCCTCTGTTCAACGCTCCGCCGGTCTTCGAGACCAATCAGGAAACCGGAGTGATCAACAATCTCTCCACGTACCTGACGCAGTGGGAGTTCCTGCTCTACGGACTGCTCGCAGTGGTCACGGCAACGGTCATCGCGTACCCGTTTGCCATGAACTACGCGTACCGCGCTGCGTCGGCGGTGGTCAAGCACATCAGTCACGAAGCTGTGATCGCGGTGTTCACGGGACTGGTTGTGGTCATCAGCATCTGGGAGGGCGGCATCCTCGGGCTTCTGATCACCGTGACGGTCGGCCTGGTCGGTGGCCTTCTCGGGCGCCTGTTCAAGATTCACGGCGGTGTTCTGTTCATGGGTTACTACGTGGCGCTGTTCAGTGTTCCTGCCCTGATCAATCTGTTCTGATTCGCTGGATTCAACCAACACGTGCGGACCCGCAAGAATGCGGGTCCGCACGTGTTTCTTCAGCTACCGACCGTGAGCGCCACGGTTCGATTCCGGTCCAGCTTCTTCGCTCGGTACAACGCCTCGTCGGCGCAATCGACCAATTGCGTCAGGTCTGCGTCGCCGTGGGGTGAACATGCGACGCCGATGCTGACCGTCGGCCCGAGTTCACCCAACACCGCCGACGAATTCTCCGCTTGTGCGCGTCGAATCATCTCGGCCGTTTCGGTCGCACCCTCGAGATCGACGCCGGCCATCAGTACGACGAACTCCTCACCGCCCAACCGGGCGAAGAGATGCTTGTCATCGAGGTTCCGCCGCACCTGATCGGCAAAACTCACCAACGCGGTATCGCCGGCGCGATGACCGAGGTTGTCGTTCACCATCTTGAAGTGATCCAGATCCATCATCAGGACGCTCACCGGACGACCAGAGTGGCGACGCGGATCGGGCGCACCCGTCACGCTGCCGCCTCGCCGCAAGAACTCGTCCCGGCGCAACGCACCGGTGAGATCGTCGTGGGTGACGGCCTGTGTGAGTGCCTCGAGCGCGCGGCGGCGCTCGAGGATCACACACGCCACCGCGATCGGCGCTACCGCCAGCAACGACAATCCGATCTGGACGGACGCACTGACGGGCGAGACGCCTTCGCTGGACAATCCGAGATGCCCGTCGGCCGTCAGTACCAACGTCCAGGCAGTTGATGCGGCGGTGAGCACCGACGTGACAAAGACATTGGTGAGCAAAGCGGCAGTCACCAGCGCCGGCATGGCAAACGCGATCGCTCCGGCGCCGCCGATCACCCACTCCAAGATGATGCAGATGGCCAGCAGCGCTGCCGGAACAACTGATCGACGCAGAAGTGTGGCAACAGCTTTCGGGTCTCGATCCACCCGCCGAAGCGAAGGGAAAGTCAGCACCAACGGGACGATGGTCATGTAGTTGACGAACTCACTCGAGAACCAGAGCAACCAGCCGTCCCACCACTGCCCGCCGAACAGCACGCGGTTCGCGATTCCGCCCACGAGCGCCGCCATCGACGCGGCCACGACAGTCATCGACACGAGATAGCCGACGGACTGAATACTGGTCAGTCGACGATCGTCGCCGCCCACCCAGCGGAAGGCGTAAAAGCCACTCGCAACACCGACGATGTTGGCCGCGTTGAGCCACACCGTGGACTCCCACGCCCCGCCCGTGATGAGGTCGCCTCCAACGTAGCCGGCTGCAGCGCAGATCCAGGTGAGCGGTGTGGCCGAGCGCGGCGATCGAAAGAGAATCCCGAGAAGCAGCGCATTGGCCGGCCAGAAGACAGCAAGCGTGCCCGGTAGGCGGCTCAGAATTCCGACCAGGCACGAGACGAAGACGACTACGCCGATAAGCAGTGCGCGACGTACGGCCGATGACGACAACGACTTTTCGACCGTGCTCACCACCTACATTCGACTGACCTACTCACAATTCGCCCCACTGTGCCTTGGCTATCGATGCAGACAAATCGGATGTTACGGCGTCAGATGGCCAAAGGAGATTTACCGAGCGCGCCCCAAGCGGTCTGAGCAAACTCTTGGACACTCTCGCTGCCACTTCCCGCAGGCATCAACCCGAGAAGGGGAACACCACTGACCGAGACAAGATCCTCGCGATTGCACCTCTCGGCGAGGTCCGGTTCCTGCGGCCACGAACCGATCACCAACCCGGCGCATTCCACACCGGATGCACCCAGCGCTTCCACGGTCAGAGCGGTGTGATTGAGCGTGCCCAGGCCGGACGCAACCACCAGCACTACCGGTGCTGCCAGAGCTGCGGCGAGATCGCGCGCGGTGAACCCGTCCACCCCCAACCGAACCAGCAAGCCGCCGGCACCTTCGATCAGGGTCAAGTCGTGGGTGGTGTCCAGGTCGCGAGCAACTCGGACTACGTCGTCGAGCGCCAACAACGGGAGACCACTTCGACGTGCAGCAGTATCCGGCGCCAAAGGTTCGGGATACCGCGCCAACTCGACCAGCGTCATGCCGCCACCGGTCAGACGCTCGATCTCGGCCAGATCACCCGCACCGTCCACGTCGACGCCGGTCTGGGCCGGTTTGAGCACTGCAACCGACTTGCCCGACTGCAAGGCCACCGATGCCAATGCGGCTGTCACCACTGTTTTTCCGACGTCGGTCGACGTTCCGGTCACCAGGAAAATGCTCATGCTCGGGCACCGGCCAAGACGCCGCGCAGTACGAGAGCGATCTGCTCCATCTCGGATGCGGACAGCGTCGCTCGTGCGGTCAGACGCAGCCGTGACGTTCCTTCCGGAACCGACGGCGGGCGGAAGCAACCGACATGCAACCCCTGGTCCCGGCACGCCGACGCGGCATCGAACGCCCGTTGCGGATCGCCGAGAACGACCGAGACGACAGCAGATTCAGGCGACGGCGCACCGGTGACGTCGGCGAGTTCGGATGCCCGGGCCAGGACGTCGAGCGCTCGCGTCGGCTCGCGCTGGAGTACGGCGAGTGCAGCTCTGGCCGCCCCGACAGCGGCGGGAGCGAGACCGGTGTCGAAGATGAACGTTCTTGCCGCGTCGATGAGATGCGCGCGAATCTTGTTGTCGCCGAGTACAACTCCGCCCTGGCTGGCGAGCGACTTGGACAGCGTTGCCGTCACGACGACGTCAGGTTCACCCGCCAGGCCCGACTCGTGGACGAGTCCACGTCCACCGGCACCGCGCACACCGATGCCATGCGCCTCGTCGACCAGCAGGATCGCCCCGTACTCGCGGCACACCTGATGCATCTCCCGCAGCGGCGCGAGGTCTCCGTCGGCGCTGAAGACCGAATCCGTGACGACCAGCGCTCGCTCTTCCACTCTGCTGCGCAACGTGTCGGCGAGAAAGCTCACGTCCGAATGCGGAGCTACCGCAACCCGGGCACGTGACAGGCGGCAGGCATCCACGAGTGAGGCATGCGATCCCGCATCGGAGACGATCAACGATCCGGGACCCGAGAGCGCCGTCACCGCGCCGAGATTGGCTGTGTAGCCGGAAGAGAAGACCAGTCCGGAGTCCGCCCCGACGAACTCGGCCAGTTCGACTTCGAGCAGTTCGTGTTCGGTGGTGGTGCCGGTGACCAGACGCGAACCCGTGGCGCCCGCGCCCCAACGGCGCAGAGCCGCCGTTGCACCCTCGATCACGTCGGGGTGCCGCACGAGTCCGAGGTAATCGTTCGACGCCAGGTCGATCAACGGGGAGTCGACCGTGCGAGGACGGAGTTCGCGGCGCAGTCCAGCGGCCCTACGGTCCGCTTCGACGGCAGTGAGCCAATTCAGCGAGGTGTTCACTTTTCCGACCATACTTGAACACCGTTCAACTCAATGGTTAGGGTGCATCCGTGCTCACAACCGGACTTGATCCCCATGACGTCTCCGCCATCGATGCCGATGTCCTCTGGCATCCGTACGGATCATTTCCCGCGTCGACTCGTCCGCTGATCGTCGACTCTGCCCAGGGGGCTACCCTCACGCTCTCCGACGGCCGCCGATTGGTCGACGGTATGAGCTCGTGGTGGGCCGCCATTCACGGATACCGCAATCCCGTGCTCGACACTGCTGCTGCACGGCAGCTGGGCAAGATGAGTCATGTCATGTTCGGCGGACTGACGCACGAACCCGCCGCTCGCCTCGGGCGACTACTCGTCGACATCACACCACCTCACCTCGACAAGGTGTTCCTCTCCGACTCCGGTTCGGTGGCCGTCGAAGTAGCAGTCAAGATGTGCCTGCAGTACTGGCGGAGCCTCGGAAAACCGTCGAAAAATCGTTTGATGACCTGGCGCGGCGGATATCACGGCGACACATTCACCCCCATGAGCGTCTGCGACCCCGACGGCGGCATGCACTCTCTCTGGACCGACGTCCTTCGCCCTCAGGTCTTCGCGCAGACTCCCCCGGCGGACTATCTCCCCGAATACGTGCAGGAGTTGGAAACGCTGCTGGCCGAGCATCACGAGAACCTCGCCGCGGTGATCGTCGAACCGGTAGTCCAAGGCGCCGGCGGAATGCGTTTTCACGACCCGGCATACCTGATCGACCTCCGTAACCTCTGCGACAAATACCAAGTCCTCCTGGTCTTCGACGAGATCGCGACCGGATTCGGACGCACCGGTGAACTGTTCGCCGCCGATCATGCCGGCGTCAGTCCCGACGTCATGTGCGTCGGCAAGGCACTGACCGGCGGGTACATGAGTCTGGCGGCAACGCTGTGCACCACGGAGATCGCAGAGACCATCACTGCCGGCGAGGGCGGCGGACTGATGCACGGCCCCACCTTCATGGGCAATCCACTCGCGTGCGCTGTCGCGGTCGCGTCGACCGAACTTCTGCTCGCAATGGACTGGCGGCGTGACGTCGCAACCCTCGAACGTGGCCTCACTCGAGGCCTCGCCGAAGCCGTCACAATTCCCGGGGTGGTGGATGTTCGAGTCAAAGGCGGAATCGGGGTGATCGAACTCGAGCAGCCGGTCGAGATGCAGAGCGCCACCGATGCGGCCGTCGACGCCGGGGTCTGGCTTCGACCGTTCCGCAACCTGGTGTACGCGATGCCTCCGTACCTGTGTTCGGACGCGGAGGTGGAACAGATCACAGCCGGAATGCTTGCAACCGCCCGCAGCCAGGCGAAACGGTGATCAGCGGCGTAGACAGTCGACAAGATTCGATCGGCTGCACCCGATAGGGTCTGATTCATGGATCAACCGCCGAGCGCGCCCTCAGCCACTCCCATCCCGGTATGGCCTGGCAGTGCGTACCCACTCGGTGCCACCTACGACGGCGCGGGGACCAATTTCTCGCTCTTCTCCGAGGTCGCCGAAGCCGTCGAACTGTGCCTGATCGCCAAGGACGGCACCGAAACCCGCATTCGGATGGACGAGGTCGACGGTTACGTCTGGCATGCGTACCTTCCGTCCGTGTCCCCCGGCCAGCGATACGGCTACCGCGTGCACGGGCCGTACGATCCGGCTGCAGGTCTGCGCTGCGATCCGAGCAAACTCCTGCTGGACCCGTACGGAAAAGCGTTCGACGGAGACTTCGACGGAGACCGTTCACTGTTCTCGTACGACGTCGAGTCGGCGGCGGACCCCGAACCTGCTGGAGACGACGAAAATCCTGCCGTGGAGCCGGAAGAAGCCACCGACGAAACGAGTTCGGAAGCCGAATCGGGCGAGGTGGGCCTCGAAGACGAGTCACCCACGGACGATCAGGAATCGGACGAGAGCCTCGACCCAGAACCCTTCGATCCCGAACCGCTCGTCGACGAACCCGCTACCATCCCTTTCCCCCAGCATGATTCGCTCGGTCACACGATGTCGACCGTCGTCATCAATCCGTTCTTCGACTGGGCATCCGACCGCTCGCCGAAGCGTCCGTACCACGAGACGGTCATCTACGAAGCGCACGTCAAGGGTATGACCGCGACGCACCCCGGAGTTCCGGAGGAATTGCGCGGCACTTACGCCGGACTCGCGCATCCGGTGATCATCGAGCACCTCACCAATCTGGGTGTCACGGCGATCGAACTGATGCCGGTCCATCAGTTCATGCACGACCAGGTGCTGCTCGATCAGGGACTGCGAAACTACTGGGGCTACAACACCTTCGGCTTTCTTGCTCCACATACCGACTACTCCTCGGCCGCCAAACCCGATGCGGCCGTGGCGGAATTCAAGGCAATGGTGCGCAGTTTCCACCAGGCGGGTATCGAGGTGATCCTCGACGTGGTCTACAACCACACTGCCGAGGGCAACCACATGGGGCCGACCATCAGCTTCCGCGGAATCGACAACGCCGCCTACTACCGACTGGTCGACGGCGACGAAGCGCACTACATGGACTACACCGGAACGGGCAACAGCCTCAATGCCCGTCATCCGCACACCCTGCAATTGATCATGGACTCGCTGCGGTACTGGGTCACCGAAATGCATGTCGACGGTTTCCGCTTCGACCTGGCCTCCACACTCGCCCGTGAACTGCACGACGTGGACCGCCTTTCCGCCTTCTTCGATCTGGTGCAACAGGATCCGATCGTCAGTCAGGTGAAACTGATCGCCGAACCGTGGGACGTCGGCGAAGGCGGTTACCAGGTCGGCAACTTCCCAGGCCTGTGGACCGAATGGAACGGTAAGTACCGCGATACCGTCCGCGACTACTGGCGTGGTGAGCCGGCAACGCTGGGCGAGTTCGCTTCCCGCCTCACCGGATCCTCTGATCTCTACGAGGCGACCGGACGTCGCCCCGGCGCGAGCATCAATTTTGTCATCGCCCACGACGGTTTCACCCTGCACGACCTCGTCTCGTACAACGAGAAGCACAACGAAGCCAACGGCGAGAACAACAACGACGGCGAATCGCACAACCGATCCTGGAACTGCGGCGTCGAAGGCCCCACAGACGACCCGGAAATCCTCGAACTGCGTGGACGTCAGAGCCGAAACATCCTGGCTACGCTGATGCTCAGCCAGGGCACCCCGATGCTTGCTCATGGCGACGAGATGGGCCGAACTCAGCAGGGTAACAACAACGTTTACTGCCAGGATTCGGAACTGTCATGGATGGATTGGACTCTCGCGGAAACCAATGCGGACCTCGTCGAGTTCACCAAGCGCGCAATTGCCTTGCGCGCCAAGAACCCGGTCTTCCGGCGTCGTCGATTCTTCGAGGGCCGACCCATTCGAAGTGGCGATCAGGGCCGAGACATCGCCTGGCTCACGCCGTCGGGCGAGGAGATGACTCCGGCCGACTGGGACAGCGGTTTCGGTAAGTCGTTGGCCGTCTTTCTCAACGGCGACGCGATCCCGGAACCGAACTACCGCGGCGAGCGTGTCACGGGAGATTCGTTCCTCCTGTGTTTCAACGCTCACTACGAAGATCTCGAATTCTCCACCCCCAACGCGGACTACGCGTCGGAGTGGACCGTCGTACTCGACACCTCGGTCCCCACTGGTGAGAGCGATACCGCGATCAAGGCCGGAACAACATTGGATGTAAAAGCGCGAGCATTGACGGTACTTCGCAGAACCGCCTGAGGGAGACGTGCACATGGCCCCGATAACCAGCACCTACCGACTGCAGTTGCGACCGGATGCATTCACTCTTCGTGATGCGGCCGCACAGGTGGACTACTTCGAGGCATTGGGGGTCTCACATCTTTATCTCTCCCCCATCCTCACTGCGACGTCCGGGTCGACGCACGGCTACGACGTCACCGATCCGACGACCGTGTCCGAAGGACTTGGTGGCCGCGAGGCTTTGGTGGAGCTATCGCGCGCGGTTCGATCACGTGGGATGGGCCTGATCGTCGATCTGGTCCCCAACCATGTCGGTGTCGCCAAACCTCGCGAAAATGCTTGGTGGTGGGACGTTCTCACGCACGGGCAGTCGTCGGAGTACGCGGACTTCTTCGACATCGACTGGGCAGACGACAACGGGGCCAACGGCAAACTCTCGCTCCCGGTGCTGGGCAGCCAGGACGATCTCGACGCACTGACTGTCGAGAAGGATGGTGAGGAAACACTTCTCGCGTTCTACGAGCACCGCTTCCCTGTCGCCTCCGGCACCGAATTCGGATCTCCACAGGAGGTCCACTCCAGGCAGTCGTACCGACTCGTACCGTGGAACGCCGGAATCATCAACTACCGACGGTTCTTTGCCGTCAACGAACTCGCTGCACTGCGCCAAGAGGACCCCAAAGTCTTCGAACTCTGCCATCGGCAATTGAAGTCGTGGGTCGACGAAGGACTGATCGACGGCGTTCGCATCGATCACCCGGACGGACTCGCCGATCCGGCGGAGTATCTGGGGCGCCTGCGGGAACTGATCGGACCAGATCAGTGGCTCGTGATCGAAAAGATCCTCGGCCATACGGAACCACTCGATCCGCTGCTCCCGATCGACGGCACCACCGGATACGACGCACTCAATCAACTGGGCGGCATTTTCGTCGATCCCGCCGCCGAACTCGAATTGACCGAACTCTCCGCAGATCTGACCGGCGACGACGGGGACAGTACGTGGTTGCATCACACCGAACGTCAGTTCAAACGCGACACCGGGCGCGGTGACCTTGCACCCGAGGTTCGCAGACTCGTGCGCGCAATCCGACGCGAAACCGGAAGTCGTTGCAGTGAGACCGAACTGAACGACGCAGTTGTCGTCGCGATCGCTCGGATGCCGGTCTATCGATCCGACTACAGTCCGCTCGCCGGTTTGGCCGCTCGCATCGTCGGCGACATGCACGAACTGGCTCCTGGGCATGAAGCAGCGTTCAACGTGCTGGCGCAGTCCCTGGTGAACGGCGGTGAAGCGGCGGTTCGCTTCCAGCAGGTGTGCGGCGCCGTCATGGCGAAGTCCGTCGAAGATCGACTCTTCTATCGGACGGCGCGACTGGTCTCACGTCAGGAAGTCGGCGGCAACCCTGCATCACTTGCCGTCTCCGTCGCCGAATTCCATCTCCACAACGCGGACCGAGCGAAGCGGTGGCCGCGGGCGATGACGAGTCTGTCCACTCACGACACCAAACGCGGCGAGGACGTGCGGGCACGGATCGGTGTTGTGTCTCAGGTGCCGACCCTGTGGTCCCGGCTGATTCGCGAGTGGGAAAACGCGTGCCCCAGCCCTGATCCGCTTACCGGATTGTTCCTGTGGCAGAACATCATCGGTGTGTGGCCGGCGGACAGCCGCTCGGCAGCCTCGGTTCCAGAGCTGCGCGAGCGTTTACACGCCTATGCGGAGAAAGCCGTCCGCGAGTCCGGCGCCAGGACTTCCTGGAACGATCCGGACGTCGGCTTCGAGTCGGCAGTGCACCGCTGGATCGACGAGGTGTTCGACGGACCTGTCGCTGATTCGGTCAGCGAATTCGTCGGCCGGATCGCGCGTCACGGCTGGGCGGACTCTCTGGGCCAAAAGCTGCTCCAACTCCTCGGGCCCGGAGTTCCCGACGTCTACCAGGGCACGGAGCTGTGGGAGGACTCGCTGGTCGACCCGGACAACCGGCGCGTTGTCGACTACGGAACGAGGCGATCACTGCTCGAATCCGGCGCCGCGCCGATCGACGCGACAGGAACCGCAAAGTTGCACCTCGTTCGCACGGCACTGACACTGCGGCGGGAGAACCCCTCGTGGTTCGATCACGGTGAGTACCGGCCCATCTTCGCTTCAGGTTCCGGATCCGGTCATCTGGTCGGCTTCTCGCGCGGCCCGGCAGGTGATCCGCCCATGGTCGTTGCTCTGGCGACGCGACATTCGCTCGGACTCTCGTCGCACGGCTGGCGAGACACACGAATCGACCTTCCCGAAGGCGAATGGCTCGACGCACTGAGCGGACAACCCGTCACGTCCGCAGATGCGCGCGATGTCTTCGCCGACGGACCATGTGCCCTGTTGACCAGGGTGTGCTGAGCGGTTTCCGCTGACTGGACATTCACCCCCGAAAAGAACTTCGTCGCGCTAACTTCCGAAGAGCAGATCGTCACCACTATTCGGAGGTTTGAGCATGACTGCCAATCGATACACCGGAAAAGTTGCCTTCATCACCGGAGCAGCCCGCGGTCAGGGGCGGGCGGAAGCTGTCCGGCTGGCAGAAGAGGGCGCAGACATCATCGCCGTCGACGCGTGTGTTCAATTCGAATCCACGTCTTACGCCGGCGCCACCGAAGACGACCTGGCCGAGACAGTCGAACTGGTCAAGGCTCTGGACCGACGAATTGTCGCTACCAAGACCGACGTCCGCGACTTCTCTGCGCTGTCCGCGGCGCTCGATGCCGGCATCGACGAACTGGGGCGCCTCGACGTCGTCGTCGCGAACGCCGGAATCTGTTCTGCCAACATGTCCTGGGAAATCACGCCCGAGCAGTGGCAGGAAACGCTCGACGTCAACCTGACCGGAGTCTTTCACACCGCCAAGGCAGCGATCCCGCACCTGATCAAGCAAGGCACCGGTGGCTCGATCATCTTCACCAGCTCCGTCGCCGGCCTGCGTGGGCTCCCCTTCCTCGGCCACTACGTCGCGAGCAAACACGGCATCACCGGTCTGGCCAAGACGATGGCCTCGGAATTGGGGCAGTACAACATTCGGGTCAACACCATCCACCCGCACGGCGTGGAAACCGGAATGCAGATGACGGACATGCGGCCGCTCATCGACGCCAACGCTCACACCCTCGGTCCGATCTTCATGCAGACCTTGCCAGACCCGGTCAGCCAGCCGGAGGACATCGCCGCAGCCGTCGCGTTCCTCGGTTCCGACGAGGCCCATCACATCACCGGCATCGCGATGCCGCTCGATCTGGGCACCCTGATCCGCTGATCGAATCTTCTCGAGTTTTTCCCGTCCTCGGGGAATATCGCTTCCCCGAGGACGGTTGCGCGAGACATGACCAAAACTGTTGTAGCGCAGACGTACGGCACGCCCGAGGTCCTGGAGCTGGTGGACATCGATTTACCGGCGCCGAAATCAGGTGAAGTCCTGGTCGACGTGAAGGCGATCGGCGTCAATCCCTTCGACTTCAAGCTCTACAGCGGTGCTTTCGGCACTGATCCCGAGAAACTTCCGATCCGCCTCGGCGGCGAGGCAGCGGGCGTCGTCTCGGCGGTCGGCGACGGCGTTACCGGTGTTGCAGTCGGCGACGAGGTGATCGTCAGCCCCGGCAACGGTCTTTACGCCGAACAGGTAGTCGTTCCGGTCTCCTCGATCACCGCGAAGCCCGCCGGCATCAGCTGGGAACAGGCGGCCGGACTCCTTCTCGTCGGCGGAACTGCAGTCGACGCCCTCGACACCATTCGCGTCGGCTCCGGGGACACCGTCCTCATCCACGGCGCGTCCGGTGGCGTCGGCGCTATTGCGGTTCAGCTCGCCGCAGCACGCGGTGCCACCGTGATCGGCACTGCGGGAGCATCGAATCAGGACTACGTGCGCTCGCTCGGCGCCACGCCGGTGCTCTACGGCGAGGGCCTCGAAGCCCGCGTTCGTGAACTCGCACCGAACGGTGTCGACGCCGCTTTCGACACCGCCGGAACTGACGAAGCCGTCGATACATCTCTGGCGTTGGTCACCGACAAGAGCCGTATCGTCACCATCGTCGCGTTCGGACGCGCCCAGACCGACGGCTTCGCGTCTGTCGGCGGAGGCAATCCGGCAAGTGCCGAAGCACGTTTGAAGGCTCGCTCCGAACTGGTCGAACAAGCCGGGTCGGGACACCTCACCGTGAAGATCGCCAAGACCTTCCCGCTCGCAGACGTCACCCTCGCTCACACCGAGTTGCAGAGTTCTCATCCCGCCGGGAAGTTCATCCTCATTCCCTGAGGTTCCCTAAGCCTGAACGGCGAGTGGAACCAAGAGGGTAGTGCCGAACGCGACGAGCACGGATTCGCCTTCGCGTTCGGCATGTACCTCGGCAGTGACGAACACCTGCTTGCGCCCAGCCTTGACCGAGCGTGCCGTGGCGACGAATGCCGTTCCGACTCCCGGGCTCACGAAATTGACCGCGCAGTTGGACGCCGCCACGACACCAACCTGTGTAAAGGCGGCAAATCCGCACGCAGTGTCGATAAGTCCCGCCACAAGCGCAGCGTGCAAGTGTCCCGAGTACTGGCCAAGATCCTCACGCCATTCGAGCCGCAGGCAGACATGTCCTGGTTCGGCCTCCGTCACTTCGAATCCGGCCCACCGGTTGAAGGCCGCCGAGGCGTTGACTGCGCGCAACTGTTCCAGCATTTCCGAATGTTCCATGTAGACCAGTCTACATAGATTGTGGTGGATCGCTGGGGTGTTTAAGCTCCAACTCGTGGCGACTCCCCCGAAACACCGCAAAGCACTGGTACGAGCTGCAGCCGATCTGTTTCGCCGCCAGGGGTATGCGGCTACGGGACTCAACGAGATCCTCAAGTCGAGTGGCGCCCCGAAAGGTTCGCTCTACCACTACTTTCCCGGCGGCAAAGAGCAGATCGGCGAAGAGGTCGTCCGCGTCGGCGGGCAGTTGGTCACCGACACTCTGACCGAACTCGCCGACAACCACCCGGACGCCGGAGCACTGCTGCGCGAGTATGCGCGGCTGCTCGCTGGATGGGTGAGCGATTCGGACTTCCACGAAGGCTCGCCGATCACGACGGTGTTGTTGGAACTTGCCCCCGATTCGGAGAGCGTGACAGCCGCAGGACAGGCGGTCTACCGACAGTGGACTTCGCTACTGCGCGACTCACTGATCGAGTCCGGTGTCGCACACACTCGAGCGGAACGGCTTGCCGTCCTGGCAGTGTCCGCACTCGAGGGTTCGCTGGTGCGGGCTCGCGTCGAACGATCCGGTCAACCGATCCTCGATTCGCTCGGCGAGGTCGCCGACGTGTTCGCCGGAGCCATCGCTGCGGCGGCCGTGCACTGAGCTGACATGCCCTGAGCGAACGGCACTCTCGGTCTCATGAAGGCGCCGAAAGGTACGTTCGCTCGGAATCGGAGGGTGGGCCTGCCGGCTTCCCACCACCCCGAGCACCACCGCGGGCCGCGCCGATCCCCGCGACGACGACGCATGCGATACCTGCCACTGCCAGAACACTCGGAACTTGTTGCAACACAACAAGACCGATGAGCTGCGCGAAAGCGGGTTCGAGACTCATCAGCGTGCCGAATGCTGCTGTCGACAGCCGCCGCAGTGAGACCATCTCCAGAACGAACGGCACGACGGGCAGCAAGATCGCAAGTCCGAGGCCCACGAGAACCAGGTGCGGGGTCAGCCGCCCAATGGCCGAGTGGCCCACGGCAATTGTCGCGGCCAACCCGGCAACCGCCATCGACACCGCCAGCCCGTTGATACCGGCAACCTCGTCGCCGACCCGCTGGGTGAGCAGTATGTACATCGCCCAGCAGAGCGCCGCGCCAAGTGCGTACGCCACACCGACCAGATCGACTGTCCCTGCCCACGGTTCAGTGAGAAGGACTACGCCCACGCCTGCCAGAACCGGCCACAGAACGCGGCCACGCCCCCGGAGCAAAGCAACCGTCAGCGGACCCAAGAACTCCAGCGCGCTTGCCGTTCCCAGAGGAAGACGCTCGACGGCCGCCATGAACAACAGCGTCATGCCGGCGGTGACCACACCCAGGACCACGCAGGCCAGAAACGCTTTGCGAGTGAACGCGGAGGAACGGGGCCTGACGATGATCAGAAGAATGATGCCCGCCCAGGCGAGACGTATCCACGCTGCTCCGTCTGCTCCGAGCTGATCGATCAGACCCACCGACACGGCAAGCCCGAGCTGCACGCACAACATCGCCAGAACAGCCAGGCCCACTCCGGCCCGCGCTTTCGTATCCATAGCTGAATTGAACGGGACGCCAACCGTTCGTGTCCACGCGATTTTGACCTACATTATGTTCACGATTAGTGAATGATCGAACGATGGAAACCCGTCGACTCCATCTCCTCCTCGAACTCTCCCGCTTGGGTTCCATGCGCGCGGTCGCCGAAGCTCACAACCTCACGACATCGACAGTGTCCCAACAGCTCGCGGCTTTGACCGCGGAAACCGGTACTGCATTGATCGAACCGGAAGGCCGACGCGTTCGCCTCACACCTGCCGGTCAACGACTCGCCGATCATGCCGTCACCATCCTGGCAGCCGTGGATGCAGCTCGCCTGGACCTCGATCCGACCGCCGAACCGGAGGGGACATTGAGAGTCGGCGGATTCGCTACTGCCGTCAGAACCGCGATGCTCCCCGTCGCCCTGAGCCTGCAACACAGCCATCCACAGGTAGACGTGGTGATCTGCGAGTACGAACCGGCCGAGGCTTTTGCCCTACTCGAACGAGATGACCTGGACCTCGCGCTGACGTACGACTACAACCTCGCCCCCGCATCCCCGAGCTCGTTACTCGAAGCACTACCGCTCTGGTCGACGCCGTGGGGATTATGCGTTCCCGACAACGCCCGCACACCCGACGAGTCCACGAAATCCGGGATCGATCTCCGCGCCTTCGCAGACACACCATGGATAGTGAACTCACGAAACACAGCCGACGAGCGCGCTGTGCGAACCCTCGCGTCACTGGCTGGATTCACCCCTCGGATCACTCACCAGATCGACAGTCTCGACTTGGTCGAACTCTTGATCCTCAGTGGTTACGGCGTGGGGCTGATGCCACTCGAACGCACGACCCGCGAAGGCGTACGCGTCGTGCCGCTGACCGATCCGCCTGTCATCCTCACCGCCCATGCGGTGACGCGTCGCGGCCGATCGTCGTGGCCGCCGCTTCGGCTCGTGCTGGACCGTCTCACGGCCTACCGATAACTCAAATCCGATCAGCGTCGCCGTCGCGGCGCTGCTGCTTTGCAATTCGACGCTGCTCTTCCGCCCGCTCGCGGCACTGACGCAAGAATGCTTCGTCCGCCGCCGGATCCTGCGCAACGGCGCGTCCCGGACGCTCGTATTCGCCGTAACCGGTTGGACCGACGTAACCGCGGGGCGCGTTCTGTCCGCGCCCGACCACCAGCCACAGAACGGACCCCAAGGTGGGAAGGAAGATGATGATCAGAATCCAGACGACCTTGGGTAGGTACTGGATGTAGGCGTCATCTCTCGTGATGGCGTCGACGATGCAGAAAATCCACAGCAACATCGTGATGAGGCCGAACAAGGCATAGGGCACGCTGGCGATTCCTCCCGAGAATAAAAAACCCTCGCCATGCTAACGAAAACAGACCGATTAGTACATTAGATTCTGGCGAATGTTGAACTCGAGCCATCCTCGGTATGCATCGACATCCCATCCACTGACCCGACGCAATTGCTGATGAAGCTGAGGCGAGACGAAAGCGGCAAGTATGCCCGCGGCTTTCTCGAGCGAAATCTCGGGCCTCAACAATCCGTGCTCGGACAGACCCTCGGCTATCGACATCGCATTGACGGCCGACTGATCCGACGATTCCTCGGACAGTCGCCGCATGTCGGCATCCGCACCTGACGATTCGACCGCGACCATCATCAGAGCGCCGGCACGTTCGAGCAGTCCGATGCCCTGTGCCACGATCTGGGAGACGATCCGGCGAACGTCATCGGGGTCCGAGGCCAGGTTCGGCGCGCCGAGTGGAACCTCGTCGGCATCGAGCGCCGCGGCGAGGGCCGCTTCGAAGATCTCGAGCTTCCCGCCCGGGAAGGCTGTGAACACCGTCCGATTGGCGACGCCGGCCGAGTCGGCAATCTGTTTGACGGTGGCACTGACGTATCCGTCTCGGACAAACAAGGTCGTCGCCGCATCACGAATGAGTTCACGCGTTCGCTGTGCGGAAGCTTCACGCACGCGGGAGTGGTAATGGCGTCTGCCCTCCATTGCGCACACTTTAGCCGCATTCGATGCAACGGCCATGCATGGAAAGAATCGTGCAGTTCAAGAGCCTTTTCCGGGGTGATCTATCCAGCCGTCGCTACCGGGAAACACCAACGCCTCGTGCCCGTTGTCGTACCTGACCAGATAGGGCGGCCCTCCGTCCTCCCCGTGGACTTCGAGGACCTCGGCAGTTACCTCCGCCTGCCCAACCACGCGCCCCTGGACATGGAGACGGTCACCCACTTCGGCATGCATCACTCCTCCTCGCTGCCCGCTCGCGCGGGCGCAGACCAACCACTGACGTTGTTCCCGCGATACCGACTTGGAAACCCTGGACGGGTTGCCGTCGTGAGGAATCGCATATTCACCGAAGGTGACAGCGAGGGGTGAACAGTGGTTCACTCATGGGTGAATTCCCGTTCACCACCGCCGCGTGAAGGACCGTCTCTTGGCATTGCACTCGTCTCCGACCACTCGCCGTTCAAGTCGGCTCATCACCGCAATTCTCTGTCTTTCCGGCACCGTGGTCGCGCTGCAGCAAACGATGGTCATTCCGTTGTTGCCCGATTTCCCGAAAATCCTCGGCGTCAGCGCTGACGACGCCTCCTGGCTCGTCACCGTCACACTCCTCACGAGCGCCGTCGCCACTCCGATCGTCTCCCGCCTGGCGGACATGTTCGGAAAACGGCGCATGATGCTGATTTCGATGACGATGATCGTGGTCGGATCACTGGTCGCGGCGATCGGCGGCAACTTTGTCGCCCTGCTGATCGGCCGTGGCCTCCAGGGCTTCGCGATCTCGATGATCCCCGTCGGAATCAGCATCATGCGCGACGAACTGCCCAAGGAGAAGGTGGCGTCGGCAACAGCCTTGATGAGTGCCACTCTCGGAATCGGCAGCGCACTCGGGCTCCCCCTGTCCGGGTTGATCTTCGAGCATCTAGGCTGGCCCGCCATCTTCTGGCTCTCGGCGATCGTGGGCGTCCTGTTGATCATCGCGGTAGCCGCCGTCGTCCCGGAATCGAGTGTTCGCACCCGCGGCAAATTCGACTTCCTCGGCGCGGTCATGCTCTCGACAGCACTCACGGCGATCCTCCTCGCCATCTCCAAGGGGGCCCGTTGGGGATGGACGAGCGAACTGACATTGCTCATGTTTGTCATCGGAATCGTGACGCTCGCACTGTGGTTCCCGTACGAACTCCGGGTCACCCAGCCGATGGTCGACTTGCGAACGTCGGCCAAGCGGCCCGTTCTGCTGACCAACGTCGCCTCGATCCTCGTCGGCTTCTCGATGTATGCGAACAACCTCTCCACCACTCAGCAACTCCAGATGCCGAAGATCTCCGGCTACGGCTTCGAACTGGGAGTGATGGCGGCCGGACTGTGCATGATTCCGGCAGGCCTCGCGATGGTCTTCTTCGCTCCCGTCTCCGCGAACATCACGAAGCGATTCGGAGCCAAGATCACCCTGATCGTCGGCGGCACTGTGCTCGCGCTCGCCTACATCGCGCGCGTGTTCCTGACCGGCTCGATAACACTGATCATCATCAGCGCGGCGGTGGTCAGCATCGGAACTGCAATCGCCTACTCCGCGATGCCGATGCTGATCATGCGATCGGTTCCGATCACCGAAACCGCGTCCGCAAACGGCCTCAATTCGCTGCTCCGCTCAGTCGGTACGTCCACATCCAGCGCAGTGGTTGCCGCCATGCTCACCTCGATGGTCATCCCGTCCGGGCCGGGCGAGGGCCTTCCGTCGATCGACGCCTTCAAGAACATCTTCTGGCTGGCCGCCCTCGCCGCCGTGGCTGCTGCCGCTGCCGCTGCGTTCATTCCTCGCCGCGGCGCAAAACCGGAAACGGCGCTTCGCCCGGTGACCCCGGAAGGGTTCGAGCTTCCCGACGCCGCCGTGTCCGAAACGGAAATTGTGGTTGCCGGTCGTGTGGTCCGAGCCGACAGCCGACCGATCCGGCAGGCTGTTGTCACCGTGATGGACATGGAGGGGCGACCGATCGACTGGAGTCGCGCCGACAACGAGGGCAACTTCTCCCTCGCACTACCCCGGCCCGGACGGTACTTGGTGGTGACGAGTGCCGACGGCTGGTCCCCTCGGTCGCAGGTGATCGCTTTCGACAGCGCGCAATCGACGCACACCGTCGAACTCGGTGACCGCCTCACCATCTCCGGCAAGGTCGGAGTCGACGGCCGAACAACCTCGGGAACCGTCGTCACACTCACGAAACCGACCGGCGAATTCGTCGCATCCACCGTCACCGACGGAACCGGGCACTACGGAATCGCACTCCCGACATCCGGCCGGTACATCCTGACCGCGCTGACCGAGAGTGGACACGGCACATTGGCTCGTCAGATAGCGGTCATCGCGCAGTCCACCGTCGTCGACTTCGACGTACCCGTCGATGCCGAGCCGTTGACGACAGTATGAGCAACCAAACGCATGGCGATCGGGTATCGAGGCGAGCGGCATGAGCAGCGGTGAAGCCAGCATCCTCACAGCAGCGAAAGCCTTGTTCGCGGAACGAGGTTACGCATCGACGACCATCAAGGACATCGCGGTCGCAGCCGGTTACTCCCCTGCCCTGGTCATGAAGATCTACGGCAGCAAAGCTCGGTTGTATTCGGCTGCGATCCCGTCCGCACCTCCGATGGACGAGGATCCCAATGCCGACGCCACCGGAAACATCGGCTGTCAACTGGTCGAGAAACTTGTCGCTCGTAGAGAATCCGACGAAACCGATCCGTGGGCAATGCTCGCAGTACACGTTCACGAGGCGCCAGATCCGGACGCCGCCCGGGCAGAGATCAAGGAACGATACGTTCACGGGATCGCACGACGCATCGGCGACACCGAGCCCGGTTTGGTTCGCAGCCAGGTCGTCGTCTCACTGTTGCTCGGACTTGCCACCGGCATGCGGACGCTCGAACTCCTCGGTGAGGATTCGTTGTCGTCGAAGGACCTGATCCGGCGCTACGGAAGTCTGATTCAAACAGTCGTCGACGAAATCGAACCGGTATCCGAGCACGAATCGGACATCAGTGGCACGGTGGAGGAATGACTACCTACCGATACCTCGACGCCGATCGAAACCTCCTCGAAGAGAAAGATTTCGAAACCGAGCAGGACGCACAGGAATACCGACTCTCGGTCCTCGGTGCCGAACACATCGAGCCCGCGGGCGAATGATCCTGTCGATTCCCCGATCGGTCAGGGAGACTTCGCGGCAGTGGTGAGTTCAGCGATCAAGGCTTGAACGCGACGCTCGATTTCGTCACGGATCGGGCGAACCGCTTCGAGGCCCTGTCCGGCCGGATCGTCGAGAACCCAGTCTCGGTAGCTCTTGCCGGGGAAGATCGGGCACGTGTCGCCGCAGCCCATGGTGATGACGACATCCGAATCCTGGACGGCGTCAACGGTGAGGATCTTCGGAGACTGAGCTGAGATATCGATACCGTGCTCTGCCATCGCCTCGACCGCTGCCGAATTGACGGTCTCGGCGGGTGCGGATCCGGCGGAACGGACCTCGATGGCGTCGCCTGCGAGATGGCTCAGGAATCCCGCGGCCATCTGAGATCGGCCGGCATTGTGGACGCAGACGAACAACACCGATGGTTTGCTCATGACCTCGCTCTTTCTCGACTGGATGAAACCTCTTTGACTGCAAAGCGTTTGCGTAGAGCAAGGGAGACATAGACCAGCCCGACGAGCACCGGTACCTCGATCAGCGGGCCGACAACACCGGCAAGAGCTTGCCCCGAGGTGGCGCCGTAGGTGGCGATGGCTACGGCGATCGCGAGTTCGAAGTTGTTGCCCGCTGCGGTGAACGCCAGGGTCGTCGTGCGTTCATAGCCCAATCCGATTGCGGCGCCGAGGATGTAGCCTCCGCCCCACATGAGCGCGAAGTACGCGAGCAAGGGCAGCGCGATCCGGACGACATCCCAAGGCTGGGAGGTGATCTGTTCGCCCTGCATCGAGAAGAGCACGACGATGGTGAACAGCAGACCGTAGAGCGCCCAGGGGCTGATCTTGGGGATGAACTTGTTGTCGTACCAGTCGCGGCCTTTGGCGCGTTCACCGAAGAAGCGGGACAGAAAACCTGCCAGCAGCGGGATACCGAGGAAGATCAGGACCGATTTCGCGATCTGCCAGGGCGAGGTGTCGATGGTGGTCTGTTCGAGGCCGAGCCACCCGGGCAGGACCGAGAGGTAGAACCAACCGAGCACGGCGAACATGATCACCTGGAACACCGAGTTGATGGCGACCAGCACCGCGGCGGCTTCGCGGTCTCCGCAGGCCAGGTCGTTCCAGATGATCACCATCGCGATACAGCGAGCGAGACCGACGATGATCAAACCGGTTCGGTATTCCGGCAGGTCAGGCAGAAACAGCCAGGCGAGGGCGAACATCAGCGCCGGGCCGAGAACCCAGTTCAGGAACAGGGAGCCGGCGAGGAGTTTCTTGTCCCCGGTGACTGTGTCGAGGCGGTCGTAGCGAACTTTCGCCAACACCGGGTACATCATGATCAGCAGGCCGAGGGCGATCGGTAACGAGATGCCGTCGATCTGCACCTTGTCCAGGGCAGTGTTCACACCGGGGATCCAGCGTCCAACCAGCAGGCCGACGACCATGGCCACGCCGATCCAGACCGCCAGATAGCGGTCGAGGGTGGAGAGTTTTCCGACGACTGCGGGGTGTTCGGTGGTGACAGCGGTGTTGCTCATGCGCTGACCTCTGCGCATGCGTCCGCGACACTCACGCTCGTACCTTCAACCAGTAGAACGGCGGAAAGCTGTTGCAGTGCAGTAGGAATCACCCAGTAGTACACCCAGGTCCCGCGACGTTCACAGTCAAGCAGCCCGGCCTGACGCAACACCTTGAGATGATGCGAGATAGTCGGCTGAGACAGATCGAACGAGTCGGAGATGTCGCAGACGCAGGCTTCACCACCCTCGTGACTTGCCACCAAGCTGAGCAAGCGGAGGCGAACCGGATCGCCGAGAGCTTTGAACATCCGCGACAGGTCGCCGGCCCAATCCTCGGTCAGCGGTTCACGGACGAGCGGGGTGCAGCAAGCCTCGGACTCCGGTGGCTCTTGATTCGACATTCTTCGATATTGACAGATATCGAATCAACGCGCAATCGAGTGCCCGGTCGGCCGGATCCCGGACTCACCCCTCGGCGGTCACCGCACGTCGTTCGAGCAGAACAGTGTCACGCCAAACACCGTCGAGCTGGGCAATCTTCTCGCGGAGACCGATAGTTCTGAACCCGGCCGAATGATGCAGCGAGATGGAGGCGCGATTCTCGGGAAATATCGACGTCTGCAGTGTCCAGAGGTCGTCGACATCAGCGGCCATGACTTGCTTGCGCAACAACGCCTTTCCGACACCCCGACCACGCATTCCGCCCGCGACGTACACGGAGTTTTCCGCCACCCCGCGGTAGCAGTCACGCTCGGAAACTGGTCTCAACGCAGCCCAACCGACAACAACACCCTCGATAGTCGCGACCCACCGATGCTTCGACAGCCACCGTTCGTGGAGATGCTCACGCGAGGGGACCTCAGTAGCAAAGGTGGCATTTCGGGTGTCGATTCCCTCGCCGTAAATACGGCGAACCGCATCCCAGTCGTCGTCGATCATGGCCCGGACAGAGACATCGTCGGGCAGATCACTCGGGCAGCAAGGACGCGGAGCAAGGACTCCCATCACCACGTCCGCCGCCTGCGGCAAGGCAACGCAACACGTCGGATTCACCGCGACGACCGTGCTCGTCCCCTCCTTACGCATGGTCACAAAACCCACATCGGCGAGCTTGCGCAGGTGGTGCGACACCGTCGGTTGTCCGATCCCCAACGCTTCGGCGAGCGCTCCGACGGTAATACCACCGACCGCGCTCGCCACCCGGTGAAGCAATCGGACGCGCATCGGCTCGGCAAGGCAGGCGAACCACTGCGCGTAGGTATCGGCATCGCCCTGCGCGAGGACGGAAGAACCAATTTGATCCGGGTCCGAATCACCGACGCGCACCGTCGGAGTCTGCAGCGATGTCATCTCTCCACTATATCGACAGCTGTCGATGGTTGCCTACATTGATGATTGTCGATACAGTTCCACTAAGATCGATAATCGTCGATGAAAGGTACGAGATGAACCCCCTACCCGTTGTCGTGATCGGGGCCGGCCCGATCGGCCTGGCAGCCGCAGCAGAACTGCGCGAACGCGGACTCACACCCCTTGTCTTCGAGCGCGGAAGCACAGCCGGTGCTGCGATCTCCGAGTGGAATCACGTTCGACTGTTCTCCCGGTGGTCCGAACTCGTCTCCCCCGCCGCGCAGCGACTCCTCGAGCAGAATGGATGGCGCTCTCCCGACGCTGAGACGTACCCGACCGGCCGGCAATGGCGCGACCTCTACCTCGGGCCACTCGCCTCAACACTCGGCGACGCCATCCAGTTCGACACCGAAGTGATCGGCGTAGCCCGACGCGGACGTGACCTGGTCGTCGACGCCGGCCGCGATACCGAACCCCTCTCGATTCATCTGCGCCGCCGTGACGGAACCGAGGACCGCGTGTTCGCCCAGGCGGTTGTCGACGCATCCGGCACCTGGGGTACTCCCAACCCGCTCGGCGGTGAAGGTCTTCCCGCCCTCGGCGAGGGCGCTGTGGGCACTGCGATCAGGTACCGGGTTCCTGATCTCGACGATCCGGCGGTGCGTGCACAGTTTGCCGGAAAACACACGGTCATCGCGGGGAGCGGCCACTCTGCGCTGACGGCGATCGTTGCGCTGTCGGGGTTGGCGGAGCAGGCTCCGAGCACCCGCATCATCTGGGCGGTCCGCCGAGGAAACGTCGGCTCAGCGTTCGGTGGCGGCGAAGCTGACGAACTGCCCGCGCGCGGCGCCCTGGGACTGCGCGCAAAGAAGGCCGTCGAGGACGGACTACTGAGAGTGGTCACCGGCTTCCGCACCGCAGAGGTGACAACAACCCCTTCGGGACAACTCGTACTTGCCTCCGATGCCGGTGATCGCATCGAGAACGTGGACAACGTCATAACGCTGACCGGATTCCGCCCCGATCTTTCCTGGCTTTCGGAAATTCGACTCGGCCTCGACCCGGTCTTACAAGCACCGGTCGAGTTGGCTCCACTGATCGACCCGAACGTCCACTCGTGCGGCACGGTGTACCCGCATGGCGCGAAGGAGCTTCGCCATCCGGAGCCAGGCGTGTACTTGGCAGGAATGAAAAGCTACGGCCGGGCACCCACCTTCCTGGCGATGACCGGCTACGAGCAGGTTCGCAGCATCGCCGCCGAACTCGCCGGCGATCACGAAGCGGCAGCCCGCGTCGAGCTGATCCTTCCGGAGACCGGAGTCTGCGGCGGTGCAGGTGTTTTCGACGAAGCTGACGCAGCGGAAGCCGAAGGCGGGGAAGCCGAGGGCGGATGCTGCGGCGCACCCACTCCGGAACTGATCACGTTGTCCGCTCCGTCTGGCAACACCCGCGGCTAGAAACAGTCCATGACGACGGATCCACCCCGCCGGGCTGCCACATCCGACCGAACAAGGCATGCTGATCGTGTGCATACTTTCGAGGTCTGGGCGCCAACGCCGGAATCGGTCCGGGTCGAAGTCGATGGCATCACGCACGACATGGAGCGGACCGACGACGGGTGGTGGCGAGGCGAGGTCGACTGCGACAACGAAGCTCGCTACGGCTTTGTCGTCGACGGTCAAATACTCCCGGATCCGCGGTCACCACGCCAGCCCGAAGGCGTGCATCTCCGCTCCCAACTGCACCAACTCGACGAGTCCTCCTGGACCGACTCTCAGTGGACCGGACGGCAACTCCCAGGATCGTCGGTCTACGAACTGCACATCGGAACATTCACCCCCGAAGGAACTTTCGACGCCGCGATCGAGCGTCTCGATCACCTCGTGGACCTCGGCGTCGGGTTCGTCGAGATCATGCCGGTCAACGGTTTCAACGGAACTCACAACTGGGGCTACGACGGTGTGCTCTGGTACACGGTCCACGAGATCTACGGTGGCCCGGACGGGTTACAGCGCTTGGTGAATGCGGCCCACGAACGTGGACTCGGCGTGATCCTGGACGTGGTCTACAACCACCTGGGCCCGTCGGGCAACTACCTCGAAAAGTTCGGCCCCTACATTGCCGATGGCGCGAACACCTGGGGCCGAACGATCAACATCGGAGGCCCGCAGTCGGGCGAGGTTCGCGAATACATCATCGGGAATGCCCTGCGATGGATGCGTGATTTCCACATCGACGGCCTACGCCTCGACGCCGTCCACGCGTTGGTCGATCACACCGGAACGCACATCCTCGAGGAACTCGCCGTCCGAACGGAAACACTGTCGGCCCATCTGGGCCGACCGCTCACGTTGATTGCCGAAAGTGATCTCAACGACGCCACTCTGATCACGCCACGAGCGGCGGGCGGGTTCGGCTTGGACGCGCAGTGGGACGACGACATCCACCACACCATTCACACAGCCGTCTCCGGCGAACGTCAGGGTTATTACGCCGACTTCGGATCCTTGGAATCCCTTGCAAGTACATTGCGGCGCGGGTTCTTCCACGCCGGAACGTATTCCTCGTTCCGTGGGCGGGTTCACGGCCGGCCGATCGACATCACGCACCAGTCCGCCAGCGCTCTGCTCGCATACACGTGCACCCACGATCAGATCGGCAACCGAGCGATCGGCGACCGCCCGAGCGCCTATCTGACGCCAGGACAATTGGCGATCAAGGCAACACTGGTCCTGCTCTCGCCGTACACGCCGATGCTGTTCATGGGCGAAGAATGGGGAGCCACCACTCCGTTCCAGTTCTTCACCTCGCATCCGGAACGGGAACTCGGCGAGGCGACCGCCAAAGGCCGTAAGGCGGAGTTCGCGGCACACGGCTGGAACAGCGACGACATTCCGGATCCGCAAGATCCACAGACATTTCTGCGGTCCAAACTGGACTGGGACGAGCGAACCGACCAGACACACGCTCGCGTCCTGGCGTGCTATCGCGATCTCCTTGCCCTGCGCAAGAAGCGAATCGAGATCACCGACCCCTGGCTGGGGCACCTGCACGTCGACTACGACGAGGACGACCAGTGGATCACCCTGCGCCGCGGCGCATTACAGATCGTGTGCAATCTGGGAACGGACGCGGCCTCGGTCCCAGCCGGCGGAACCCCCATCCTCTGGTGGGATCCGCCGACACAGGACGAGACCGCGTCCGCAACAGTCGTGCCTGGGCACTCGTTCGTCGTACTCGAAAGCTGACTACCCGGATTCTGCAGGAGCTAGCGCTTCGCGTTCTACCGTTACACGCGTTACCGCTTCGCGTTCTCTGGTGTACTCCGCAGCATCCGCAATACCAATGCGGCACTGACGAACAGAACCAAAGCGGTTGCGCCGGCAGCAACGTGCATACCGTCGACAAACGCCGCCTTCGCGGAATCGGCAAGCACCGAACCGAGTTCACCAGGTAGGTACGTCGCTTCCTGCAGCGCACCGCCGAGGGTGCCCTGCGCAGCGTGCGCCTGATCTGCTTCGAGCATGGACGTGTCGATTCCCTTGCGGAAGATCGCCATCACCACGCTGCCCAGGATCGCCACACCGAGCGCGATACCGAGTTCGTACGCAGTCTCCGACACCGCGGACGCAGCGCCGGCACGCTCGGGTTCCACCGAACTGACCACAAGATCCGACGTCAGGGTCAGTGCGACACCGACACCTGCACCGGCCAGACCGAAGCCGATCACGAACATCAACGGGCCGCTGTCCACCCCGAGGGCGAGCAGCATCGCAGCACCGATACCTGCAACCGCGAGGCCTGCACTGAGCACGTGAGACACCGACCACCGGCGAATCAACCAGGCCGCCGCAACCGCGGTGAATGCGCTGAGCAACATACCCGGGAGCATCAGCAGGCCGGCGTCGAGCGCCGAGTTACCCAGCACCAACTGCAGGTACTGCGAGCCGAAGAACAGGACACCGGCCAGCGCGAAGATCGAGAGCAGGTTGGTGATGACGGCGGTGGAAAACGACGCATTGGCAAACAGTTTCAGATCCAACATCGGATCCTTCAGCATCCGCTGACGACGCACGAACACGTAGCCGGCGGCGAGACCCACAAGGCCGATCACCAGCAACGTGATGCTGACGCCGTGCACCACGGATTCCTTGACCGCGTACACCAACGGCAACATGGTCGCCATCGACAGACCAGCGCTGATGAGGTCGAATCGACCCGGGTTGGGGTCTTTCGACTCCGGGATCAGGATCGGGCCGAGTACAACCAGCGCAATCATGACCGGAATGTTGATCAAGAAGACCGAACCCCACCAGAAGTGCTCGAGCAACCAACCACCGACCAAAGGTCCTGCCGCTGTACCGCCACCGGCCATCGCGCCCCAGACACCGATTGCCTCGGTGCGCTGACGCGGGTTGACGAAGATCGTGCGGATCAGACCGAGGGTGGCCGGCATCAGCGTTGCACCGGAAATACCCTGCAGCACGCGGGCGGCAATGAGCATCTCGGGACTGACAGCAAGAGCGGCGATGATCGAGGCGAGACCGAAGCCGACTGCGCCGATCAGGAGCAGTTTTCTCCTACCGATCCGGTCACCGAGCGTACCCATGGTGATGAGCAGACCGGCGAGCACGAACGAATAGACGTCGATGATCCACAGCAACTGCGTGCTGCTCGGCTCGAGGTCGGCGCTGATGAACGGAAGCGCAAGATCGAGCACCGTGCCGTCGACTGCGATGAGCAACACAGCAAAGGCAAGGACTATCAAGCCCGCCCAGTCACGCTTTGTCGCCCGAACCTCGTCGGGATTGATTGCAGACGTCTGATCTGCCGACACTGACATTGCTCCCCTGCGACTTTCTCTGATGTTCTTTCGAAAAGATTTCACTGAACCGTCCAGCCGGTACAGTAGGTCTACGGTAACAGTGAACCGTCCAAGCGGTAAAGTTATTTCCGGGTAGGGTCACATCACATGGCTGCCGACACTCGCGATCGAATTCTCGACGCACTGGAGAAGCTGCTGCTGGTCAGCGGCGTTGCCCAAGTCACGCTCGAAGGCGTTGCCGCCGAAGCCGGGGTTTCCAAGGGCGGACTTCTCTATCACTTCCCCAGCAAGGAAGCACTCCTCGCGGCGATGGTCCGCAGACTCGGAGAACGCTCGGATCAGCAACTCGAAGACGCCGTAGCAGGCGGTACGACGGTCACCGAGTTCTATCTACAGATCCCCGATGCGAACGAAAGCGAAGAACTCTCACTCTTCCGGTCGATCATCGCGGCACTGAGAACAGTCGACGGACAACACGACGAGATCCAGAAAGCCGTTACCCACGTGATGCGCAGCTGGGACAAAGGCCTTCAGACCGAGATCGCCGATCCCATACAAGCCGAGATCATCCGACTCGTCGGCGACGGTCTGTACTTGGCGGCCATGCTCGGGCTCCCCCAGCCAGATCCCGAATTGCATCGACAGGTGGTCGAGCGACTGCGGCCCTGACCGGGGGCGTCCCTTACGTCAGATAGCGGTACGCCGGGCTTCCCGGCTCGAGCCTCTCGGACTGCATCGGCGCGCGCTCCATTCGCTCGAGCAAGGCCGCCAAACCGTCGGCGGAACCGAGTTCGATACCCACCAACGCGGCACCCGTCTCGCGATTGTTTCGCTTGACGTACTCGAACAGCGCGATGTCGTCGTCCGGCCCGAGCACGTCCGAGAGGAAGCGACGGAGCGCTCCCGGTTCCTGCGGAAAGTCCACCAGGAAGTAGTGCTTGAGCCCGAGGTGAACGAGCGAACGCTCGAGGATTTCGCCGTAACGGGATACGTCGTTGTTGCCACCGGAAATCAGGCACACGACGGTCGAACCCGGCTCGAACGTCAAATTCTGAAGTGCCGCAACGGAAAGCGCTCCCGCGGGTTCGGCGATGATGCCCTCGCTCTGATACAGCTCGAGCATCGCCGTGCAGATAGCGCCCTCGTCGATCTGATTGACGACAAACGATCCCGAACCGGACCGTGTCTGAAGTTGACGAGCCACGAGCGGCAACGACGCGTGCGACACCACGGCGGCACCCAGACGTGAGACGACCTCGTAGGGAACATCGCCGATCCTCTTGACCGCTGCCCCGTCGACAAATGGATCGACGTCGGGAAGAGTCACCGGGCCCCCGGCAACGAGAGCGGCCGTCATGGACGCCGCGCCGGACGGCTCGATCCCGACGATCGACGTCTTGGGCGATCGCTCGTGCAGATAGGTGGCTATGCCCGCGATGCAACCGCCGCCGCCGACCGGCACGACGATCGTGTCGAGAGGTGCGTCCAGTTGCGTGAGAATCTCCGCTGCGATGGTTCCTTGCCCCGCAGCGGTGCGCACGTCGTCGAACGGGGGAACCATGGTTGCGCCGGTTTCGGCTACGTCCTCCGCGGCCGCAGCAGCGGCGGCGTCATAGGTCTCACCGATCATGAACAGTTCGACAAACGCTCCACCGTGGGCGCGGATGCGATCACGCTTCTGCTTGGGGGTATTTGCCGGAACGTAGATCCGACCCTTGATCTGCATCGTTCGGCACGCGAAGGCAACACCCTGCGCATGGTTACCGGCACTGGCAGTCACCACGCCGGCCGCGCGCTCGGCCTCGTTGAGCTGAGCGATCAGGTTGTACGCGCCACGAATCTTGTACGAACGAACGCCCTGGAGGTCCTCGCGCTTGAGGTACACGTGCGCGCCGGTCAACGCCGAAAGACGGTCGCTGTACTGCAGGGGTGTCGCCGCAATGACGTGCTGAATTCGCTCGATGGCCGCGTCGATCTCCTGCGCGTCGAGCGCGGGGACGGTGGACTTCGTTACTACGACATCGGGCGAGTTAGACACTCCGCCATTTTCGCACGTCGGGGATCAACCTTCCCACCACCCCGCCCCACATGGTCTGCGAGGCAGGGCGGCGGGTAGGTCAGCCGCGAGGATCCAACTGTGAGGGACGTGGCACGTTCCGCAGATTCGACTTGGCCATCTGCACAGCCTCGCCGACGCCGCCGTTCATCACCATCTTCGACATCGCCAAAGCGAAGCCCTTCATCTGACCACCGGTGATGGTGGGCGGCAACGACAATGCCAGCGGATCGGTCACCAGATCAACCAAGGCCGGACCGTCGTGATCGAGCGCGGCGCGTAGGCCCGCTTCGATGTCCGCGGGATTCTCGATTCGGCGCGAGAAGATACCGAGCGCAGCAGCAACCGCCGCGTAGTCGACCGCGGGCACGTCGACCCCGAAATCCGGAAGGCCGTCGACCAGCATCTCGAGCTTGACCATTCCGAGCGTCGAGTTGTTGAACACCACGATCTTGACCGGCAACTTGTACATCGCGACGGTGACCAACTCACCGAGCAGCATCGACAATCCACCGTCGCCCGACACCGAGATGACCTGACGCCCCGGACTCGACCATGCCGCACCCATCGCATGTGGGAGCGCATTGGACATGGATCCGTGCAGCGCCGAGGAGATGAAGCGTCTCGATCCGTTCGGATTGAGATAGCGCGCCGTCCACACGTTGCACATCCCGGTGTCGGCGGTGAAGATCGCGTCGTCGGCCGCCAGATCGTCGAGGATCGAGGCCGCATACTCGGGATGAATGGGTGTGCGCTGCTTGACCGGATCCGTGTACGCACCAACCACTTTGGTCATCAGAGTGTTGTGCTTTGCGAGCGTATCCTCCAGGAACCCGCGGTCGGTCTTTCGATCGAGTTGCGGAATCAGTGCGCTCAAGGTGCTCGCGACGTCACCGTGCACCGCCAGGTCCAGGCTGGTTCGACGCCCCAACCGCTCGGCCGCGATGTCGATCTGAGCGGTACGAACGTCATCGGGCAAGAACTGGTCGTAAGGAAAGTCCGTTCCGATCAGGAGCAGAAGATCGGCGCCGTGGATACCGTCGTGCGCCGCACCGTAACCGAGCAATCCCGTCATCCCGACGTCGTACGGGTTGTCGTACTGGATCCATTCCTTGCCGCGCAGCGAATGCCCGATGGGAGCCCCGACGGTTTCGGCCAGCGCCAACACCTCGGCGCGTGCGTCTCGCACGCCTGCGCCGGCGAAGATCGCAACCTTACGCGAGCCGTTGATCACATCTGCCAACGCCTTGACGTCACCGGCATCCGGAACGACTGTCGGCCTTCGGGTTTCGACGAGCGTCGGCGGGGTGCCTTCTGCCGGACAATCGGCGATGTCCCCGGGAAGCACGATCACCGAGACGCCGTTTCGAGCCACCGAATGCTGAATCGCCGACTGCACCACGCGAGGTGATTGGACTGCCGTGCTGACGAGTTCGGTGTAACTCGAACATTCGATGAAGATCCGCTCGGGATGCGTTTCCTGAAAGTAGCCCATTCCGATCTGGGCGCTGGGGATGTGTGAGGCGATCGCGAGGACCGGCGCGCCCGAACGATGAGCGTCGTACAGGCCGTTGATCAGGTGAAGGTTTCCGGGACCGCAGGATCCGGCACACACTGCGAGTTTCCCGGTGATCTGGGCATCCGCTGCGGCCGCAAACGCAGCTGCTTCCTCATGACGGACGTGTATCCAGTCGATTCCGCCCTTTTCGGAACCACCGGTGCGACGTACCGCATCGACGATGGGATTGAGACTGTCACCGACAATTCCGTAGATCCGACTGACACCCGCGTCAACGAGCTGCTGAACCAATTGATCTGCAACGGTTTTCGGACTCATCAGACCTCCATGACACACTCACGGGAGTCGGGATCGCCGACCCCCGCGAGTGACGATTTGCTTGTGGTTTATGCAGTGCTTCTTGTGGACTGCCGTTTCGTGAGGACTGCAGTGCGTTACTTGGGTTCGAGCACGAACACCGGGATCTCACGATCGGTCTTCGTCTGATAATCGGCGTAGTCGGGGTACGCAGCGACAGCGCGCTCCCACCAGATCGCCTTCTCGTCTCCGGTGACTTCACGAGCAACCAGGTCGAAGACCTGCGTCGCGTCACGCAGCGTGACGTGGGGATCGGCCTTGACGTTGTAGTACCAAACCGGATTCTTCGGAGCGCCACCAAGCGAAGCCACAACGGCATACGAGCCGTCGTGCTCGACGCGCATCAGCGGCGTCTTCCTGACCTTGCCGGACTTTGCCCCGACGGTCGTGAGAACGACGACGGGCATGCCGTTCATGTCGTTTCCCTCGGTGCCACCGGAGTTCTCGATGCGTGCGACCTGATCGGCGGCCCACGACGCTGGACTGGGTTCGTACTCACCTGTGATTGGCATGTGTACCAGTGAACACCCACTCGAGCACCTTGGCCACCGAACCACACCGACCAGGACCGTCGTCGGCACACTCCCCTGGTTGATCGATTAAGTGAGCTGCCGATCAATAAAGTTCGCTTGCCCGAACTCTCATCTCTGGCTACTCTGAAACCACAGCTTCGAACAGCCGTATCGCTAGCCAAGCCGCATCGAGAACAGACTGCACCGAGAAGGGGACGAGATGACTACCGCAGATATCTCCACTCGCGAATCACGCCCCTCGTCCGACCATTTCGTCGATCTGGCCGGGACTCGGTGGCCGCTGTACAAGATCGAAGCTCTCGCGGTCGGTTTTGTGCTGTTCGTGGTCGCCGGAGCTGTCACCCAGTCGATGCAGGTAGCCGTACTGACTGCCGCAACAGCAGCCGTGGTCACCTGGTGGGCGCGTCGCGTGTACTACTCACGCACCACCTGATCACTCCACTCCCCGTACTCCCGCGAACCACGAAGGGACCTTGCTGCTGATGCAGCAAGGTCCCTTCGTTCGGTTCAGGTACGCTCGATCGGCGGTCAGACCGTCAGACAGCTCGGCCCGAGTAATGCCTTCAGGTCGCCCATCAAAGCCGAGGATGGTTCGACCCGAAGGACGTCGTCGACCTTCCACAAGCTGATCTCGGTTCCACCGATCAGCCGAACGTGAACGTCGGATGTTCCGGGGTGCCTCGTCAGCACCTGCTTGAGAGCACTGAGCTTGTCCTTGGTGCATTGCCGAAGCGGCAGCGAGACCGACAGGGGGCGCGCGACCCCGATCGCCGAAATATCAGGCACCGCAAGGTCGTTGCCGATCAGCGACATCCGATCGTCTCGGATCGAAACGCGAGCCTTGACCAACACGATGGCATCCTCGGCGATGTCCATCCCGTACACGGCGTAGGCCTGCGGGAAGAACAGCACCTCGATTCCACCCACGAGGTCTTCGAGCTGCACGATGCACCAGGTCAGACCGTTCTTGTTGACCCGTCGGTCCACCGAGGCGATGATGCCGCCGAGAGTTACCTGGGCACCGTCCTGAACGCCGCCTTCGAGTATCGCGGCGATGGACGTGTCGGACTGCTGGCGAAGAATGTGCTCGACGCCGTTGAGCGGGTGACCGGAAACATACAGCCCCAGCATCTCTCGTTCGAGTGCCAGGCGATGTTTGGAGTCCCACTCCTCCTCGGGAATCTTGACGTCGAACACCGAGGTGATCGACTCGTCCGCCTCGGCACCGCCGAAGAGGTCGAACTGTCCGATCGCCTCTGCCTTCTTGGTGCTCATCACGGAATCGATGGCGTCGGCATGGACCAACATCAGGCCTTTGCGCGGGTGACCCAACGAGTCGAAAGCACCGGCCTTGATGAGAGATTCGGTGACCTTCTTGTTGCAAGCCATCGCGTCGATCTTGCCGAGATAGTCGGAGAAATCGGTGAACTTCGATTTCTCCGTGCGCGCCTTGATGATCGAGGCAACGACGTTGGCGCCGACGTTGCGCACCGACCCCATACCGAAACGGATGTCGTCGCCGACGGTCGCGAAGTCGACGCGTGACTCGTTGACGTCCGGTGGGAGAACGGTGATGCCCAACTTGCGGCAGTCGGCGAGGTAGATCGCGGACTTGTCCTTGTCGTCACCGACGGATGTGAGCAGACCTGCCATGTACTCGGCCGGGTAGTTCGCCTTGAGGTACGCAGTCCAGTACGACACGAGTCCGTAGCCGGCGGAGTGCGACTTGTTGAACGCGTAGCCGGCGAAGGGAAGGACCGTGTCCCACAGCGCCTTGATGGCCGCTTCGCTGAAGTTGTTGTCCAACATGCCCTGCCGGAAGCCGGCGTAGGCCTTTTCCAGCTCGGACAGCTTCTTCTTACCCATGGCGCGACGCAGCAAGTCGGCCTGACCCAGGGTGTAACCGGCCACCTTCTGCGCCAGTTGCATGATCTGCTCCTGGTAGATGATCAGGCCGTACGTCTCCGAGAGGATCTCCGCGAGCGGCTCCTCCAACTCGGGGTGAATCGGCTTGACGTCTTCCAAGGCGTTCTTGCGCTTGGCGTACGAGATGTGGGCGTCCACACCCATCGGCCCCGGTCGATACAGCGCCAGTGCGGCGACGATGTCGCCGAATCCGGTGGGCTGCATCAGTTTCAGCAACTCGCGCATACCGCCGCCGTCGAGCTGGAACACACCGAGAGTGTCGCCGCGGGCGAGCAGTTCGTATGTTGCCGCATCGTCCATCGGCAAAGTGTCGAGGTCGAGGTCGATGCCGCGGTTGGCTTTGATGTTCTCGAGCGTGTCGCCGATAACCGTGAGGTTTCGCAGACCGAGGAAGTCCATCTTGAGCAGGCCGATAGCTTCACACGATGGGTAGTCCCAACCGGTGATGATGGCGCCGTCCTGGGCGCGCTTCCAGACCGGGATTGCGTCGGTGAGCGGTTCGGACGACATGATGACCGCGCAGGCGTGCACACCGGCGTTACGGATCAGCCCTTCCAGACCCACCGCGGTCTTGTAGATCTTCGCGACGTCCGGGCTGGAGTCGATGAGCGCTCGAACCTCGACTGCCTCCTTGTACCGCTCGTGCTTCGGATCGGTGATACCGGAAACCGAGATGTCCTTGGCCATGATGGGCGGCGGGAGCGCCTTGGTGATCTGATCGGCGATGGCAAAGCCCGGCTTGCCGAACTGGACGCGAGCCGAGTCCTTGATGGCAGCCTTGGTCTTGATGGTGCCGAAGGTGATGACCTGGGCGACCTTGTCGTTGCCCCACTTGTCCGTCGCGTAGCGAACCATCTCGCCGCGACGGCGATCATCGAAGTCGATATCGATATCGGGCATGGACACACGCTCGGGGTTGAGGAATCGCTCGAACAGCAACCCGTACGGGATGGGGTCGATGTTGGTGATACCCATCGCGTAGGCCACCAACGAACCGGCAGCCGATCCACGGCCGGGCCCGACGCGGATTCCGACGTCCTTGGCGTGGTTGATCAGGTCGCCGACCACCAGGAAGTAGGCCGGGAAGCCCATTTCGTTGATGACGCCGATCTCGTAGTCGGCGCGGGCGAGGTACTCCTGCGGAGGTCCGCTCGGGAAGCGGCGATCGAGTCCGCGCATCACCTCGGCGCGCAGGAAGGTCTGCTGCGTGTGACCCTCCGGGACCGGGAAGATCGGCATGCGGTCGTGGAACGCCCACACGTCCTCGTACGACTGCACACGCTCGCCGATGGCCACGGTGTTGTCGCACGCCCCCGGTACTTCGTTGTCCCAGATGGCGCGCATCTCTGCAGCGGACTTGAGGTAGTAGCCGTCGCCGTCGAACTTGAAGCGAGTGGGGTCGGACAGCGTCTTGCCGGTCTGGATACAGAGCAGCGCCTCGTGGTTCTCGGCGGCGTCCTTGGTGACGTAGTGGCAGTCGTTGGTGGCAAGTGGCGGAATACCGAGTTGCTTGCCGATGTCGAGCAGACCCTCGCGCACCCGGCGCTCGATCGAGAGACCGTGATCCATCAGTTCGAGGAAGAAGTTGTCCGGTCCCCAGATCTCCTGCCACTTCGCGGCAGCTTCGAGAGCCTCGCGATCGTGGCCGAGACGAAGGCGCGTCTGGATCTCACCGGACGGGCAGCCCGTGGTGGCGATGATGCCCTCGGCGTGCGCCGCGATGAGTTCCTCGTCCATGCGAGGCCACTTGCCGAGCTGTCCCTCGATTGACGCGAGAGAAGACAGCTTGAAGAGGTTTCGGAGCCCCGTGGCGTTCTCGGCCACCATCGTCATGTGCGTGTACGCACCGCTACCGGAGACGTCGTCGGACTTCTGGCTGCGATCTCCCCAGAGAACTCGTTTGGTGTTGAAGCGAGACTCGGGTGCGATGTACGCCTCGATGCCGATGATCGGCTTGATGCCGGCACTCTTGGCCTCGTTGTAGAACTGGCTGGCGCCGTACATGTTTCCGTGGTCGGTCATGCCGACAGCGGTCATTTCGAGACGAGCGGCCTCCTCGAACATGGCGCCGACCTTGGCCGCACCGTCGAGCATCGAGTACTCGGTGTGATTGTGAAGATGTACGAACGAGTCAGCCACGTGCGCCTCTCTGAAGGTCTGGGAGCGAGATCGAGTGTATGCCGCGTTGCCGACACGTTCGGCGACCGCCATCGAGGAGTCGCAGTGTGCCGCCTCCGATCACGTGACCGGAACCTCAGGTTCGGCGCTCGACCTCATCGAACGCCGCGAACGTCGACTGGCGACGAAGGTATCTGTCGTGAAGATCACCAGCGCAGCCCAGATCAGAACGAAGCCGATCCAGCGTGAGGCCGGCATGTCCTCGTGCATGACGGCCACACCCCACGCCATCTGCAGCGCCGGGGTGAGGTACTGCAGCATGCCCATCGTCGCCAAGGGAACTCGCTGAGCGGCAACGCCGAACAGGAGCAGGGGCAGTGCAGTGACCGGGCCGGCGGCAAGCAGCAACAGGCTGTGTCCGGCGCCGCTGCTGATGAAGGCACCGGCCCCGGTCAGGCCGAGAAACACGAGGTAGCCGACCGCGAAGGGTGCGGCGACGACTCCCTCGGCAGTCAAACTGGTTCGGGGATCGAGCGGAACCACCTTCTTGACCAGCCCGTAGGTGGCAAACGAACCGGCGAGCACCAATGCGACGATCGGCGGTTTACCGAAGTCGACCGTGATCACGACAACTGCCGTTGCAGCGAGGACGAGGGCAGCGATCTGAGCGCGGCGCAATCGTTCGCGGAAGATCACGACGCCGAGCAGAACAGTGACCAGCGGGTTGATGAAGTACCCGAGGGCCGCCTCCACGACGCGGCCTGACACCACGGCATAGATGTACGTTCCCCAGTTCACCGCGATCGCCGCTGATGCCGCGGTCACCAGCAGCCAGGTGCGTGCGCTGATTCCGCGAAGCGATCCGAGGCGGCCGGCAAAGGCCAACACGATCAGCATTAACAGAAGGGTCCACACCACCCGGTGCGCAAGGATCTCGACCGGATCGGCGAAGTCGAGTAGTCCGAAGAATGCCGGGAACGTTCCCCACAACAGGAAAGCCGCCACACCGTAGAAGATCCCCGAGGACGAACCGGACCTAGCGCGTTCGTCCTTGTTCACAGAACCGGAGTTCACGGAACCGGAGTTCACGGGACCGGGCCGTCGTCGGGGCCGGGAGCAACGACGTCCACGTACTCCGGCAGCAATGGACGGACGGCCGCCAACCACGGCGAGGCGTCGGACGGCAATGCTTCCACTGCACGGACGTTCGAGTCATGTTCGATCGCTTCGAGTCCTTCGGGAGTAGCTCGCACCAGCACGCCCACCGCGCAGGCGCACCCGGCGGACAATTGCTTCGCCGACGCGAGCGCCACCTGTTGCTGACGATCGGTGTCGCCGCCGAGCGAGATCAGTCGCGTGGCTGCAACACCGGGCGATCTGCGCACTGCTTCGTCGTTGTCGGGAACGGGCACGGACATGAGCGGCGTCTGGACGCGCTCGATCGGAACTCGGAACATGACCCTGGAAACGCGAACGCCCGAGACCTCAGCGCCCGGCACCTGCACACTGCTGGTCGACGTGATGACCTCGTCGACGGTGAGTGCCTTCGTGAACGAGACCAACGCCCACACCGGCCCGTCGACCGACGCGACCGAATCTCGCGCTCGGTCGAGGTAGTCCGGCACAGCTTCCCCACTGTCCGGACCGAGAGTGTCCGTCGTGATCGGCGGGGTCGGCACGGGATTCGCGAACCCCACGCCCACCACCGCCGCCACACCGACCACCACTGCGACGACGGCCAGCGCGGGGGTAAGCCCGCGCGGTGTCATGAGGACCGGAGAACTTCGAGTGCGTGTTCGAGATCCTTCGGGTACTTACTCTTGATCTCGACCCAACGACCGTCCGCCGGGTGGGCGAAGCCGAGCGAGACTGCGTGCAGCCACTGGCGTTCGAGACCGAGCCTCTCGGCAAGTCGGGGGTCCGCGCCGTAGGTCAGGTCGCCGCAGCACGGATGGCGCAACGCCGAGAAGTGGACACGGATCTGGTGTGTGCGACCGGTTTCGAGGTGCACGTCCAGCAGACTCGCTGCCTGGAACGCCTCGATGGTGTCGTAGTGCGTGACGCTGGGCTTGCCGTCGGCCGTGACCGTGAACCGCCAGTCGTTCCCGTGGTGGCGTCCGATCGGGGCGTCGATGGTTCCGCTGCTCGGGTCGGGGTGTCCCTGCACGAGTGCGTGGTAGCGCTTGTCGATGGTCCGCTGCTTGAAAGCGCGCTTGAGCAAGGTGTATGCGCGCTCGGAGGTGGCAACCACCATGACACCCGACGTTCCGACGTCCAGACGGTGAACGATGCCCTGACGCTCGTGGGCACCGGACGTCGAGATACGGAAACCGGCCGCGGCAAGTCCGCCGATGACGGTCGGTCCCGTCCACCCGACGCTGGCGTGCGCGGCAACTCCGACGGGCTTGTCGACTGCAACGACGTCGTCGTCGGCGTAGAGGATCTCCATCCCCTCGACCGGTGTCGCCTCGATGGTCAGGGGCCGCGGCGGTTCGGGCAGGACAACCTCGAGCCACGACCCTGCGGTCAGACGATCGGACTTGCCGACCGCCACACCGTCGACGAGTACCGAACCCTCTTCCGCGAGTGTCGCGACCACGGTGCGCGAGAGTCCGAGAAGGCGCGCGAGGCCGGCATCGACCCGCATGGCGTCGAGGCCGTCGGGCACGGGCATCGAACGGGATTCCCTCACTTGGTTTCTCCCTCGGCTGCGGCCTTCGATTCGGTGAGCTTCTTGTCGTCCGCCTTGTGATCACGCAGGCGTTCGCCGTTGGGTTCGAAGCCGAAAAGAGTCAGTACGACAAGCAGGATCGCGCCACAGACGATCGCGGAATCCGCGATGTTGAACACGGGCCACCAACCGACGGAGACGAAGTCCACCACATGTCCGCGCATGATTCCGGGAGAGCGGAAGAATCGGTCGACGAGGTTACCCAGCGCGCCGCCGAGAACGAGGCCGAGACCGAGCGCCCACCACGGTGATCGGAGCGTGCGACCGATCTTGATCACACCGATGACGACACCGATGGCGACGAGGGTGAGGATCCACGTCATCGACGTCGCCATCGAGAACGCTGCACCGGGATTGCGCACCATCGTGAATGTGACCACGTCACCGATGATTTCGATCGGCTGCCCCGGCTTGACCGCGGCGACTGCCCACACCTTCGTGAGAATGTCCGAGAGCAGGATGACAGCGGCGATGGCAATGAGCATGGTCAGCCGGCGGGGCTTTGCGACCGGCGCAACCGCCAGGTCACCGTCTTCCGATTTCACGGCTTCCGGTTTCACGGTTTCGGGCTCGTCGGCCTTCGAGATTTCGGTAATCGGCTGATCCTCCGCGTTGACATCTCGGTCTGGGTGGTCTGTACTCACGCAACCATCATCCCTCATGTTCACCGCACCGGGTCACGCACTCTGCAACTGCGGCTAGCCTGGAGCGCGTGCCACTGCTGTCCACGACCGGCCGACGAGTTCCGTTCGCCCTCGCTGCCCTCGCTCTCACCACCGTTCTCACCGCTTGCGGCGACTCGGATCAACCTCCCACCACACCTACCTCGTCGCCGAGCGAAGTCACTGTTCCGGTGACCGCCGCCACCGTCGAGGTACTCGATGCGGGAAGCGAACCGCGCGAGGTACTGCGCATGAACTTGCCTGTCGGCACCACGCAGACGGCGACGCTCGTCACCCAGGCGGTCGTGAGTCAGCAGATCGATCAACAGCCGGCACAAGATTTCTCTTCGCCGGAGATCACGATCCCGCTCTCGGCAAACGTGACCGCTGACGATCCCACCGCTGTCGTAGACCTGACGCTGTCGTCGATGACCTCGCCGGACGCAACGCTGCAGGCAGCGCTGAGCGGGGCAGACGGATCTGCGGCCGGATTGTCGGTCACGGATTCGGGCGCCATCACCGCCCTACGGTTGAAGCCGTCCGCCAACTCGGCCAATGCTGCCCGCGCTGCAATCGAACAGGCGCTCGGCCAAGCGGTCTACCGGACCGTTGCACTCCCCGACGCTCCGGTCGGTGTCGGCGCACGTTGGGTGGTTCGACAACAAGTCAGCAGTGAAATCCTGCTCGATCAGACAACCACCGTCACGCTCACCGCGCGGGAGGGCAATCGGCTTTCGCTCGCGGTGGACGTATCGCAGACCCCGCAGAGCCCGGTCTGGAACCTGGCCGGTGACGCCGGAACGCTGAACATCGATCAGTACGTCATGGCCGGCTCCGGAAACCTCACCGTCGACCTCTCACTCCCCTTGCCGATCGCCGGACAGATGACCGTCGGCGGCGACCAGGCGTACGGCGATCCGGACAGCTCCTCGGTGATCCGGCAGACGATCTCCAACAGCATTCGGTGGGAATCGTGACACGCCGGTCGCTCGCACTGGGCCTGACAACAACGGCGGCACTGTTCGTCGTCACCGGTTGCGGCTCGGACGACTCTCCTAGTGCTGACACAACTACGCAGGTTTCCGCCCCACAGGTCGGCTTGGCGCCGTTCACAGCTGCTCCGGCCGCACCGCTGAGCGGGGCACCTCTCGACCGTGATGCGCTGCAACGAGCCGCGCTCACCCTCTCCGAACTACCTGCGGACTTCGACATAGTTCCCGACCCGGTCGACGACCTCGGCCTCGCACCGGCGCCGGAGAGTTCGGAGGCGGACAAGTCGAGCACCGACCCCGCCGTCTGCGCTCAGGTTCTGGCACCGATAGCCACCCAGGCTCCCGGATCGGTCGCCGACCTCTCCGACATGTTCACCGGCCCCGATTTCACGAGCATCGATCAGGACTCTGCTTCGTACGCCGACGGCGCAGCGGCAGCAGCAGCTTTCGAGAAACTTCAGACCACGCTGGCCGGGTGCGCGGAATATTCGGGAACCGATGCCGACGGAACGACAATCACCTATCGCGTCGGCGGAGCGTCGGACCCGAACGTCGGCGACGCGTCTTTCGCTTTCCGAATCATCACGGAGAGTGGCGGTTTCACCTTGGTCGCCGATGCGATCGTGGCCGCAGTCGGGACCACGTTGACCCAGGTGTCCGCAACTGCGCCGAGTCCGATCGCCCCCGACGTGCTGCACTCGATGGCATCGGCCGCCGCCGATCGCCTGCGCGCACAAACGCCCTGACAACGAGCGGATTAGTCCCGTCTCGGCCTTACGCGAATGATTCGGGACCACAGACCCTTTGACAACTGCCCGTCCACACTGAACGGTGAGAGTAGGTACGAAACAGACCAACGCGACACACTGATGTGAGGAGCCAGAGTTCATGCCGGAACCCAGAAGGTCAGATCACACCGATTACGTAGCCGTCAATCCGATCTTCTCGAGGCCTGGCGAGGATTCGGTTGCATCGAAGTACACACTCGAACCCGACGGCATGCTTCCCGAGACCGCGTATCAGATCGTCCACGACGAAACGATGCTCGACGGCAATGCGCGGCTCAATCTCGCGACGTTCGTCAGCACGTGGATGGACGATCACGCCACCAAACTGTATGCCGAGTCGTTCGACAAGAACATGATCGACAAGGACGAGTATCCACAGACCGCCGCGATCGAAACCTATTGCTGGCGCATCCTTGCCGACCTCTGGCACTCGCCCTCCCCCAAGGACGCAATCGGTACCTCGACGATCGGTTCGTCCGAGGCGTGCATGCTCGGTGGCCTGGCGATGAAACGACGCTGGCAGCACGCACGAAAAGCCGCGGGGAAGTCCACCGAAAAACCAAATCTCATCATGAGTTCCGCCGTCCAGGTGTGCTGGGAGAAATTCTGCAACTACTGGGACGTCGAGGCGCGCTACGTGCCGATCAGCGAGGAACACCGGACCCTCGACGGTCACGATCTGGACAAGTACGTCGACGAGAACACCATCGGCGTAATCGCGATCATGGGTGTCACGTACACCGGGATGTACGAGCCGGTCCTGGAAATCTCGAAGGCACTCGACGCGATCCAGGAAAAGACGGGACTCGACGTTCCCATCCACGTCGACGGCGCTTCCGGCGCAATGATCGCCCCGTTCCTACAGCCGGAACTCGAATGGGATTTCCGGCTCCCGCGCGTGCACTCCATCAACACCTCGGCGCACAAGTACGGACTCGTCTACCCCGGCCTCGGCTGGGTGGTCTGGCGATCGCAGGATCTACTTCCCGACGACCTCGTGTTCAAGGTGAGCTACCTCGGCGGCAGTATGCCGACCTTCGCGCTGAACTTCTCGCGGCCCGGCGCTCAGGTGATCCTGCAGTTCTACTTGTTCCTGCGTCTCGGCCACGACGGCTATCGCGCGATCCAGCAGTCCTCACAGGACGTGGCGAAATTCCTCGCCGAAGGAATCGGGAAACTGGACGCCTTCGAACTGTGGAACGACGGTTCCGACATCCCGGTCTTCGCGTGGCGCCTCGCCGAGGGCCACACGTCCAACTGGACGCTGTACGACCTGTCCGACCGACTGCGGGGCAAGGGCTGGTTGGTGCCGGCCTATCCCATGCCGGACGATCTCTCGGATCTGACAGTGCAGCGCATCGTGGTTCGTAACGGACTGAGCATGGACCTGGCAGCCAATCTGCTGCGCATCATCGAAGAGGAAACCGCGTTCCTCGACGAACTCGACAGCCCGATGCCGCGGCCACGCGTCACCGAGGGATTCCATCACTGACGACGCTCACTGCATGAAGAGCGGCCGCCGACTCCCTTTCGGGGGGTCGACGGCCGCTCTGGTGTTTCAGGTGTTGCGCAGAGATCAAGCAGCGCAAGCAGGCGAGGTCAGACCTGCAACGCCGACGATCTGGCAAGCGGTGGTCTTCGAGAGCTTCCAGACGCCGTCCTCGTAGACGAACGAAGCCTGCAGACCCTGCTGCAGCGGCTGGCCGTTGACGACGATGTTCAGCGAAGCTGCAGCCGTCTCGCTACCCGTGTCGGTGACCGGGTCGAGGATCTCGACCTGCGCGCCGGCAGCCTTGGCGGCAGCGGCCACCTGGTTGATCAGCTCGGGATCAGCCTCAGCTCCCTGGACGAGGTTGACCTTGTCTGCGGCCGGAACACTCTCGTCGAGTGCCTGGGCGACCTTCGCGTTGAGCTCAGGGGCGGTCGGCAACGCGACCGGTGCATCTGTCGAGTCCGAGGCCGTCGTGGTCGTCGTGGTCTTGGACGACGTGGTGGGTGAGTCGGTCTTGTCATCCGACCCACAAGCGGTCATCGTCAGGGCTGCTGCGATCGCCACGGCTGCAACGGTCATCTTCTGAAGCTTCAACTTCTCAGTCCTATCCATTCGGGTGTTCACATTCGAGCGTCAGTCGAACATCGTGCTTGCTCGAGGATCGTCGACAACATTACCCAACGGTAAGCGGAAAAAGTCTAAGGACATCCTCAGAGAAGGCTGTCGACCGCATCTGCTACCTCGAGCACCTCATCCGATTCGGCGAAGGTTTTGGCTATTCCCGTTCCGCTGGAACGGGTTTCGAAGCGAACTGTCACCACTCCGTGCCCGGCACCCTGCACCCAACCGTGTCCGTATTCTGGATGCTTCACGTCCAAACCAGGGTGCCAGTAGCGCTGAGGCACGCGTGCGGCCACCGGAACGTCGAGTTCGGCCTCATCGAGGGCGCCCGTGAGAGTCTCGACCGGATAGCCGGGAACATCCTGATCCAACTCGGGGAAAAGTGATCCTTGCCGAACGGTGGACAAACCGGCGAATCCCACACCGACCAGGCGAATCGGCCCCAATTCCTGTGGATCGATGACCTGTTTCTGCGCGGTCGCGACAAGGATTTGGCGGTCGATCGTGGCAAACGGCAGCGTCACGGATCGAGTCAAGATACTCATATCGGACTTCTTGAGCTTCAGTACGACGGTGCGAGCAGCTCTTCCGTCCTTCTCCAGCCTGGAAAATGCTGCACGACCACTACTTTCGACGGCTGCGCGCAGTTGCGCCATCGTGACGATGTCTGCGGCGAACGTGGATTCCGCGCTGATCTGCTTGGATTCGGCACGCTCGGCGACCGGCCGATCGTCGATCCCCTGCGCGAGCCGATGCAACCCCGGTCCGACAGTGGTTCCGAGTATCGACGCCACCTCCGCTATGGGAGTGCGGGCAAACCCTCCGATGGTTTCGATGCCGAGACGCTTGAGCTTTTCCTCGGCAACAGGACCGATCCCCCACAGCTTTCGCACCGGAAGTGGATCGAGCAACTCGTGCTGCATCCCGGGAGGAATCACTGCGACGCCGTCGGGCTTTGCCAGTCCCGACGCGATCTTGGCGACCTGCTTACCTGCGCCGGCACCGATCGAGGCAACCAACCCGGTCTCGGCTTTGATCAACGCCCGCAGGTCCTCACAAAACGCGCGGACCTCGTCGGCGCCAACTCCGGCCAATTCCACCGGTTCGCCGAAGGCCTCGTCCACCGACAATTGCTCGAGGATCGGCATACGAAGGCGCAACGCGTCGAAGGTGCGTTTACTCAGAACCGAATACAACGACATCCGCGGTGGCAATACCACCGCTCCGCCACCGACCATCCGGCGTGCTTGGTGCATCGGCATCGCAGAACGCGCACCGAAAACTCTCGCTTCATAACTTGCCCCGGCCACCACTCCGCGCCCGCCCAAGCCGCCGACCAGCACCGGGCGACCTCGCAGCGTGGGACGCGTCAACTGCTCGGCGGAAGCGAAAAATGCATCCATGTCGAGATGCAGCACCCACCTGCGACTTCGTGTGGGATCACCTTGATTCATCGGGCGTTACGGTTCTCTCAAAAGTAGGTGCAGAATCTACGTCCGCGCCTTCTTCTTGGGCGACTTCTTCTTCGGCAGGGGTAGTACGTCGGCAGTCCGTTGAATGAAGGCGTGCAGGTGATCGAGGTCCTGCAGCCGTTCCTCCGGAACCCGGTAGTAATCCTTCGCTCCCGGGTACGGCGGAGCCAGATCCGCCTCTGATCCGAACTCCGCACTGACCTCGGTGGGTTTGACGAACAGAACGTCTCCGCAGATCAAGCCCACGATCTTCTCGTCGCAATACAATCCGTACTCGCCGAACATCGCCCTTGCCCGCACGTCGAGCGGTTCCAACTGCTCGAGAATGCGCGCCACGGTTTCCTTGCTCGTACTCATGAGAGCAAACTACTCCGGCACCCCGACATACAGACATTCATCGGGGAGCCGGAGTAGTTACGGCGGTATTAGACCTTCGTGATCGCGGCGCGGATACCGTCACCGAGATCGACGGCGTCGTCTCCCGCTTCACCCACCGAGAACGAGGTGGCCAGAACCTCACCGGCGATCAATTCGCGATGACGCTCCGCCCACTCCTTGCAGTCCTGCGGAACCTCGAGTACGACGTTGATCCGGTCCGAGACGTCCAAACCGGCGGCACGACGCGCATCCTGCAACTGACGGATACGGTCCTTCGCCCAGCCCTCGGCTTCGAGTTCCTCCGTCACGACGGAATCGAGTACGACGAGTCCCGCACCGTCGGGCAATGCCGCCGTCGAATCAGGCTCGGCTGCAACCAGTTTCTGCGTGTACTCCTCGGGCAGCAGTTCGATGCCCGCCGCAACCACTACGCCGTCCGCGTTCTCGGTCCAGTCGCCCGCCTTGACCGCCTTGATGACAGTCTGAACGGACTTGCCCAGACGCGGTCCTGCAGCACGCGCGTTGACCGCGATCTCGAAGCGCCCGTGCACGTCGACGTCATCGGTCAGATCGACCTTCTTGACGTTGACCTCGTCGGCAATCAGTCCGAGGAACGGACGCAGACGCTCGGCATCCGGCGCCGCAACCGTGACCTCGGGCAGCGGAAGACGAACTCGCAGATTCTGCGCCTTGCGCAGGCTCAGCACCGTGGAGCACACGGTCCGGACGTCGTCCATCGCCGCTACCAGCTCGGGGTTCGCGGGGAGCTCCGACGCCTCCGGCCAATCAGCCAGGTGAACCGAGCGCTCCCCGGTCAACCCGCGCCAGATCACCTCGGACACCAGCGGCAACAGCGGCGCAGCGAGACGCGTCACGACCTCGAGCACGGTGTGCAGGGTGTCGATCGCGTCGCGATCCTCGTCCCAGAACCGCGAACGAGACCGTCGCACATACCAGTTGGTGAGCGCGTCGCAGAACAACCGAAGCTCGTCGCACGCGCCGGCGATGTCGTTGACCTCGAGGGCCTCGGTGATCACGTCGCGCGTGGTAGCGAGCTTGGCCAGGATGTACTGATCGAGGATGTTCTCCGAATCGGTACGCCACACACCGGATTCCGGCGCGTACAACTGCAGGAAGCTCCAGGCGTTCCACAGCGGGAGCAACGCCTGACGTACGCCTTCGCGGATGCCCTGCTCGGTCACGATGAGGTTTCCGCCGCGCAAGATCGGCGAAGACATCAGGAACCATCGCATGGCATCGCTGCCGTCGCGGTTGAACACCTCCTTCACGTCCGGGTAGTTGCCCTTGGACTTGCTCATCTTCAGTCCGTCGTCGCCCAGCACGATGCCGTGCGCAGCAACGGTTTTGAACGCCGGACGATCGAAGAGTGCGGTTGCCAGTACGTGCAGCGTGTAGAACCAGCCGCGAGTCTGCCCGTTGTACTCGACGATGAAATCGCCCGGGAAATGGCCCTCGAACCATTCACGGTTCTCGAATGGGTAGTGCACCTGCGCGTACGGCATCGAACCGGATTCGAACCAGCAGTCGAGCACCTCGGGAACGCGGCGCATCATCGACTTCCCGGTCGGGTCGTCGGGGTTCGGACGGACCAGGTCGTCGATCATCGGGCGATGCAGGTCGGTCGGACGCACACCGAAGTCTGCCTCCAACTGATCGAGCGAGCCGTACACGTCCGTACGCGGGTACTGCGGATCGTCCGACACCCACACCGGGATCGGGCTGCCCCAGTAACGGTTTCGGCTGATGTTCCAGTCTCGTGCACCTTCGAGCCACTTGCCGAACTGGCCGTCACGGATGTGCTCGGGCACCCAGGTGATGTCCTTGTTCAGCTCGACCATGCGATCTCGGAACTTGGTGACCGCGACGAACCACGAGGGAACCGCCATGTAGATCAGCGGCTGCCCACTGCGCCAACTGTGTGGGTACGAGTGCTCGATCGTCTCGTGCCGCAGCAGCTTTCCGGCAGCCTTGAGGTCCTTGATGATGACAGGGTTGGCGTCGAACACCATCAGGCCCTCGTACGGCGGAACCATCGAGGTGAACTTTCCACCCGGATCGAGCGGCTGTACGACCTCGATACCGTTGGCCGTGGCCACGTCCATATCCTCTTCACCGAAAGCCGGTGCGAGGTGGACGATTCCGGTTCCGGAGTCGGTTGTCACGTAGTCCGCCGAGAGCACGACGTGCGCATTCGGATGTCCGAGGAAGAAGTCGAACGGCGGTGTGTACGACAGTCCGACCAGCTCGGCGCCCTTGTGACGGGAAACGACCTCGGGGTCCTCCCCCAGCTCACGTGCGTAATGAGCTACTCGTGCTTCTGCGAGCACGTACCGCTTTCCGTCCTCGCCGAGCACCTGGACGTAGTCGACCTCGGGATGAACCGCAGTGGCCAAGTTGGACGGCAGTGTCCACGGAGTCGTGGTCCAGATGATCGCGTTTGCGCCGTCGAGGGGTGAACCCGGAGCGACCAGCGGCATGTCGACCGTGACTGCAGGATCCTGACGCATCTTGTACGCGTCGTCGAGGCGAGTCTCCTGATTGGACAGTGGAGTCTGCTCGTACCAGCTGTAGGGCAGCACACGGAAGCCCTGATAGATCAGGCCCTTGTCGTGCAGCTCCTTGAAGGCCCACATGACGGACTCCATGAAGTCGACGTCCAGGGTCTTGTAGTCGTTGTCGAAATCGACCCAGCGCGCCTGGCGGGTGACGTAGTCACGCCACTCGTCGGTGTACTTGAGCACCGAGGCCTTGCAGTACTCGTTGAACTTGGCCAGACCCATGACTTCGATCTCGGCCTTGTCCTTGATGCCGAGCTGCTTCTCCGCTTCGAGCTCTGCCGGAAGGCCGTGGCAATCCCAGCCGAAGCGTCGTTCGACCTTGCGTCCACGCATTGTCTGGAAGCGCGGCACCAGGTCCTTGACGTACCCCGTCAGCAAGTGGCCGTAGTGCGGCAAACCGTTTGCGAATGGCGGTCCGTCGTAGAAAACGAACTCTTCGTTACCGTCCCGATTGGAAACCGACGCACGGAAGGTGTCGTCGTCGTCCCACTGTTTCAGGACTTTCTGTTCCAGTTCGGGGAACTTGACTCCGGTGTCGGCGGGGACACCGTAGTCGACTTTGGGATACCCGTTACTCGCCATGGCGATCTCCTCGTGCCAGTCGGACTCGGCACGGGGACGACGTGACGCTTGTGCGCCGACACCGCGGTACCACCCCGTTTGCACCCCGCAGATCCGTGCTTTCACACCGGATCTCGAGCTGCCACTCGATCGAGCTGTGACGGGCTCACCCGTTCGGTTCTACTGGGTCCTCGACACGTACGAAAGCGTCGACAACCGTTCTTCCGAAAGCTCCCCGGTGATTGCCGGATCACAGCCTGGTATTCGTGTTGGACAGTCTAATACTCGTCCTGGACCTTGTCGGAACTCGCCCTAGGTCTTGTCGGGGGCACCCGGCGACCCGCCGTGGTTTCCCTGATTGTCGTCGTTGGCAGTAGCTGCATCATCGGTCGAGGAATCCGAGGAACTCTCGACTCGACCGTAAGGCGACGACACGCCGCTGCCCGACATCGGGTCATCCAACGAAGGAACCGCCTTCCTGCTGGTCAGCGCACTGACCAGCAGGAGGACGGCACCTGCTACACAAATCGCGATACATGCCCACGCCCAGATCAGCGACCCTGTGGTCAGGGCAACGATCAGGAGAGCGAAGCCAACTCCCGCGAGAACCAACGTCACGACCAGCACGTATCAACCTTTGTCCGGTCCGATAGCTGAGCCGACGAGGCGCTCTCGGTCAGCTGTTTCCCTTGGCGAAGGACGGGCTGTAGGAATCCTGTCCACCGTCGACCGGAACGGCCGAGCCACGCTGTTCGAGCTCTTCGAGCTGCGATTCCAGGTAGGACTTCAGGCGCACCCGGTACTCACGTTCGAACGTCTTGAGCTGCTCGATACGGCCCTCGAGGACCGAACGCTGCTGGTTGATGGTCGCCATGATTTCGGTGTGCTTCTTCTCGGCGTCTGCCTTGAGAGCGTCTGCCTTCTCCTGAGCCTGGCGAAGCTGGGTCTCGGAGCGAGTCTGAGCGTCGGTCAGCATTGCCTCCGACTTGTTGCGCGCATCCGCGATCATGCCGTCGGCCTTGCTGCGAGCCTCGCTCATGAGCTGCTCGGAGTTGGTGCGAGCACTGCCGAGCAGCTGCTCGGATTCGGTCTTGGCATCGTTGGTGAGGCGATCCGCCATCTCCTGAGCCAGTCCGAGGACCTTCGCGGCCTGCATGTGGGTGTCGCCACTCTGCGGCGCTGCAACGGCAGCGGCGGCGGGAACCGGAGCTGCAACGGGTGCAGGCTTGGGCGGTTCGACAACCCGAGCGGGCTCCGGCTTGGGCTGCGCTGCGACGGGTGCTGCCTGCTGAGCAGGTGCCGGCGACTTCTTGGCAGCCGCGAGCTCCTGATCCAGCTCACCTACGCGCTGGCGCAGGTCCGCATTCTCTTCGATGAGCTGCGACAGCGCCTGCTCGACGAGGTCGAGGAATGCGTCGACCTCGTCCTCGTTGTAGCCACGCTTGCCGATAGGCGGCTTGCTGAACGCAACGTTGTGCACGTCAGCTGGAGTCAGTTGCGGCATGGAAGGATCCCTTCACGCGTCATTTGGCGGTCTAGCAAGCATTCAGTTGCAACACAGTCTACGTAGTGGCGAACCACCGGATGAGTTATGGCTTCCATTCTGGCATACCACTCACTCGGACTGCGCTCAGCGAACAACCGACATCAGGATGATGACGATGAAAAGCAAGACCATGATGGATAGATCCAAGCGAACTCCACCGAGGTTGATCGGGGGGATCAACCTGCGGAGCAGTTTCACCGGAGGATCGGTGATCGTAAAAATGGTTTCGAGAATGACTGCGACCAATCCGGTCGGTCGCCAATCTCTGGCAAACGAACGAACGAACTCGACGATCACTCTGCCGATCAGCAACAGCCAGAAGACAACCAGCACCAGATAGATCACAGAGAGAAGCGCGTCCACACCCTCACTCTGCCTGACTTCTGCGGTGTGTCCAAAACAGACACACCGCAGCAATTCCGGAACCGGCCCGCATCGAGTCCGTCTTGTAACGGCCGGCGATGGGTCCGAATGCGGCGTCCGCCGAGACGGGCCGCCGTTCGAATGTGCTCACGTCACCCCTGCTCAGGGGCCGGACTGCGGTCGAGACCATCATTTCTGGCTGTAGAAACCCGTCTCCGCGATACGACGGCGTTCCTCAGCGGAAACGTCGATGTCAGCCGGTGAGAGAAGAAACACTTTGGTGGCCACCTTGTCGAAAGAACCACGCAATGCGAACGCCAGGCCGGCCGCGAAATCGACCAGACGCTTCGCGTCGGCGTTGCTCATGTCGACCAGATCCATGATGACGGGGGTGCCGTCGCGGAACCGCTCACCGATGGTGCGGGCCTCTGCGTAGCTCTGCGGACGCAGTGTCGTGATCTTGGCGAGCGGGCCGCCGTCATCGACAACAGGCGCACGTCGCGCTTCGGGACGCTCTGCACGGGCGTCGACCGCGAGGTTTCCACGGCTTGCCGGACGCGGCGCCATCGCCGGGCGGCTACTGCGGCTGGGAACGGTGTCGACGCGGGGCCGGGAATCGTAGCGATCGAACTCCGCGTCCTCTTCGTCACGACGACTGGGCGCGTAGCTCGCCTTCGAGAAGGCAGGTTCGACGAACTCGCGGTCGTCGCGCTCGGCATAGCCGTCGTGACTACGACGGGGTGCGCGGCGAGCCTGATCGGGCTCCTCCACGTATTCGTCCTCGTAGTCATCGAGGGGAACCATGCCGAAGTAAGCCTTGAACTTATGCAGGTTGCTCATTGATCGACCTTCCTTGGCGCGGCGGAATCAATCCGACTGCGACCGGTCGCAGCGGTGTGGACGGGTTGGGCGATCACCTGAGCGATCACCTCGAGATTACTGGTCGTGAGCCGAGCAGTGCGGTTCCGACACGCACGCACGTTGATCCGTGGCGCACTGCGGCCTCCAGATCACCGGTCATGCCAGCCGAGAGTTCGGTTGCCCGGGGATGCGATTCGAGAATCAAAAGATGTGCCCTGCGGAGGATTTCGAACTGCTCGTCCGGATCTGATCCAAGCGGCGGGACGGCCATCAGTCCCGCAAATTCGAGACCTTCGGCTGATTCGATCCGCTCGGCGAGAGGGGTTAGCTCTCCCGTCGGAACTCCGCCACGCGCAGGGTCTCCGTCGAGACTTACCTGGATGAGCACCCGCAGCGGCGCTTTACGCTCCCCGTCGGACAAAGCTCCGAGCGCCGCCCGATCGAGTGCATCGGCCAGTCGTGCACTGTCCACCGAGTGAATTGCGTAGGCCCACTTCGCTACCGAACGCGCTTTGTTGCGCTGCAACTGCCCGATCATGTGCCAGCGAACCGGATCGTCGATCGCGCCGCTCTGTGCAGCGCCGTCGAAGTCCGCGACCTTCTCCACTGCTTCCTGCTCACGAGACTCACCGAATTCACGGCAACCCAGTTCGTACAGGATTCGGGCGTCGGACGCCGGAAAGAATTTGGTAACTGGCAGCAGTGCTACGTCGGAAACTTCACGACCGGCGGCAAGGCAGGCGGCCGCCAGCCGCGCACGCACCGAGTCGAGTGCCGTCGATATTTCTGTCAGCCGCATATCCGTCTGGCGCATTTATGCCTAGACGGTTTCCTGCGCTGCGGGCGCTTCCATCCAGATCACTGCAGCTTGACGCCCGGTCAGAGATTCTCGGCGATGACTGAACAACGCGCGATCCTCGATCGTGCACCGCGGGTCCTCGGCAACACCGGACACACCCGCGGCGAGCAACTGCTTACGCAGTCCCGCACGCAGATCGAGTCCCGGCGTGCCCTTCTCGGTGCGAGTTGCGCTGCCCGGCAAGTGCTTTTCCACGTCCGCACGCATCGCGGCGGGAACCTCGTACTGGCGTCCGCTCGCTGCCGGGCCGAGGAAGGCACCGATACGTGAGACGTCCGCGCCCTGTCGCACCATCTCCGCGAGGACGCGCGGGACGATACCGATGCGGGCACCGATCCGTCCGGCATGAACTGCCGCGATCACACCGGCCTCCTCGTCGGAGAGCAGAACGGGAACACAGTCTGCGCTGAGGGTGGCGAGCGCCAGGCCGGGAACGGTGGTGACCAGAGCGTCCGTCACGGGAATCACTTCGTCGGTCGGTTCCGTCACGACAGTGACGTTGCGCGAGTGGATCTGTTCCATCCACACGAGATGGTCAGGCTCGACGCCTATTTCGCGTGCCAGACGACGGCGATTCGCCTCGACGGCTGCCGGATCGTCTCCGACGTGATCGCCGAGATTGAACGACTCGTACGGCGACGCGGAAATACCACCGGCTCGGCTGGTCACGACGCGGCGAATGCGGGTGCGGGTGGTCGACTTCTCGGTACTCAAGATATGTGTGCTCACAAACGTCGAAAGTTGTCGTCCGGCTCAGACGTGACCGGACATCCAGTCAAGAACAGGGTACCCAGAAATTCCGGGCACCCTGTTCTCGAAACTGTTTGTAGCCCTGCGTCAGCGACGCATGAAGACAGGCACATCGACGTCGTCGTCGCCCTCGTCTTCCTGGACCGGCGCATGGCGTGGGCCACCGATCGGAGGCAAGCTACCCGAGCCCGTCGTCTCGCGCGCTGCGGAAATCGGCTGCTCGCCAGCAGGTTCGGCGGCCACCGGTGACCGGCCGACCTCACCCGCGCGCCCGGCGCCGATAGCTCCACGTCCCTGTGCGGTCGACTCCACGGGACGACGAGCCGGAGCTCCTCCGTCGAATCCCGCAGCGATGACCGTCACACGAACCTCGTCACCGAGTGAATCGTCGATGACCGTTCCGAAGATGATGTTGGCGTCGATGTGCGCGGCTTCCTGCACCAGCGAAGCCGCCTCGTTGATCTCGAACAGACCCAGATCGCTACCACCGGCGATCGACAGGAGCACGCCGCGGGCGCCTTCCATCGATGCTTCGAGGAGAGGCGAATTGATCGCAGATTCCGCCGCCTTGATCGCGCGTCCCTCACCACGTGAGGATCCGATGCCCATCAACGCACTGCCTGCACCGGACATGACACCCTTGACGTCCGCGAAGTCGACGTTGATCAGACCCGGGGTGGTGATGAGGTCGGTGATGCCCTGGACACCGTTGAGGAGAACCTCGTCGGCGCTGCGGAAGGCGTCCATGAGGCTGACGGCCGCGTCACCCAACTGGAGCAGGCGATCGTTGGGAATGACGATCAGCGTGTCGCAGGACTCGCGGAGCGCCTGGATTCCGGTATCCGCCTGTCCCCCACGACGCTTGCCCTCGAAGGAGAACGGCCGAGTCACGACGCCGACGGTGAGTGCGCCCAGCTTCCGGGCGATGCTTGCCACGACAGGGGCACCACCGGTTCCGGTGCCACCACCCTCGCCTGCGGTCACGAACACCATGTCGGCGCCCTTGATGACCTCTTCGATCTCGTCCTTGTGATCTTCGGCTGCCTTGCGACCCACTTCAGGGTCAGCACCGGCGCCGAGGCCACGGGTCAATTCACGACCGACGTCGAGCTTGACGTCGGCGTCACTCATCAGAAGGGCTTGCGCGTCCGTGTTGACCGCGATGAACTCGACTCCCTTGAGTCCCTGTTCGATCATGCGGTTGACTGCGTTCACGCCGCCGCCGCCGATGCCGACGACCTTGATTACGGCGAGGTAGTTGTGCGGGGGCGTCATCGGCTCTCGCCTTCCGTGTCGTGTTTCACGCTGTTTGTCAGTGCTGCTGTCTTTTTACTGCTGCTGTATTTGTAACTGCTGGTGTATTTGTTACTGCTGGTGTTCGAGATAAACTCTAAACCTCAACCACAGGGTTAGAGTTATGTCAAGTATTCGATCTGAAACGAAACGCTATGCACCGTCGTCGCGTTCCGCCATTAGGCGCGCCGAGACACACCGAAGTATTTGCCACGCACCGGCGCACGGGTGCACCGTGCGCTATCGGACCGTCGGAAGATCAGGACTGGACACGTCGTACGTCTGCCCCGGTTGAGTCAACAGAGGAAGCGTCACGGCAGCCTTACGATCCGAGTGCTCGACACCGCCCCAGTTTACGACGCGACCGTCGAGCAGAGTCAGCGTGACACTCGAAATCGACCGAGCGGCAACCTCTCCCACCTGAAATCTCAGATCCGGCGGCAACACCGACAACACCTCGAGCGCGGCAAGCGTCGGCTCGTCGTTCCATCCCGGCGTCGGTGTCACCAGACGCGGAACCCCCGGCGGCGGGACTCCCATCTCGAAGTCGACACCCTTCTCGTCCAGCAGGTGTGCCCCCTCGGGTGAGTCGACGAAGACAACCGGTACCCGTTCGGTGACGGTGACGCGAATGGTCGACGGATACATCCGCTGAACTCGGGCGGAGGCCACCTTCGGAATCGTCGCTACACGTGCGGCGGCGGCGCCGGTGTCGACCCGCATCAACGGCTGACCGGTCGGTACTGCCAGGAGCGAAAGGATCTGTTCCTCACTGACCGTCGTCGCACCGAGAACTTCGGTGCCCCGGACCGAGAGCACCGGAGACAACCAGGCCGTCAGCGCAATTCCCACCACCAGCACGATTGCCAGCGGTGCCACGATCAGCGGTCGCTTGAACCACTTACGAGTCGGCGTGGGTTCGGGAGCCGGCTCCGTCGACCGCGTCGAATATCGCGATTCGGTGCGAGTACTGCGCCGACGCGTACTGGTGGCTCGCCTGGCCTGAGGATCTCGACGCCCGCGACGACTTCGTGCGTCGGGTGTCATCGCGGCGCGGGATGCGGCGCCGAACGCAAAGCATCGAGGATCTGTTTGCCGAGCATGGTCACGTCACCGGCGCCCATCGTGATGACGATGTCGCCGGGGTGAGCCAACGCCGCCACCTGCTTCGGTGCCTGCGACAGATCGGGTTGATAGTGAACAGGTTTGGTGACCGATTGAGCGACAAGCGCACCGCTGACTCCCGGCATCGGCTCTTCGCGAGCACCGTAGACATCGAGAACCACTACCTCGTCGGCCAAGTCCAGTGCCTGCGCGAACTCCACGGCAAATGCCGCTGTGCGCGAATAGAGGTGAGGTTGGAAGACCACGATCACACGTCCGGCTGCCGAATTGGTCGACGACGAATCATCTTCCGGTCGAACCAGATCCGCGGCCGCGCCGAGAACCGCGCGAACTTCGGTCGGATGGTGGGCGTAGTCGTCGAACACCCGGACACCACGCTCGCGGCCGGTGAACTGGAAGCGGCGGTGGACGCCACCGAATCCGGCGAGCCCCTCGACGATCTCCTCGGTCTCGGCGCCCGCATCACGGGCGGCCAGCAGGGCGGCAAGTGCGTTGAGCGCCATGTGCCGACCCGGCACTGCCATCCGCACGGTTCGCGCGGCGCTCTCACCGGCCAGTTGGAACTGCAGGACTCCCCCGACGTCGTGTGCATGGAAGCCCAGTAGTCGGACTCCGACCTCGACGCCGTCGACAGGCTCGAAGGCAGTGCCCGCTTCTACTTCCTGCGCATCCGCTGATCCGTAACCGAGCACACGGATGTCCGAACGACCCGAGGCCACGATTCGCTTCGCGAGATCCGCAGATCCCGGATCGTCGAGGCAAGCAATCAAGAGTCCACCCGGACGTAGCTTGTCGACAAAATCGTCGAACACCTTCACATACGCTTCGACGCTGCCGAAGTAGTCGAGGTGATCGGCCTCGATGTTGGTCACGACGATCACGTTGGGGTCGTACTGAAGCAGCGACCCGTCGCTCTCGTCCGCCTCGGCGACAAAAACGTCACCGCTGCCGTGATGGGCATTCGTGCCCGCCTCGTTGAGTTCGCCGCCAACGGCAAACGAGGGGTCGAAACCGCAGTGCTGCAGGGCGACCACGAGCATCGAGGTCGTCGACGTCTTGCCGTGTGTTCCCGAAACCAGGAACGTGCGATTGCCCTGCATGAGTGATGCAAGGACAGCCGGCCGAAGAATCACCGGGATTCCGCGGCGAGCGGCCTCGACGAGTTCCGGGTTGTCCTTCGGGATAGCTGCGTGCGTCGTGACGACGACGGTCGGTCCACCTGGCAGCAGGTCGAGAGCATCGGCGTCGTGGCCGATCCGGACCTGTGCCCCGCGTGCACGAAGCGCCAGGACTCCTCGGCTCTCCTTGGCGTCCGAACCCGAGACAAGGCCCCCGCGGGAAAGCAGAATTCGAGCGATGCCGGACATACCGGCACCGCCGATTCCGACCATGTGTACTCGCTCGAGGTGGGCGGGCAGCGCGGTCATCGGTTTCCCCTTGCATTTTCCTGGACGGCGTTTTCCTTTGCCGCGATGTCGAGCACGATCCGTGCGATCTCTGTTGCCGCCGTGCGGTGCCCGACATTGGCAGCGCCACTGCTCATCTTGTCGAGACGCACGCTGTCGCTCAGCATCGGGACGACGGTGCCGGCGACGAACGTCGGCGTGAGCTCGTTGTCGGAGACGATGATCGCGCCGCCCGCTGCGACAACGGGTTTCGCGTTGAGTTCCTGTTCACCGTTGCCGTGCGGCAGCGGAACGTAAACGGCCGGTAGTCCGACCGCCGAGACCTCGGCGACCGTCATCGCGCCCGAACGACAGATCGTCGCGTCGGCTGCGGCATACGCGAGATCCATCCGCGAAAGATAAGGAACAGCCACATACGGTGCCGTCTGCGAGTACTGCGTGACCTCGAGGGAGTTCTTGGGTCCGTGTGCGTGAAGGACCGAGATCCCGGCCTTCGCCAGTTCTTCCGCTGCTCCGGACACCGCGTCGTTGAGCGACTTCGCGCCTTGCGATCCGCCGAAGACGAGCAGAACGGGACCGTCCTGAGGCAGTCCGAAGTACTCGCGAGCTTGCGAGCGGAGTCCCGCTCGATCGAAATTGGCGATCGACGCGCGAACCGGGATGCCGACGATCTCGGCGTCCTGATCGCCGCGGTTCTTCACTCCGGAACCCGGAACAGCAGCAAGCACCCGCGTCGCCAGGCGAGCACCGATCTTGTTCGCGATACCGGCACTGGCGTTCGCCTCGTGGATGACGATCGGAATCTTGCGGCGGCGCCGAAGAACACCGCCACGTGCGGCAAGATACGCCGGAAGCGCGACGTAACCACCGAAACCGACGATCACGTCGGCGTCGACGGAATCGAGTACCTCACGGGTCTTGCGCACCGAGGCGAGGATGCGTGTCGGCAATTTCACCAGATCCATCGTGGGCTTACGAGGAAGCGGAACCGGCGGAATGAGCTCGAGTGTGTACCCGCGGGCAGGCACCAAGGTGGTTTCGAGACCACGTGCTGTCCCGAGTGCGGTGATCCTGGTGTCGGGCTGAGCGGCCTTGACCGCGTCCGCGACCGCAAGTGCGGGTTCGATGTGACCAGCCGTGCCTCCCCCTGCCACCACTACCGACAGAGCCGATTTGTTGCCGCTCACCTACGAATTCCTCGCTCTCGAACTTCTCGTGGATCTTGTGCCCTACGTGTCGGCGCCTGCCGACGCTGACCATTCTGCCCTCCCGCGGTGCGCTTCCGTGACCCAGCGGCCGCACCTCGGTTGGAATCCGAGGAAGGGCGAGCGCCTTGATCTGCCCGCTTGCGTCGATCGCCCGTCTCGATCGCGCGCCGGCCGTCGCGTCCGCGTGCCGGTTCGATCTGTCGTGCGGGCTTCGGTCGACGGATAGGCCGGCCCCCTGACGGCGGGTGGTACAGCACCGGCTTGGGCAGTCTGAGCAACTTCGAGATCTTGCCGTCCTGCCCGGAGTTCAGAGCGGCAACTGCTTCTGGCTCGTGGCGCGCTGCATTGGCGATGACCCCGAACATGAACAGCGTGATCGCCAAGGACGAACCACCGGCGGAGACCAAGGGCAACTGGAGTCCGGTCACCGGCAGCAGTCCGATGACGTAACCGATGTTGATCATCGCCTGGCCGACGATCCAGGTAGTTGCGGTGGCCGACAGAAGCCGCCAGAACGGATCGATGCTGCGGGCTGCGATCCGCAATCCCGTGTACACGAATACAGCGAACAAACCGATCACCACTGCGCAGCCGACAAATCCCAGCTCTTCACCGATGATCGCGAAGATGAAGTCGTTGTGAGCGTTCGGTAGGTAGTTCCATTTGGCGACGCTCTGCCCGAGTCCGCGACCGAAAACGCCGCCGTCAGCGAGCGAATACAAAGCCTGCTTGGCCTGATAGTTGTTGCCCTGCAGGTCATCGCTCTTGTTGAAGAAGGCCTGGACTCGGTCGGATCGATAACCCGCCGTCATGGCCAGGACAGCGGCGCCGACAACGCCTGTCAGCGCGATCGAGCCGAAGAGTTTCAGTGGAAGCCCACCGAACCACAGCAAGGCCCCGACGATGATTCCCAGTGCGATGGTCGTACTGAGGTTCGGCTGCGCGACGACCAAGGCGAAGACCAGCATCGCAGCGGGCACGAGCGGAATCAGGATCGACTTCACGGATCGGTCGTCCGGACGCCTCGAGGCCAACAGATGCGCGCCCCAGATCGCCAAGGCGACCTTCATGATTTCCGATGGTTGCACCGAGAATCCACCGACGTTGAACCAGCGACGCGCACCCTGCGCTTCGGTGCCGATTCCCGGAATCAGGACGAGTACCAGCATGATCAGCACGACGACGAACAGCGGAAACGAATACTGCCGGAGCACTCTCGCCGGGATCCGCAGCGCGACGTAGAAGAGCACCGCCCCGAGAATCGCGAAGATCAACTGCTGGGTGAACAACGAATATGCCGAGCCACCGGACACGTACTGCTCGACGCTCGACGCCGACAGAACCATCACGAGCCCCAAGACAGTCAACATCGTGGCAATCGTCACCACCAGGTGGAACGACGCCAACGGCCGCGCCAACCAGGCACCGATCCGGGTCTTGGGACCCTTGGTCATAGCAAGTTCCCGGCTTGGCCAGGCGAATCCGTGAACGGATCGGGTAATGCGGCTACGGCGGCGGCGAAACTGTCGCCACGATGTCCGTAGCTGGCGAACATGTCCAAGGACGCGGCGGCCGGGGCAAGTACAACTGCATCACCGGGGGACGCCAACTCGGCAGCTTCGACGACCACTGCGGCCATGACGGCATCCGCGTCGGCACCCGACGGCAGCCGGATGGTGAGAGTCGAGTTGCTGCTGTTTTCGCTCACCACTTCATCGTCCCCCGACAGCACGTGCACCACGGGAACATCGGGCGCGTGTCGCGCCAGCGCGTCCTCGATCACACCGGCGTCACGGCCGAGAAGAACGGCGCCGGACAGTCTCGGCCCCACTTCGCTCACCAACTGCTCGACGCTTGCGCCCTTGAGTAGACCGCCTGCAACCCAGACGACGCGGTCGTGCGCGAGTATCGACGGCCTGGCTGCGTGCGGATTGGTGGCCTTGGAATCGTCGATGTACACAACGGACCCGACACGACCGACCAGGGCCCCTCGGTGTGGGCCGACCTTGTGCGCGGCCAGACCGCGTTCGACGACGTCGGCCTCGAATCCGAGTGCCCGCGCCAAAGCGGCAGCGGCAAGCGCGTCCATGACGCCTGCCGGGCCGGCCGGATCTATGGAAGCTGCTTCGGCCAAGCGGACGTGATCGCCGAAAGCGTTGTCCACGAGGTGCCCCGCTTCGACACCCAGTTCTCCTTCGCCCGGTTCACCCAATCTGAACCCGGTGACAATGTCTGCAGTTGCGCGAGTTCCCAGTTCGGAAGCGATTGCGTCATCGAGGCCGACCACCGCGACCTTTCCACTCAGCGCCCGCGACTTGGCCTCGGCGTACGCGCTCATTCCGCCGTGCCAGTCGAGGTGATCCTCGGCGACATTGAGGACCACGCCGGCATCCGGACGCACCGAGGGTGCCCAGTGCAATTGGAAAGACGACAGTTCGACAGCGAGGTACTCCACGCGCGGCGACGTCTCGGCGAGTGCCTCGAGTATCGGAAGCCCGATGTTCCCGCAGGCTCGGCCGACAACTCCGGCGGCGTCGAGAATCGAGGCCAGCATCGACGTCGTCGTGGTCTTTCCGTTCGTCCCCGTCACGACGAGCCATTTACGGGGTCCGCCGAAGTGCCCGCTGTGGTCGACGCGCCACGAGAACTCGACGTCTCCCCAGATGGGAATCCCGTGACCGGCGGCCGCTGCAAGGATCGGTGCGTCCGGCCGAAAGCCCGGACTGGTGACGACGAGCCCGTACTCGGTGATCGAATCCGGGGCATCCTCGATCGAGGTGGTGGTCACCATGTCCGCGCCGAGTTCGGCGCAGCGCTGCGCGAAGTCGAGGGTCGAATCGGCGACCGTCACGACAGCGCCGAGCGCGACGAGAGGTTCGATGGTCGCTTGACCGGACACCCGCCCACCGGCGACCAGCACTCGCGTACCGCGGAGCCAGGACAGGTCGTTCTCGGAATCCGCTGAGCTGGTCATGGTTTTCAGCCTCCGAGCGCTGCGAGGTATTCGCTGTAGAAGAGGGCCAATCCGATAGCCGACGCAATAGCCGCCAGCAACCAGAATCTGATGATGACCGTGGTTTCAGCCCACCCGGCGAGTTCGAAGTGGTGATGGAACGGTGCCATTCGGAAGACCCGCCGTCGGCTGGACCGGAACACCGCTACCTGGATCACCACCGACGCGGCCTCCGCGACGAACAGTGCACCGATTACGACCATCAACAGTTCCGTGCTTGTGGTGATCGACAATCCGGCGAGCATGCCGCCGAGGGCAAGAGAACCGGTGTCGCCCATGAAGATCTTGGCGGGTGCGGCATTCCACCAAAGGAAACCGATGCACGCGCCGGCGCCGGCCGCGCAGAGCACCGCGAGATCGAGCGGGTCTCGGACGTCGTAGCAACCCTTACCGGGATTCGTCTCGCACGAGTAGCGGAACTGCCAGAACGTGATGATGACGTAGGCGCCGAGAACGAAACTCATCGCTCCGGCGGCCAGTCCATCGAGGCCGTCGGTCAGGTTGACGGCATTGGACCAGGCGCTGACCAGTAGGTAGCAGAAGGCGATGAAGACCACGGAACCGAGTGAGACGGTGGCGATGTCGCGAACGTACGACAAATGAACACTGCCCGGAGTCAGCCCGTCGTCACCGCGGAACTGCAGGGCCAAGATTCCGAAGGCAATGGCAGCGACGAACTGGCCGACCAGCTTCGCTGTCTTGTTCAGTCCCAGATTGCGCTGCTTGCGGATCTTGATGAAGTCGTCGAGGAAACCGACTCCACCGAGCGCGGTGGTCAGACCGAGAACGAGTAGGCCGGACGCCGACGGTCCCTCCGCGTTGTCCATGCCGAGACCGATGAGGTGTGAGCCGAGATAGCCGGCCCAGATTCCGGTCAGGATCGCGACGCCGCCCATCGTGGGAGTGCCGCGCTTGGCCTGGTGACTGGCTGGACCTTCGGTTCGGATCTCCTGCCCGAAACCTTGTTTCGAGAACGCCTTGATCAGGATCGGCGTGAGCATGATGGAGACCGCCAGCGCGATGCCTGCGGCGAGAAGAATCTGGATCACTGCGAATCCCCGCCGTTCTCGCCATCGGTGTTCGCGTCACCGGTGTTGTCGCTGGGCGTTGCGGCCAGAATCGCTTCGGCGACCGTCCACAGTTCAACCGACTTGGACGCCTTCACCAGGACGAGATCGCCCGGTTCAAGTTCCGCTTCGAGAATGGCGATTGCCGCAGCTGCGTCTGGCACGACGACGGACTCGTCACCCCACGACCCCTCCATCACCGCACCTTGATGCATCGCACGCGAGGTGCGGCCCGTTCCGACGACGATCAACTTGCTGACATCGAGTCTGACGGCCAGGCGACCGATCGCGTCATGCTCGACGACCGATTCCGGCCCGAGTTCACCCATCTCACCGAGCACAGCCCAGCTACGGCGCCCGAAGTGCCGATCCGATCGCGCCATGGACACCAACGCTTTGAGCGCAGCGCGCATGGAATCGGGATTTGCGTTGTAACTGTCGTTGACGACGGTGACGCCGTCGGCGCGCTCGGTGACTTCCATCCGCCTCGCTGACGCTGCCTTCGTGCCCTCGAGGACACGCGCGATGTCTGCAACCGCGAGGCCGTTCTCGAGTGCGACGGCCGCCGCGGCTAGGGCGTTGCTCACGTGGTGTTCGCCGTGAACGGCCAGACGAATACGCGCAGAACCCTGTGAACAGTTCAGCGTGAAGGAAGCCCGGGCCTGGTCGTCGACAACCACGTCGGTCGCCCGAACGTCGCAGTCTTCGGACTGGCCGACGAATACGATCCGGGCCTTGGTTCGACTCGCCATTGCGGCGACCATGCGGTCGTCGGCGTTGAGGACCGCAACTCCACCGTCGGCTGCCGACGGGAGTGCTTCCACCAGTTCACCTTTGGCGACCGCGATCGCTTCACGCGAACCGAATTCACCGAGATGGGCGGTGCCGACATTGAGAACGACGCCGATCTTCGGCGGCGCGATCTTGGTCAGTTCGCCGACGTGACCGACCCCACGGGCCGACATCTCGAGGACCAGGAAGCGGGTCTTCTCGTCGGCGCGGAGCACAGTCCACGGCAAACCCAGTTCGTTGTTGAACGAGCCTGGTGGGGCGACCACCTCACCGCGCTCGCGAAGCAGCGCCGCAATCAGGTCCTTGGTCGAGGTCTTGCCTGCCGAACCGGTGACACCGACCAGCGTCAGCCCGCCCCCCGAAGCCGACCCCTCTGCTGCCAGTTCGTCGACCACGGCCCTGGCCAGGAGGCCGAGGGCATGCAAGACGGCAGCCCCGGATCCGTCTGTGTCATGTTCGAGCAACATCACAGCGCTCGGACCGTCGTTCGGTACCGACGGGACAACTATCGCCGGAACCCCGACCGGCCGCGCTGCGAGCACCGCCACCGCACCGGCGGCCACCGCCGCTTCCGCATGGTCGTGACCGTCGACGCGTGCGCCGGGGAGTGCGAGAAACAGTCCACCTGGACCAGCCTTGCGCGAATCGAATTCGACGGTTCCTGTCACCTGAGTCGACGGATCGTCGACGTCATGCAGGGTTCCTCCGACGATCTCGGCGATCCGAGAGAGCGTCATCGGGATCATTGCTTGCCTCCATGTGCTGTGTTGATCGCGAATCGGCCGATCATTTCGCCCAACACCTCGCGGTCGTCGAATGGGTGTTTGACCCCGTCGATTTCTTGACCCACTTCGTGGCCTTTGCCTGCCACCAGTACTACGTCGCCTGGCTGCGCCCACCGGACTGCTTGCTCGATCGCGAGCGCCCGGTCCCCCACTTCGCGAATCTCGCCGCGTTCGGATTCGGGAACGTCGATGGCGCCTTGCATAACCGAAGCGCGAATTTTCGCGGGATCCTCGGTGCGCGGGTTGTCGTCGGTGACGATCAGCAGGTCTGCGCCCCTCGCACCAGCTTCGCCCATAAGTGTGCGTTTGCCGGCGTCGCGGTCACCGCCCGCACCGACGACCACAGCCACTCGGCCGGGAACCTGATTGCGCAGGGTGGCGATCACGGCTTCGAGCGCTGCCGGTTTGTGGGCGTAGTCGACCACTGCCAGGAAGCTCTGCCCGCGGTCGATCCGCTGCACTCGTCCGGGGACATCCACCGTTCCGAGTGCTCGAACAGCAGCGTCCGGATCGAGTCCGGCCGCGAAGCTGACAGTCAGTGCCAAGGCTGCGTTGGCCACGTTGTATCGACCGGGGAGGCGAAGCGAGACGGGCCACGATTGTCCGTCCGGCCCGACCAACTCGAATGTCTGCGAGCCGTCCTCGGCAACCTCGACGACGCCGACCTTCCACTCGGCCTCGGCCGTCGAGGTCGAGACCGTGGTCACCGCATCGCTCTCGTCGGTCGCGGCCAACTCAGCCATCCGTCGACCCCATACGTCGTCGACACAGACGACGGCATGCTCGGCTCGCACCGTCGACTCGGGATCGAACAGTCGAGCCTTGGCCTGGAAGTACTCCTCGAAGTCCCGATGGAAATCCAGGTGGTCCTGCGAAAGATTGGTGAACGCGCCGATGTCGAAGCGGATGCCGTCGACGCGTCCGAGAGCGAGCGCGTGACTGGACACCTCCATGACGACGGTATCGATCCCCTGCTCTGCCATCACGGCGAACAGAGCATGGAGTTGCGGAGCTTCCGGCGTGGTCAGAGCGCTGGGTACTCGGCGGCCGTCGATCCGAGTCTCGATGGTGCCAACCAGGCCGGGCTTGCGGCCGGCTCCGGCAATCGCTGCTTCGAGCAAGTACGACGTCGTCGTCTTGCCGGATGTGCCGGTAATGCCGACGACCTGCATCTTCTCCGATGGCCGGCCGTAGATCTCCGCTGAGATCTCACCGAGCACATCCCGCGGGTTCGGATGAACGAGAACCGGGACGGACCGGTCGGGCGCCTTGCCGGCGGCCTCGATCAATTCGAGACCGGCCTCGTCGGTCAAGATCGCGGTCGCACCGCGCCCCAGAGCGTCGACGGCGAACTGAGCGCCGTGCGTCCTGGCACCGGGCAGAGCGGCGAAGAGGTCATCGGCCACGATTCCCTGCGCACGCAGGTCGACGCCCTTGACGACGACCTCCGACGACTGTGATCCCGGTTGCCCGACCCATTCGAGGCGAGCTCCGGACAGTTCGGAGAGCGCCGTGATCGCGGTAGCAACCGGTTGTGTCGGACGCGTCCCGGGAGCGCCGTCCGAGTTCGACGATTGCAAACGATTCGGCACTGTCACTCGACTCCTGGCAATTGTCGTTGTTCTATCGCGGTCGTTGTTCTATGGCGGTCGTTGGTCTATGGCGGTCGCAGCGCAAGCAAAGTTCGGCGTACTGCGATGAATGAGGTTACTGCGACGTTTGAGATTACCGTGTCCGGGATTCACCCGAAGACCCTGTCGAAACCGACACACCGCAATCAGTCCGCCTGCAACACCAACTTGCGACCGGGGTCCGGCGACATCGGAACGCTGTCACGCTGCAGCATCCACGACGCGATGTTGTGGAACAACGGTGCTGCCGATTGACCGCCGCCGCCGTCCACACCGCGAACCGGTGCGTCGAGCATGATTCCGATCACGAATCGGGGGTTGTCCGCGGGCGCGATCCCCGCGAAGGTGATCCAGTAATTGGAGTTGGAGTAGCACTTGCACGCGGGATCCACCTGCTGCGCGGTGCCGGTCTTTCCGCTGACCTGGTATCCCTCGACGCCCGCGGCAACACCGGTTCCTCGCTGGTTGCCGGTGTCTTCCTGAGTGACCGATCGGAACATGTCCCGAACCGTCGACGCTGTCTGGGCGCTGACGACCTCGACACCCTCGGGCTGCGGCGTCTCGGTCCGAGTGCCGGAAGAATCGACAGTCGACTTCACGATTCGCGGAGGAATTCGCACACCGTCGTTGGCAATGGCCTGGTACATCCCGGTCATCTGCAAGGTTGTCATCGAAAGACCCTGCCCGATCGGCAAGTTCGCGAAGGTTCCGCCGGACCACTGATCGCGACTCGGGACGCTGCCCGCGCTCTCGCCGGGAAGTCCGACGTCGGTGCGTTGTCCGAGGCCGAACCTGTTCAGCATGTCTGCGTAGCGATCCTCGCCCACTCGCTGAGCGAGCATCAAGGTGCCGACGTTCGAGGACTTTCCGAACACACCGGTAGAGGTATACGGGGCCACACCGTGATCCCACGCATCCTTGACTGTGGCACCGGACATCGTGATGCTGCCCGGGACTTGCAGAACTTCGTCCGGAGTTGTCTTACCGTCCTCGATGGCCGCTGCTGCGGTGACGATCTTGTTCACCGATCCGGGCTCGAACGGCGTACTGACCGACGGATTGCCCATTTCGGCTGTCGGCGCGTTCTTGTCGATGCCGATCGCGGGGTTGAAGGTGCTGTCGTTGGACATGGCCAACACCTGTCCCGTCTTGGAGTCCATGACCACAACCGAAGCGTTCTTTGCGCCCGACTTGTCCTTGGCGATCTGGACCTGCTGCTGAACGTAGAACTGGAGGTCCGAATCGATGGTCAGCTCGACGCCCGAACCGTTGACGGCCGGTTGCTTGTCACGCCAGCTACCAGGGATCACAGCGCCGTCGGAACCGCGGTCGTACGTTTCGGATCCATCGGTTCCGGCGAGCGTGGAGTCCATCGAATCTTCGAGGCCGAGCAAACCGTGCCCGTCCCAGCCGGTCGCGCCGACGAGATTCGCCGCTAGAGAGCCACCGGGGTACTCGCGGATGTCCTGGCGCTCGAGGCCGACCTCCCGGAACTTGTCCGAGATCTCGGCAGCAACCGCCGGATCCACGCTGCGGGCGAGGTACGTGAAAGTCTCGTTGCTGTTCATCTTCTGAAGCAGATCTTTTTCCGGAACGGTATCGCCGAGCTTGGCGTGGATTCCGGCGGCGATCTCGGCGAGGCGATCGCTGACTTCCGGCGCCTGCTTGTCACCCTCGGCGCCCTGCTCGATGCTCTTGGCGCGCGCTTCCTCGAGTTCCTTGCGTACTCGCACCGGCTGAAAAGTCAACGCCTTGGCTTCCATGGTGAACGCGAGGGGGTTTCCGTTGCGATCGGTTATCGAGCCGCGTACGGCCGGATCGACCTGCGTCGTGGTTCGTTGATTCGCAGATTCCGCAGCCAGGCTCGGCGCATCGATTCCCTGAATCCACAAGAGCTGCAATGCCGCAACGGCGAGCGCACCACACATGGTGATACGACCGACTCGCTGACGAAACGGAAATGAGGCAGTGGCCGAGCGGCGCGGACGCCGACCGGGGTTGTTACGGGAGTTCTGACTCACCGACGTTCCTCAGGCGGAGCAGGCACCGCCGTCGTGGTGGCGGGTGCTGTCGTCGTGGGGATCACAGGAACCAATTGTTCACTCTGCGCGAGGTTTCGCGTGTTATTCGGAACGCTCGGCGTGGCTCCAGGAACAACCGGCGTTGTGGTGCGCGGCGGTGTCGCGGTCGGTGCGGGCACCGATGTGGGCGCATCGAGCGGCGGCATCGCGCCGGCAGTCGCGGGAGTCGGCGTTCCGACGACCTCGACCGAACCATCCGGATGAACTACCAGGCGTGCAGGGTCCTTGGCGGGGACCATGCCGAGAGCACTTGCCTGATTTGCCAACTCCGGAGCCGAGTTACGCGACTGGAAGTCACGTTCGAGCGCGGCTTTCTGCTCGACCAAAGACTGGTTGTATGCACGTGCATCACTGAGTTGGTACGAATCCTCGGCAGCGCGAGTGGTCAGCAGCAGAGTCACCGCGAGACCGATGGACAGAAGTCCGATAACGGAGGCCACGAACGGTACCCGTCCCTTGAGCATCGCCCGAGGAGAGATCGACGGGCCGGCAGCAGCGGCAGTTCCGGTCCGGCCTGCCGCCCGTGCGGTGCGCTTGTCGTATGCGCGTTGCGCTGCACCGGATTTGCCCTGACGACTCATGCCCGCCTCCTGGAAATGCGTTCTGCGGCACGCAAACGCACCGGAGCTGATCGTGGGTTCTCTTCGATTTCCTGCTCAGACGCACGTTCTGCGCCACGGGTGAGAATGCGGAACTCCGGCCCCATACCCGGCAACTCGACCGGTAGACCTTCAGGACTGGTGGACTTCGAGCGGGGAACCAACTCCGCCTTCACAACTCGATCCTCGAGCGACTGGTAGGACATGAACACCACTCGCCCACCGACTGCCAGTGCATCGAGCCCGGCAGGAACGGCCGCACGAAGCGAATCCAACTCGGCATTGACTTCGATCCGCAGCGCTTGGAAGGTGCGCTTGGCCGGGTGTCCACCCGTACGCCGCGTGGCCGCCGGGATCGTTCGGTACAGCAACTCGACCAGAGCTGCACTGGTGGTGAATGGTTCACGCTCACGCTGCCGAAGGATCTCGGACGCAATCTTTCCGGCGAACCGCTCTTCGCCGTACGTGCTCAGAATGCGAGCAAGGTCGCCGTGACTGTAGGTGTTCAGGACCTCTGCCGCGGTCAGCCCGACCGTCTGATCCATCCGCATGTCGAGAGGGGCGTCGATCGAGTACGCAAAACCTCGGTCGGCTTCGTCCAACTGCATCGACGACACACCCAGATCGAAGAGGATCGCGTGAACCGACTCCGTCGACGGCAGACCTGCCTGTTCGAGCGCGTCTTCGATCCCGTCATACGTGGTGTGCACGAACGTGGTTCGGTCCGCGAATGGCGCCAGACGCTCGGAAGCGATGCGGAGTGCGTTGGTGTCGCGATCGAGACCGATGAGGTGAAGGCCCGGGTACTTGCCGAGGAAGAATTCGGAGTGGCCACCGAGCCCCAACGTCGCATCGATCATGTATGCGCCTTCGCCACCGTCACCGACGGCGGTGATGGCAGGGCCGAGAAGATCGTCGGCACGATGCAGAAGTACGGGGACGTGCGCGAAGCCATCGGCATCCGAGGGTTCGTTCACCTCGTGATCCACCATGATTGCTCCGGCTCCTACTTTCATGATTTCCGATGACTTTTCGAAAAGGTGCTGACTTTCCGAGAAGGCGATGACTGTTCGAGAAGGCGAATGCTTCGAGGTCCCTGCCCGAAGGAGAACCTGGCGCTGGGGAAGTGCGTCAGGGTCTTTCCGGGCAGAGGCCTCGCGGCATTCGCCGGGGGCTCTTCGCCTAGACGATCTCGCTGAGAGATTCGCCTGTTGCCTGCGAATAGTCCTCTTCGTTGTCTCCGAGATACCTCTCCCAGGCTGCTAGATCCCAGATCTCGAGGTAATCGACGGAGCCGGTCACTACGCATTCCTTGGACAGGTTTGCGTAACGCCGATGATCAGCCGAGAGGGTGATTCGCCCCTGGGCATCGGCGTGCTGTTCATCTGTACCGGCGGCCAGGGCACGTACATACGCCCGAGCTGCCGGATCATTGCGTGGAGCTGCCGCTGCCTTTCGAGCAAGCTTGACGAACTCGTCCCGGGGGTAGATGGCGAGGCTGTGATCTTGACTCTTGGTGATCATCAATCCTCCTGCCAGTTCGTCTCGGAACTTTGCCGGCAACGTGAGCCGACCTTTGTCGTCGAGCTTCGGCGTGAAGGTACCGAGGAACACTCGACACCTCCTGCGAGCTTGCGCTGAAACCCTCCCTATCGAGCGGATCGTGCTTCAGCTCTCCGCCCGAACCCACAGTACCCCACTTTCCCCCACAAACAAGGAGCACATGGTCCCTATTCAGCATCATTTGCTGATAAATAGCAGGTCAGCGCAGGTGGGGATACGTGGGCGAAATTTGCAACCGTGTCCCGGCCCACACCGCCGTCATATCGACCCTTCACGCCACGATTTGTCGCTCCCCCAGACAAAATCGCAGTACAAGCGCGGTTTTCGAATAGACGTGAGCGGGACGAGGTCTGGTCGTGCGTTGCAGTTCGACCAGGGTGGAGGAAAGTGGAGGGCCGAGTGGAGCGAAGTGGAGGAAGCTCGCGGGCACGCCTAGGGGCGCCCGCGGGTGGCGAGTGATTCGCTCGCGCGTCACTGATTCACTTCGATGGATTGCCGGCACACACGTACAACACCCACACCAACGACGTGTGGCGGTCGGCAACTTTGGTTGCCGACCGCCACACGTGTGGTCGTCCGTGCCCTACAGAGGGCGTCATGTCCGAACTGCACTACTCTCGAAGTACGCCCGAAGAAGGGCGGGAGAGCTAGTCCTGCTCGAACCTGCGTTTGAATCGATCTTCCATCCGCGACGAGAATCCGCCGCCGGACTTGCGGCCGCGTCCCCGCCCGGATCCACCGGCACTACCCCTACCCGGCGGACCGGAGGGATGATTGCCACCTTCGGAAGCGGGTTCGGCTGCTGCTGCGGACTTGCGTCCACCACCCCAGAGGAACAAGACCCCTGCGCCGAACATGAACAAGAAACCGAACAGGCTGATGATCGGAAAACCGCCCGGCTTGAGCGGGAGGGCAACCCCCGCGATCAGCAGGACCAGACCCAGCACGAATAGAGCCGCTGCTTGGAACCGCCGTCTACTCGACGGCGCCCGCATACGGCCGCCCCTCACATTGGAGGCGAACTTGGGGTCTTCGGCATAGAGAGCGCTCTCGATCTGATCGAGCATGCGCTGCTCGTGCTCGGAGAGTGGCACGGTACCTCCCCCGGCACTGGAAGTTTGGCAACCACCCCACGGTGTGGGGCGGCGGGTAATCAAGTTGGACGATTACCTGTTTTCATAATACGAGCAGTTTAGGTCTCGGACCACCAACTCCGGGTACGAGTTCCGCCACAAGCGTACGTATTCGTGCCGAAGGGCCCCGATTCGGCTCCATTTGTCTGTGCGGACCAGGAAATTCCCCGGAAACAACTGCCAACACGGACCATTTGTTCACGACGCTCGCAAATGCTCGGACGCGTCCTGACCGATGAAATCTTCGACCGCCGTGAGAAAACGACCGACCTCGGCGAAGAATGCATCGGAATCGGAGTCCGTGATCACGATCGACACACCGGTTTCCACGGCCGCACGCGCAGCGGACCACCCCGCGAAGAACTTCGACCACGCTCCGAACGCGGGCGCTGCGGCGTCCATCAGAACCCACGCGTTTCCGCTTCGCTTGCGCTTCGATCCGGCACCGGCAGGAGCTGCGGCCAACACTGCCCCGGCACCACGTAGTGCTGCCAGATAGGCACACCGGAACCGGTCGGCAGGATCTCCCACCCCAATCGCTTCCTCGAGAAGCGCATCCGCCTTCCGGAGGAGCCCCCACGCCACACCGGACTTTCCCACTTGCGCAGTGCGGTGGCTGGCGTCCGTCGCACCGAAGGACCGCCTCGCCGATATCGGCAATCGCGAGATTGCGGCATCCGACGGGCTCGACAACTCGGCCGGAAGAGTTCGTTGGCACTTCACACGATCAGGCTTTACATGCTCGGACATCGGGGCACCTCCTGCACCGTAAGGATCCAAGGCCAGGTGGGCCGGAGATGCCCGCTTCCCTTCGGGCATCTCCGGATCACCCACATCGAACATCTGTTCGACCTATTCAATATAACTGCACCCACCGACACGCCGTCAAGAGAAGAGGTGAGACCGGTCGACCCGCAGATCGCCTGGACACCACATACGGTCGACCTCGATCGTGAAGAATTCGCGAGTCGACTCCACGAGGCACTGGCCGTGTACGTCACTGCGATGGACTATCCGCGAGGAACCGAGTTCCATCGCGCACCGATGTGGCAGGAGCACGCGAACCGGCCTGGCTGGAAAGCCGTCGGCGCATTGGCGGTTCCCCAGCAACCGTCACACGAAAATCTGCCGCTGGTGGGGATCGCTTACGGGTATCGCGGGAGCCCGGACCAGTGGTGGCATCAACAGGTACTACACGGGCTTCGGCGCTCGGGTCGCCCTCAGAGCGAGATCGACGCGATTCTGAGCGACTACTTCGAACTCACCGAACTCCACGTGCATCCGAACGGTCAAGGTCACCGATTGGGCGAATCGCTCTTGCGCCACCTCCTCGTCGATCGAACCGAACGCAGCGTTCTGTTGTCGACACCTGAGGTGTTCGACGAGGACAACCGAGCCTGGCGGCTGTACCGCCGTCTCGGATTTCGCGACGTGCTCCGCAGATTTCGTTTTGCCGGCGACAACCGGCCATTTGCGGTCCTCGGCCGTGGACTGCCGCTGTGAGCGCATTTCTCGACGCCGTCGTCGTCGGTTCCGGACACAACGCGCTCGTTTCGGCCGCGTATCTCGCACGTGAGGGTTGGTCGGTCGAGGTTCTCGAGAAGGACACGGTTCTCGGCGGTGCCGTCTCGACAGTCGAGCGATTTCCCGGATACAAGGTGGACCGGGGGTCGTCTGCGCACCTCATGATCCGACACAGTGGCATCATCGAGGAACTCGGACTCGGCGCGCACGGCCTTCGCTACATCGACTGTGACCCGTGGGCGTTCGCTCCGCCCGCCCCTGGCACCGACGGGCCGGGCATCGTGTTTCATCGCGACCTCGATGCAACCTGCCGGTCCATCGAACGAGCTTGCGGGACAAAGGACGCCGACGCGTACCGGCGGTTCGTCGCGGTCTGGTCGGAGCGCAGCCGACACGTGATGAAGGCATTTTCCACACCGCCCACCGGATCGAACCTGATCGGTGCGTTCGGAGGACTGGCCACAGCGCGCGGCAACAGCGAACTGTCGCGGCAGTTCCTCGCGCCGGGCGACGCACTGCTGGACGAGTATTTCGACAGTGAGGCACTCAAGGCAGCGTTGGCGTGGTTCGGCGCCCAGTCCGGGCCTCCGATGTCGGAACCGGGAACCGCTCCGATGGTCGGCTTCGCGGCCCACATGCACGTCCTGCCGCCCGGGCGAGCAGTCGGAGGGAGCGGCGCACTGAGTGCTGCGTTGGCATCCCGGATGGCTGTCGACGGCGCCACCGTCGCGCTCGGTGACGGCGTGACGTCGATCCGCCGGAACTCGAATCACTGGACCGTCACAACCGAGAGCGGTCGAGAAGTTCACGCTCGCAAGGTAATCGCGGGTTGCCACATCCTCACGACACTCGATCTCCTGGGCAACGGAGGCTTCGACCGAACCACGCTCGATCACTGGCGGCGGAAGATCAGGGTCGGCCCCGGCATCGGCGCTGTATTGCGACTGGCGACATCTGCGCTCCCGCCCTACCGCGGCGACGCCACGACACGGGAAAGTACCTCGGGATTGCAATTACTCGTTTCCGATCGCGCCCACTTGCGCACTGCACACGGCGCAGCACTGGCAGGGGAACTGCCTCCTCGCCCTGCGGTTCTCGGAATGAGTTTCAGCGGAATCGATCCCACGATCGCCCCGGCCGGGCGGCATCAGGTGACACTGTGGTCGCAGTGGCAGCCGTATCGTCTCAGCGGACATCGCGATTGGGCGTCGGTCGCCGAGGCCGAGGCCGACCGGATCGTCGGCGAGATGGAGGCTTTTGCACCCGGATTCACCGATTCCGTCCTCGACCGCTTCATTCAGACTCCCCGCGACATCGAGTCGGAATTGGGGATGATCGGCGGAAATGTCATGCACGTCGAGATGTCACTCGATCAGATGATGTTGTGGCGACCGCTTCCCGAACTGTCCGGCCATCGCGTTCCGGGAGCAGACGGGTTGTATCTGACCGGAGCTTCGACGCATCCCGGTGGTGGTGTGTCCGGAGCCAGTGGTCGCAGTGCCGCTCGAATCGCACTGTCCGACAGCCGCCGGGGTAAAGCGAGTCAGTGGCTGCGTCGTTCGAGCAGGTCGTGAAGGTCACCCGCCGAACTTCACCCGCCGACACGCCCCCGCCTCGATGACTGGCTACGCCACGGCTGGCACGATGACCACTGTGCAACAGTCCACCGATCCCGCCGCCAAGCCGACCAGTCGGAAACGCTTCCTGACGGTTGCCGCGCTCGCCCTCATGCTTGTTCCCTTGCTTGCCGGGTGCATCCGCGTGCAGGTGTCGATGGGAGTGTCCGCGAACGATCGTGTGACCGGACAGGTGGTAGCTGCCGCTATTCCGGCGAACGAGGCGGACAAGGGTCCGCAGCTGACCCCGCCTTCCTCGCTGGAGGACAAGATACGGGTTCAGGAATACAAGAAGGACGGATACGTCGGCAGCCAGGCGTTCTTCAGCGACTTGTCCTTCGGTGACGTCGCCCAACTGGGCTCGATGTATGCCGAGGGATCCGGGTCGTTCCAGATCACCCTCAAGCGATCCGGGGACACCGTCACGCTCGACGGCAAGGCAGACCTGAAGACGGTTCCGACTCAGGGCGCCGACGTCCAGGTCAGCATCGCCTTCCCGGCACGGGTCGGCACGACCAACGGAACACGAGACGGCGATTCCCGGGTGTCGTGGACTTTGCCCGCCGGCGAGGTGTCGACAATGCGCGCCGAGGTCAACTACGCGGACCCCAGCACCCGAAGCTTCGCCGGGTGGGCAGGAATCATGGCCGGACTGGCGCTCGGTGTCGCGATTATCGTCGGTGCAATGGCCTGGATGGCGCGCAATCGAGCACCGATCAAGCGCGCGCCCGCCGCGAATGCACCGGCCATGAAGACGCCTGTCACGAAATCACCTGGCAGCAAGCAAGCTGACAACAGGAATCCGAAAACACCACGAAGTAGCGCCTGACGATTGCCCCCTCGATAGGTGTGGAGCGGGCAACCGGGATCAGACGGCTTGTGCTGTCCCGACAGAGGTGTCGGGGGTGAGACCGAGTCGCTCGAGGACCTCACTGGTGGCGCGCGCGAAGTTCAACGTGATGAAGTGCAGGCACGGAGCGCCTTCGGCGATCAACCGCTCTCCCATCTCGGTGGCCAGATCGATGCCGAGTTCGCGGACCGCTGCACGGTTCTCGTCCGGACCGCTTCCGGCCGCGGCGTCGAATCGGCGTTCGAGGGCGGGAGGCAACGACGAGCCCGAGAGCTCGAGCATGCGCCTCACCGAGCGCAGCGACGTCACCGGCATGATCTCCGGGATGATCGGCTTGGCGCCCTGTTCTGCGTCGTATGCACTCACCCGGTCACGGAGACGCAGGTAGTCCTCCACGTCGAAAAACATCTGCGTGATCGAGTACTCGGCGCCGGCACGCAACTTCGACACCAGGTACTTCGTGTCGTACGCCAAGTCCGGAGCGCGGTAATGCCCCTCGGGGAACGACGCGACGCCGACGTGGAAGTCGCCCAGGTCACGGACCATCCGCACGAGTTCCTCGGCGTACTCGACGCCTTCGGGATGCTTCTTCCACTCGCCGAGCGGATCGCCGGGCGGATCGCCGCGCAACACGAGGATGTTGCTGATCCCACGATCGGCGTACGCACCGACCATGGCGCGAAGTTCTTCGGTGCTGTGCGAGACGGCAGTCAGGTGAGCAACCGGCAGCAGGGTCGTCTCCTCGGCCAGTTCGCCGGTGACGCGCACCGTACGATCGCGCGTCGAGCCACCTGCGCCGTAAGTCATCGAGACGAACGCCGGTCCGAGCCGCTCGAAGGTACGCACCGCACGCCACAGGCGCGCTTCGGCGTCAGCGTCGCGCGGCGGCGAAAACTCGACCGAGAACGGAATACGGCTACCTGTCGAGGAAGCGATCCGATCGACGATCGACGGTGTTCGGGTGGCCCACCCCTCGCTGGAGCGGCCCCTGACTGGATCGAATGTCACCGGTCAAGCATATGTTTTCCAGCTGCAAACAAGCTCATCGCCCAGGACCGCGTATCCCGAATGTCAGGATCACGCAGTTCACGGCCCGAACCCCCGTTGATTCCAACCCCCACTAAGCTGGGCCTCAAGCTCGCTTCCGTGTAACCCTCCGGCGCGAGAACATACCGATCTTGGAGGCCACCCTGTCCGCAGGAACCGCGCGCGTTGGACAGAGTTCGACCAACACCGCACCGCATCCGACCTCACTCGAACTGCCAGGCATGTTCGAAGGAGCGCTCCGCGACTTCTTCGATTCACGCCGCGAACTCGTCTCGAACATCGGCGGTGGATACGAGAAAGCCGTCAGCACCCTCGAAGCCTTCGTCCTGCGCGGAGGAAAGCGCGTCCGGCCCTCGTTCGCCTGGACGGGATGGCTCGGCGCCGGAGGCGACCCGAACGGGAGCGACGCGGAGGCGGTGATTCGTGCATGCGCGGCCCTCGAACTGGTGCAGGCCTGCGCGCTCGTCCACGACGACATCATCGACGCATCAACGACCAGGCGCGGCTTCCCGACCGTTCACGTCGAATTCGAGGACCAGCACCGAGGCGAGGAGTGGAGCGGCGACTCCGCGCACTTCGGCGAGGCCGTCGCCATTCTCCTCGGCGACCTGGCCTTGGCCTGGGCTGACGACATGATCCGAGAATCCGGCATCAGCCCCGACGCGGCCGCACGAGTGAGCCCGGTCTGGTCGGCAATGCGCACCGAGGTGCTCGGTGGCCAATTCCTCGACATCAGCAACGAAGCCCGCGGAGACGAGACCGTCGAGGCAGCCATGCGGGTCAACCGTTACAAAACCGCCGCGTACACGATCGAACGCCCCCTGCACCTCGGCGCCGCACTGTTCGGTGCAGACGCCGAGTTGATCGATGCCTACCGGACGTTCGGCACCGACATCGGGATTGCCTTCCAACTTCGCGACGACCTGCTCGGTGTCTTCGGAGATCCGTCCGTCACGGGCAAACCGTCGGGCGACGATCTCATCGCCGGTAAGCGGACTGTCCTGTTCGCGATGGCGCTTGCCCGCGCCGACGCCGCAGATCCGGCGGCAGCAGAACTGCTCCGCAACGGAATCGGCACCCAGTTGACCGACAACGAAGTCGACACTCTGCGTCAGGTGATCACCGATCTTGGCGCCGTCACCGACGTCGAAACGCAGATCGACACCCTCGTCGAGGCAGCTGCGAACGCCCTCGACTCGAGCACGGCAACGGCAGAGTCCAAGGCTCGCCTGACCGATATGGCGATCGCGGCCACGAAGCGAAGCTACTGACCGTGGCAGACGTGCACCGCACTCGAACCGTCAGCTCGCCGACCGATCGAGTCGTGATCGTCGGCGCGGGACTTGCCGGACTGTCTGCGGGGTTGTATCTGCGTGGCGCCGGCCGCGACGTCACGATCCTCGAGAGCAACGGCTCGGTCGGCGGGCGAGTCGGTGTCTACCAGGGCAGTGACTACAGCATCGACAACGGCGCAACGGTGCTCACGATGCCCGAACTCGTCGAAGACGCCCTTGCGGCCGTCGGCGCCGACCCCGACTCGACAAACCCCAAATTCGTTGTGCACAAGCTCGATCCGACGTACCACGCGCGATTCGCAGACGGCACCACTCTCGATGTTCACGCCGACCCCGACGACATGGCTGCCGAAGTCTCCCGTGTCTGCGGGCCGGACGAAGCGCAGCGATACCGTGCGTTGCGGCGCTGGCTGAACCGCATCTTCGACGCGGAATTCGACCGCTTCATGGACGCCGACTTCGATTCTCCCGTCGGACTGGTCAATTCGCGTGACGCAGTCAAGGATCTGAGCCGACTCGTCGCACTGGGAGGATTCGGGAAACTGGGCGGGCAGGTTGATCGCAAGATCCGCGACCCTCGCCTCCGGCGGATCTTCACCTTCCAAGCGCTGTATGCGGGCGTTGCTCCATCTCGAGCCCTCGCGGTGTACGGAGCGATCGCTCACATGGACACCTCACTGGGCGTCTACTTTCCCGAGGGCGGGATGCGCACGATCGCCGAATCGATGGCCGACGCTTTCACCGAGGCCGGCGGAATTCTGCATCTCGGCCGCACGGTCGAACGACTCGAGGTGAGCGACCGTCGCGTGCGTGCCGTACACACACGCGACGGTGAGAGCTTCGACTGTGACGTCGCAGTCCTCACCCCCGACATGGCCGTCACGGACTCGCTCTTGCGCCCGCATACGCGATTGCGCCCGCGCCCGGTGCGTACATCGCCGTCCGCGGTCGTGATTCACGGCACTGTTTCTTCTGCCGTCGCCGACGGATGGCCCGCGCAGCGACACCACATGATCGACTTCGGCGAGGCGTGGAAGCGCACCTTCGCCGAGATCACGGCACGCCGCGGCCGCGGGCAATTGATGAGTGATCCGTCACTGCTCGTCACCCGACCGGCGCAGACCGACCCGAGCCTGGCCTTCTCGCGAGACGGCCGGATCCGTGAACCGCTGTCAGTCCTCGCGCCGTGCCCGAATCTGGACAGTGCGCCGCTCGACTGGGAAGTTCTCGGCCCGGCCTACGTGCGTGAAATCATCCTCACGCTGCAAGAACGTGGCTATACGGGACTGGTCGAGGGGTTCGATATCGATCACGTCGACACCCCGCAGACCTGGCTCGAGAAGGGCATGGCCGCGGGTAGCCCGTTCGCGGCGGCACACACCTTCACCCAGACGGGGCCGTTCCGACGCAAGAACCTCGCCCGCGGCTTCGACAACGTCGTTCTCGCCGGATCGGGAACCGTTCCGGGGGTGGGAGTACCGACCGTTCTGCTGTCCGGGCGGCTCGCCGCCGAACGTATTACCGGTACACGCGAGCGAGCCAGCGCGGTGGGCACTCGTGCGAGCAACTAAACTAGCCCCTCGTAACCGACCATTCATCCACGATTCACCGACTCGGGCGCTGCATGCGCCGATCGACACCGATCTCCTCGGGGGAGGAACCTGCACCGATGACGTCCTCTGCCGCAGCCACTGAAAGACCGTGGCACCTAAGGGCCGCCAATTTCCTTCGGACTCCCGAAGGTCACAGTGCACTGCTCGGTTTCTTCGGCGCAGTCATGATCACGTTCGGCGGATTCGGTGCCGGTAGCGTCCGGCGCCAAGATCCGCTGCTCGAGTCGATGCATCTGTCCTGGCTCCGTTTCGGACACGGATCGATTCTGTCGGCGGCCATCGTCTGGATCGGTGTCCTGTGCATGATCGCTGCCTGGGTTCGACTGGGCCGCTCGACTCTGCGCGGTGACGTCTCGTTGCGCGGCCTGCGCTACGTCGTCCCGGTCTGGACGTTTCCGCTGCTGTTCGCGGTGCCCATGTTCAGCCGTGACGCCTACTCCTACCTGGCACAGGGCGCCTTGTTACGCAACGGCTTCGACCCGTATGCCGTCGGCCCCGTCGTCAATCCGGGAATCCTGCTCGACAACGTCTCCAACGTGTGGACGACGACAACTACCCCGTACGGCCCGGTTCACCTTCTCCTCGCCGACGCCATCGTTCGGCTGACCGGTGAGAACGTCATCGCCGGCACGATGCTGTTGCGGATCACGATGCTGCCCGGACTCGCCCTGATGATGTGGGCCGTTCCCCATCTCGCGACGAAGCTCGGCGGAAATACCTCGATCGCCCTGTGGCTCGCAGTACTCAATCCCCTCGTCCTGATCCACCTGATCGGCGGCGTTCACAACGAGATGCTCATGGTCGGCCTCATGGCCGCGGGCATTGCGCTCGCTCTCGAACGCAAGCACCTGTTCGGAATCGGGCTGATCGCGTTCGCCGTTGCGATCAAGGCAACCGCGGGCGTCGCACTTCCCTTCATAGTCTGGATCTGGATGATCCACGAGCGGGAGGACGCGGCGGCGGCCGGGCGAGAACCGGCGTCACCGATCCGATCGTTCGTCAAAACGGCCGGTGCGGGTTTCGCGGTGTTCGTGGCGGTACTCGGATCCACCTCACTGATCGCCGGAGTCGGCCTCGGCTGGACGACGGCACTCTCGGGTTCGGCAAAGATCATCAACTGGCTCTCGCTGCCCACGCTCGTAGCGGAAATCAGTACCTTGGCTACCTCGTGGTTCGCCGGTGACCATTTCAACGAAATCCTCGAAGTCTCCCGGACCATCTCGGCGGTTGTGTTGATCGCGATCATCGCCGTCGTGTGGTGGCGTTACCGCAAGACCGAGCGCGACGCCGTCATGGGCATCGTGATCGTGATGGTCGCCATCGTCGTTCTGTCCCCCGCAGCACTCCCCTGGTACTACTCCTGGCCGCTGGCAGTGGCGGCCGGTTTCGCAATGTCGCCGACGACTCTCGCCGTACTGACCGGGCTGTCCACCTGGCTGATGCTGGTGTTCCAGCCGGACGGATCGCTCGGCCTCTACACCTTCCCGCATGTGGCTCTGGCCATCGTCGCTGCCGTGATCGCGGCGATGTCCTTGCAGACGGAAGATCCACTCAGACTTCGTGGACGCAAACACGAGAAACCGATCGACATGACGTCAGCCGCCTCGGCGCCCTCGACGTCAGAATCTGCGTGATCCGCGTGTCATGAACGCATTGTCTGCGTCCTATGAATTCTGCGAGGACGTGACGAGGGAACACGGCCGAACGTACTTTCTGGCCGCTCGGTTGCTGCCCGAGCCTCGACGCCGCGCAGTTCACGCTCTCTACGCATTTGCTCGCGTCGTCGACGACGTCGTGGACGAACCCTCGGGTCCGCATGAACGAGGCACGGTGCTCGCCGACGTCGAACGTGCAGCCGTCACCGCACTCGACAACCCCACTGCGACAGGTGGCTTCCCGTCGACGGTTCCCCTCGACCTGACACGCGTACTCCCTGCCTTCGCCGATGCTGTGAAGACGTTCGACATTCCGCGTGCATACTTCGACGCCTTCTTCGAGTCCATGCGGATGGACGCCCCCGACACGGCGAAGTTTCGACCCGTCTACAACACGATGGACGAGCTTGCCGAGTACATGTACGGCTCCGCCGTCGTCATCGGTTTGCAGATGCTCCCGATTCTCGGAGTGAGCGTTCCGCAGCAGGAAGCTGTAGTGCCCGCGTCGAATCTCGGTGAGGCGTTTCAGCTGACCAACTTCATCCGCGACGTCGGTGAAGACCTCGACCGGGGACGTCTGTATCTCCCGGCGGGCGAGTTCGCCGCATTCGGGGTCGACATCGAGATGCTCGAGCACGGGCGCAGAACCGGAACGGTGGACGTTCGGGTCAAGCGCGCGCTGGCACACTTCATTGCCGTGACGCGGGGGCGGTATCGGTCTGCCGAATCCGGCATCCCGATGCTCGATCGGCGGGTCCAGCCGTCGATCCGCACGGCTTTCGTGTTGTACGGAGCAATTCTCGACCAGGTCGAGCGCGCCGACTTCCGGATACTGCATCGACGAGTGTCCGTTCCCGGACGCACGCGACTTCGAGTCGCTGCGCCGGGTCTGGTCCGGTCGGCAACCTACGCGGCGAAAAACCGCATGAGGTGAGTTGTCAGAAGGCCGGCATCTCAGAAAGCCATGGCCTGTGCGCGGCGGATGACCTCACGCGCGAGATCACCATGCAGTGCGTCCACCGGGCGCCCCGGCAGGGAATCGTCAGCCAGGAACAACCAGCGGAGGATTTCGACATCGGTGTAGCCGCCGTCGTGCAGCACCGCCAGCAGACCGGGCAACCACTTGACGATCTGGCCGTCCTCGCCGAAGAACACTTCGGGGACACCGAGAACGCCATGCCGCTTGACTGCGATGATCTTGTGATCGCGAAGCAACTGGTGAACCTTGCTCACCGGCAACCCGACGTTCTTCGCCACATCCACCAGCTGGAACAGGGAAACCGAAGAATCCAGGACATCATCACAATAAGGAATCGCGCTCACCGCGAGAAGTTTATCCGGTCCGGCGAGCCCGCTGTGTACCGCCCGGTGCAGTGCTCGAAACCGCCGCTCCGCTTGGGTCACAGCGCTCTGTGACGTTCTCGAGACTTCCGCGTCGGTATCGCTGGCTACGATGGACGGGATGCGGCGTATCAGTAACCGAGATTTCGCGAACCGGGATTTCGTGAACTGGGATTTCGTGAACTGGGATTTCGTGGTGACCGCGAATCGGCGCCCGTACGGCGGGGGCCACACTTACATGCTGACAGCTACCGCCCAGAGCACAACCACACAGAGCACAACCACACAGATCGCAAGCACGGAGGAATAGTCATTACGGAGGTCGAGGGTTGATCGGCGAAATGCTCGAGCGCCGCTATCGAGTGGACGCACCGATCGCGCGCGGCGGTATGTCGACCGTGTATCGAGGCCTCGATACACGGTTGGATCGACCTGTCGCTATCAAGGTGATGGACCCGCAATTTGCCGGCGATCCAGCGTTCCTGACTCGTTTCGAGTTCGAGGCCCGGGCCGTGGCCAGACTCAAGCATCCGTCCCTTGTGGCCGTCTACGACCAGGGCAGCGATCGCAATCACGTGTTCCTCGTGATGGAACTCGTCGACGGTGGAACTTTGCGCGAACTCCTTCGTGAGCGCGGACCGATGCCGCCTCACGCCGTCGCTGCAGTCGTGGCACCTGTCCTGGACGCGTTGGCGGTGGCGCATCGAGCGGGACTGGTTCACCGTGACGTCAAACCCGAGAACATCTTGATCTCGGACACCGGCGAAGTGAAGATCGCCGACTTCGGATTGGTGCGTGCAGCCGCGGCAGCAACCACCACCTCCAACAGCGTGATCCTCGGCACCGCAGCCTATCTGTCGCCGGAACAGGTGACGTCAGGAATTGCCGACACTCGAAGCGACGTCTATTCGACCGGCGTGTTGATGTTCGAACTTCTCACCGGTACAACACCGTTCACCGGTGATACGTCACTCTCCATCGCCTACCAACGCATCCACGACGATGTCCCGCGCCCCGGTTCACGCATCCCCGGTGTACCGGCGCAGTTCGATCGCCTGGTTGCCGAAGCCACTCACCGCGAGCCGGCACATCGTTTCGCCGACGCTGGTGAGATGGCAGCTGCACTTCGCAGTGTGAGCGAACAACTGGAACTTCCGTCATACCGCGTTCCGGCTCCGCGTCGAAGCGCCCAGCACCAGAGCGCGCAGGTTGCCCCGGCTCGGCCACAACCGGCGCCTGCGCCCCCGACGGATGTACACCCGAACTCTGCTGCGCGCCCGAACCCTGGTGCCACGACGGTATTGGCGTCCGGCGTGGCCCCGGCTGCGGCAGCCACCACGGCGCTCGGCACGGGCTCTCCTCCCCCCGGTGGCATTCAGCACACTCGCGCGGTCACCGCACAAACTGCTCGTCCGGCGACGGTCGACGGCGACTCGGATTTCGACGACGGTTCCGATTTCGGCGACGACCAACTGGGACCTGACGATCCGCACGCTCATTTTGTCGAAGCACGACGCAAGTCTCGACGAGCCACCCTGATCTGGCTGCTCGTCATCGCGGTCCTCGCGCTTGCGTTGGGCTTCGGCGGATGGTGGATGGGCTCGGGCCGCTATACAGCTGTTCCCTCGATCGACGGGCTGACCAAGGACACTGCGGTCACCGCTCTGCAGGACGCCGGGCTCTCCCCCGACGTCCAGGGTCAGTACTCCGACGCCCAACCCATCGACACGGTGATCGGGACAGACCCGGCCTCCGGCTCCAGGGTTACCAAAGGCTCGACCGTCGCGCTGCTGACTTCGCTCGGGCGTCCGACTGTTCCGCCCATTCCGGCCGGCGGCGACGTCTCGGCCCTGGGCGCACAACTCGCCGACCGTACTCTCGTCGCGGTCGACGGCGGGGACACATTCAGCTCCAAGATCCCGATCGGCGGCGTGGCGGCGCTCGACCCGGCGCCGGGAACCGAGGTTGCCGTGGGCTCCTCGGTCAAGGTCATCACGTCCAAAGGGTCACCGCCCGTTGACATTCCCGATGTGAAGGGCATGTCCGAGAACGCTGCGCGCGCCGCCCTCGACAAGGTAGGTATCTCCGTCAGCACCACCAGAACAACGTTCGACGACGCCGTCGAGGGCGGTAGCGTGATCGGCACAGATCCCGCAGTCGGGTCCTCCGTCAACGCCGGCACCTCCGTTGTTCTCCTCATCTCCGACTCCGTCAAGGTTCCCTCGCTGATCGGCCGCTCCGTCTCCTCAGCACGCGAAGAACTCGGCCGCCTCGGCCTCGAGATCACCGTGCGTCAGCTCACCCAGAACGACAGCTCGGTCATCATCAGCCAGAGCGTCAAGAACGACCTCGTTGCCAAGGGCACCGACATCAGCGTCGTCGCAATTCCCTGACAGTCCGCTTCGGCCTAGTCTGAATTCATGGCCACGTGGGAACCCGAGAGCATAGGGATACTCGACTTGCCGTCGGGGAGATCGATTCGGGGTCGAGGACTCCGCAATCCACTTCCTTCCGGACCTCTCCCCACCTTCGGTGTCTACCTGACTGGTAAAGAACCTCCCGCCACCGAGTGGGATTCGGTGTGGGTCCGCTGGCGAGATTTCTGGTTGCCGAGCGATCCCGACGCGCTGCGCAGCGCCTTGCACGAAGTGTGGGTGCGTTCGGAAACCGAAAGAGTCGAGATCGCGTGCGGTGGCGGATTCGGCCGCACCGGAACAGCTTTGGCCGCTCTTGCCATTATGGACGGAGTGCCGAGTAAGGACGCCACCGCGTACGTTCGCGCACGCTACTCACCTCGCGCCGTCGAAATGCCCTGGCAGCGCCGATTCGTCACACGATTCACGAAATAGCGAACGCCCCCACCTGCGCGAGCGGGTGAGGGCGTTTGCCGAAAATCAGTGCCGGTGCGAATCAGCGTCGGCGAAGCAGGGTTTCAGCCTCGCAGCATCTCGGCCACGAGGAACGCGAGCTCCAACGACTGTTGGGTGTTCAATCGGGGGTCGCACGCCGTCTCGTAGCGACCACCGAGATCGAGATCGGAGATGTCCTGCGCGCCGCCGAGGCACTCGGTGACGTTCTCACCGGTCAGCTCGACATGGATTCCACCCGGATGCGTGCCGAGGCCGTTGTGGACCTCGAAGAAGCCCTGAACCTCGTCGACGATGCGATCGAAGTGGCGCGTCTTGTACCCGGTGGAGGCTTCGTGGGTGTTGCCGTGCATCGGATCGCACTGCCAGATGACCTGGTGGCCGGTGGCCTGGACCTTCTCGATGATCGCCGGCAGCAGGTCGCGGACCTTGCCGTTGCCCATGCGCGAGATCAGAGTCAGTCGACCCGGCTTGTTGGTGGGGTCGAGACGCTCGACGTATTCCACCGCCATTTCCGGCGTGGTGCTCGGACCGATCTTGAGGCCGATCGGGTTGGAGACCAACTCGGCGAAGGCGATGTGCGCGCCGTCGAGCTGACGGGTGCGGTCACCGATCCAGAGGAAGTGGGCCGACAGGTCGTAGAGCTTGGGGTGGTCGCTGTCGTTGTCGAGACGCAGCATCGCGCGCTCGTAGTCCAGAACCAGGGCCTCGTGGCTGGCAAAGATCTGTGCCTGGTGCAGGCTCGGATCGGTGACGCCACACGCGTTCATGAACTGGAGGCCGCGGTCGATCTCGGCGGCGAGTTGCTCGTAGCGTGCGCCCGCGGGCGAAGCTGCAACGAACTCGCGGTTCCAGTCGTGCACCTTGTGCAAATCGGCCATACCGGCGCCGGTGAGCGCGCGAACCAGGTTCATCGCGGCGCTGGCGTTGGCGTATGCGCGCACCAGACGCGAAGGATCGTGCGCACGGACTGCCTCGTCGGCGACGAGCGAATTGATCATGTCGCCGCGGTACGACTTGAGCCCCAGCGAGTCGATGTCGGCAGAACGCGGCTTGGCGTACTGGCCGGCGATGCGAGCAACCTTGACGACAGGCATCGAGGAACCGTAGGTGAGCACGACGGCCATCTGCAGCAACGTGCGAATGTTTCCCTTGATGTGCGGCTCGGTGTTGTCCGCAAATGTCTCGGCGCAGTCACCGCCTTGGAGCAGGAATGCTTCACCACGCGCGACCTGCGCGAGACGCTCTTGCAGCGCCTCGACCTCGCTGGCCACCGTGATGGGAGGCACGCTCTCGAGCACAGTCCGCATGGCGGCCGCCTGGTCAGCGGGCCACGAGGGCTGCTGAGCAGCGGGCTTCGCGAGCGCCTCGTCGAGCTGCTTACGCAGTCCGGCAGGCAGCGGCGGGAGTTCGGGCAAGCGGTCGATCGGCACGTCGACAGTCCAGTTCACCTCTACAGGATATTCGCTCGCCCGTCGGCGCGTCACACAGGCTCTCGATCGCAGCCCAATCGGGACACTTCTCGCGCACCGAAACCTGAGTCAGCGAAGTGAACGTGCTGCCGAAATCGCGTCGAACTTCACGAGGTTGTGCCTGGCGTCGGCAAGTGCGTCATGTGCGTCGGCGGGCGCTGACGGGAGGGCAGGACTGCCGTTGTCTTCCCAGAACTGTCGGAGTTCGCGGGTGTACCGCGGCATCGACTGCGGTAGTTCGGTCATATCGCCCCACAACTGGCACAGCGCGACGTGGTCGTATGCGGCTACCCACGCCCAGAGCTCCGGAACGACCATCGGCCGCGGAACGAAGAATTTCAGAAGATCGTCGCGGATCTTCTCGCGTGATTTCCACAGCGGCGACGAAGGCTGCGGCAACTTCGGCAGCACGTTCTTGCGCACCCAACTACCGGCACGGGCGGCATCGAACTCCGTCGAGACCGCGTAATACTCTCGGCCGTCCTCGCAGACAACGCCGATGGACACGAGATCGATGGTTCGACCGTCTTCGATGAATTCACAGTCGTAGAAGTAGCGCACGTCCGAAAACTATGCCGCACGCGCAGGCTCTGGAGCCAATGCGCGTGCGGCAGGTGTGGGAAATCTCTAGCTGGCCTGTGCGTCCGGGAGCGAATCCTTGTCGGTCTTCGCGGACTCCTTCGACTCGGCCGAGGCCACGAGATCGACAACCGCCTCGCCGCCTTCCGCCGGAACATCGACGGCAGCTTCGGGTTTCGTGGGCGCCTGGTTCTTGAGGCTCGCCGCGTAGATGTCCACGTACTCCTGGCCGGAGAGTTTCATCAGCTTGTACATCACTTCGTCGGTCACAGCCCGCTCGACGAAGCGGTTTCCGCCCATGCCTTCGAAGCGGGAGAAATCGATGGGTTCGCCGACGATCACGGTGACCTTGGCTGGGCGCCACATCCGTGAGCCGATCGGATTCATCTTGTCGGTGCCGACCATCGCAACCGGGATCACCTTGACGCCCGATTCGAGCGCGAGGCGCGCCATTCCGGTCTTGCCCTTGTAGAGGCGACCGTCAGGCGAACGCGTTCCTTCGGGGTAGATACCCAGCAGACTGCCCGAACCGAGAACCTTGAGACCGGCGTTGAGCGCATCCTGCGCCGCATCCGCGCCGGTTCGGTCGATGGGGACCTGTCCGACCGCGGTGAAGAACCACTTCTGGAAAGCGCCCTTCAGGCCGGAACCGGTGAAGTACTCGCTCTTGGCAAGGAAAGTGATGCGGCGGTTGACGCGAAGCGGAAGGTAGAACGAGTCCAGAACCGCCTGGTGATTGCTGGCCAGAATGGCCGCTCCGTCAGTCGGAATGTTCTCGTGACCTTTGACCGTCGGACGCCCGAGCAGCCAGAGAATCGGCCCCAGCAACACATACTTGAAGAGCCAATACCACACGGCGTCCCTCCCATTCACAGCTGAATTTCGCTGAGTACGACCTTACTGCCGACCGGTAACCCCCGCTACACACGCCCCTGGAGGATCGACCCGATCACAGTCCGGCAGACGTGGTTCCAGCGCCGTCGACCCCACCGAGATCCTGAGGCACTACCGAACGCGCCAATGCGGCGGCGCCCACCATGCCCGCAGCTTCGCCGAGTTGAGCCGAACGGATTCGTGCCAGTGGGCGGTGCTTCGCGCCGGTCAACAATGTCGCGTACTGCTCACGGGCGTCGTCGAGAAACAGTGGGGCAGAACTCGCGACGCCGCCTGCGATCACGACCAGATCGGGATCGTAGACGTCCCCGACCATCGCCAATCCGACGGCCAGCCAACGGGTGAACTCGGCAATGGTTGCCAGAGCGAGTGGGTCACCGTCCTGCGCGGCGTTGGCGATCCGGCGACCGGTGAGGGAACCCGGATCCACCGCTACTTCGCGCGCTAGAACCGTCGACGCAGCCGGGTCGGCGGCCAGCAGTTCGATTGCCGTGTCCACGAGCGCCGTTCCGCTGCAATAGCGCTCCCAACACCCACGCTTGCCACACGCACACTGACGCCCGCCTGGCACGACCTGGATGTGGCCGAGTTCGGGGGCGACGCCGTGACTGCCCCGGTACAGCTCACCGTTGATCAGCAGCGCACCGCCGATTCCGGTCCCGATTGCCACCATCACGACATTGCGGCCACCTGCGGCCGCGCCGAATCGGTGCTCCGCGAACGCCGCTGCATTGGCGTCGTGCTCGAGAACGACCGGCAATCCGAGCCGCTTACTCAAGTCACTGCCCACCGGCGCGTCCACCCAGGGCAAGTGCGGCGCGAACCGAACCGAGCTTCGATCGGAGGTGATGAAACCTGCGACCGCCAACCCCACGGCAGATACCTCGTGCCGGGTGACCAGTTCGCGTACGACGCGATCGAGGCCGTCTTCGAGAGCGCGTGCGGACTGCGGGGTCGGGGCTTGAATCATCTCGAGCACTTGTCCGTCGACGTCCACGACGGAGGCCCTGATGCTCGTTCCGCCGACGTCGATGCCGACCGTCAAGATGTCGTCCATGGTGGAGTCGGAGACCGCTTTCAAGCGGCGCGCGCTCATCGCGCCAATTCCCGCGCGAGCGGCGCCCGCTGGAGTGCGCACCCTGTATCGGTGCCTCGTGCGTCGGTGACCATTGTGTCGATTGTGCTCATCTCGGGCCGTCAGCTCTACCCGGGGTACTAAGTCAGTCCTTGACCGTCACGTTGATCGGGACAAATGCCGCCGTTCGAGTTCGCTCGGCACCTGGCGTCGTCGCTCCGCTGTCCGGTCCGCGATCCGGGCCGGACGGCCCCCCGAGAAACTCGTCGAGAATCTCGCGAAGCAATGCGAGGAACGCCGCTGCGTGACCCGCGAGAAACGCCAGTAGTTCGTGGTGCTCACCGCGAACCAGTGCAGCGAGAGCGCACACCGGGCACCAGCTGCAGCCAGTGAACACCGGCTGCGTGTCCGCTGACGCCGAGTCACCCGCAACGTCGGCCGTCGCTGCTGCAGCCTTTTGCAAGACCGGTTCCAGGCGCGTCAGAACGGTATCCGCCAGCGCGCGAAATTCCGCGACAAGGCGCTCGTGCTCTTCGCTCATACTGGCCACACCGCGGGATCCGGGCTGAACCGGATGATCAGGTAACTGCCGTCCAACTCCGCCCCGTTCACGACACAACGACGCAGCACCGACGCCAAACGAACTCTGCGTCGTACGCCGTCTGCTCCCACCAGCACATCGTCCTCCACCCGGCCCAACGACAACGACGACGGATCCACGAGCGGAAGGTACATCCGCATCACGTACACCGAATCGACTCCGGCCCCCGACTCCAACGACACCACGATGTTGTCCGCGGTGTCGACAGCGTCGATTGTGTCGACGGTGTCCGAATCCGTGCCCGTTCCACCCTCGAACGTGGCCGCGATCTCGCCCAGAGCCGCCAACCCTACCGGTTCGGCGCAGGCGCGCTCGACCGTTGTGACGGACATTCCATCAGTCGATCCACGCAATTCGTCGACGACGAGTGCCTGTGACGCCCTGATCGAAGCGAGCCATTGTGCCGCCGGCGAATCGTCGACCCCCTTCCCGGCCGACGAGTTGAACTGCGGGACAAGGTTGTTGACCACAATCCCCTCGACTCGCAACCCCGCCAGAGCCAGACCGGACAGCGTCCGGCGAGTCGCCGCGGCCGACACGCCATCGGCCGACGTCACAACGCGCACGCTGGTGTTCTCCCGATCCGAGAGGTGAACGGCGATTCGATCCACCGACGCGAGCACGCGTTCGATGACGGACACGAGTAGCAACACTCGCATGTCCGAGCCCGTCACGGCGACCATCCGCCTGTGCCGCGGCCACAATCGCTCGAGATACTCCGACACCATCGACGGCGACCCGAGGATCCGCAGTGCTTCGGCTGCGGCCGGACAGTCCACGATCACGAGGTCGTAGTCACCGCTGCTCGAGATATCGACGATCTCGGAGAGTCCGAGTATGTCTTGGATCCCCAGGGACCCCGTCAACTCTTCCGGTTCCAACCCCTCGAACGACGAACCGTGTTCGTGATCTCCCGCGCCGAAATTTCCTGCAGCATCGATCAATCCCGACAGTCCTCGGAACTTTTCCTCGAGGAGCTCGGAAGTGTCGAGTTGCCGGACGTCGAGGCGCTCGGCGAGAGGTGTAGTCGTTCGCAGCGCCGGCACGCCCACGACATCCGCGAGAGAACCTGCCTGATCGATCGACACCAAAAGCACTCGTGCCCCGTCGGACGCAGCCGACACAGCCGTCGCCGAGGCAAGCGTCGTCGTGCCTGCTCCGCCTTTACCGACGAACAGTTGGACGCGAGATCGTTGCTCCGGCACTCAGCCCTCGACTCGCTTCTTCAGTTCTTTCAGAGCTGTGTCGGTAATGATCTTCTCGGCCTTGCGCTTGAAGAGACCGATCATCGGAATCGTCAGGTCGACCGTCAACTCGTAGGTGACAGAGGTGGTGCCGTTCGGGCCGGGCTCGAGTGTGTACGAACCGAATTGGGACTTCTGGATCTCACCCGAGATCAGCTCCCAGCTCACTGCCATCCCGTCAGGCGCCCACGAATACTGCAGTTCGTAGGTGTCCTTCACCATCCCCGCGTCGAGGACAAAACGCACTCGGTCCGCGCGGCCGCCCTGCCCCGGCGCCGTCACCTCGACGGACTTCGCCGCGGCCACCCATTCGGGGTACTGCGCGAAATCGGCGATGACGTCCATCACGGCGTCGGCAGGGGCGTCGATGCTGATCAACCCCTTGGTCTTCTCGGCCATACGACTGCGCTACCTTCCTTCGTCAAAAGTCCAGAACCTGCACAACGAGCACTGCTTCGATTATCAGTCCGGTGCTACCCCGGCGGCACGTCCTGCTTCGAGTTCGCGCTTGAGCTGGAAGGACATGACCTTGCCGTCGACCCGACGCTTTCGGTTCATCCCGGCGAGGTCGAGGTTCGCCAGATCCGACGGTGATACGCCGACCGGTTCACAGTGCAGGAAGTAGTGCGCGATCGTCCCGTCCATGACCGGTTCGAGCCACACCTCCATGGTGCCGACCAGCTGACCGGACACTCCCCAACGGAATCCTGCGGGACCGCGATCTTCCCGGACTTCGAGCGCAAGATCACTGAACCAGCGACGCCACCGCGCGCGCGAGGACAACAGTTCGGCGACCCGCTCGGGCGGGGCGGCGATGAAAGTCTGGTCTGCGACCTGAATGCTGCTCACCGAAGTAGCTTCACATATCGCGTCGGCGAAGCGTCGAGGGGTGTCGCAACACTACATACCGGACAGACTGTAAGCCTGGCCACAACTGCGTCGGACATGCGACTACAGTAGGAGACGAAAACCCTACTCGTCAGTATTTCGCAGTGTCGGAGGTATTTCGTGCCTGAGTTCAGCGCACCCCAGACGTTCACCATTCCCGAGGATGCCTCCGCGGTCGACTCGGTCTTCGCCTTCGCGAAGACGAAGCCGGCGGCGGTTGTCTACAAGCGCAAAGTCGGAAATGCATGGGTCGATGTCACTGCAGGCGATTTCGCCGCCCAGGTGACTGCAGTCGCCAAGGGCCTCATCGCGATCGGCGTCAAGCAAGGCGACCGCGTCGGCCTCATGTCGGCGACGCGTTTCGAATGGCCGCTCGTCGACTACGCCATCTGGGCAGCCGGTGGCGTGACGGTTCCGATCTACGAAACCTCCGCAGCCGAGCAGGTTCGTTGGATTCTCGAGGACTCCGAAGCAATCGACCTCATCGTCGAGAACGACACTCACGCCGCGACCGTGAAGGACGTCGCCGCAGCCGCACCCGCGCTGCGCACGGTCTACCAGATCGATGCCGCGGCAGCCGGTAAGGGTGTCGTCGAGGAATTGACCGCACTGGGCGCCGACATCTCCGACGAGGACGTCCACGCCCGCGTCGCTGCACTGAAGGCCTCCGATCCCGCCACCCTCATCTACACCTCGGGCACCACTGGCCGGCCCAAGGGCTGCCAGCTGACGCACTCCAACCTCATTGCGGAGTCGAAGGGCATCCTCGACTCCAACCTCGGGACGCTGCTCAAGACTCCCGGCGTTCGCACCCTGATGTTCTTGCCGCTCGCGCACGTTCTCGCTCGCGCAGTCAGCATCGCGTCGTTCGATGCCGGTGCAGCGCTTGGACACACGAGCGACATCCCGAACCTCGTTCCGACGTTCGGCGAGTTCAAGCCCGACTTCATCCTCTCGGTGCCGCGCGTATTCGAGAAGGTCTACAACAGCGCACGCGCCAAGGCGCACGGTGACGGCAAGGGCAAGATCTTCGACGCGGCCGCAGACACCGCGGTCGCGTGGAGCGAGGCTCAGGACAAGGGCGGCGCGGGCATCGTTCTCAAGGCCAAGCACGCCCTCTTCGACAAGCTCGTGTACTCGAAGCTGCGCGCTGCACTCGGTGGACAGTGCCAGCTGGCCATTTCCGGTGGTGCACCCCTGGGCGCTCGACTCGGCCACTTCTTCCGCGGTATCGGCGTCACGATCTACGAGGGCTACGGACTGACAGAGACCACCGCAGCGTTCGCCGTCAACACCATCGGCGCACAGAAGGTCGGCTCTGTCGGAAAGCCGTTGGCCGGCAACTCCGTTCGCATTGCCGAAGACGGCGAAATCCTCCTCTCGGGACCGGTGGTCTTCACCGGCTACTGGCGCAACGAGAAGGCGACCGCCGAGTCGATCGAGAACGGCTGGTTCCACACCGGAGACCTGGGCACCGTCGACAAGGACGGCTACATCACGATCACCGGTCGCAAGAAGGAGATCATCGTCACGGCAGGCGGCAAGAACGTCTCCCCCGCTCAGCTCGAAGATTCCCTTCGCGCACACCCCCTGATCAGCCAGGCCATCGTGGTCGGCGACCAGAAGCCTTTCATCGGCGCTCTCATCACCATCGACGCCGAGGCACTTCCCGCCTGGAACGAGCGCAACAACAAGGCCGCGGGAACCACAGCTGCCGACCTGGTTTCGGACGGCGAACTGGTCGGTGAAATCCAGGACGCCATCGACGAGGCCAACAAGCTCGTCTCACACGCCGAGGCGATCAAGAAGTTCCGCATTCTTCCGGTCGACTTCTCCGAGGACACAGGCGAACTCACGCCCACGATGAAGCTCAAGCGCAACGTCGTGCACGAGAGCTTTGCCGCCGACATCGAAAAGATCTACGCCAAGTAGGTTTTCGGCAAGCAGCTTCTCGCAGCAACGAACGGCCCGCACCGAATTCGGTGCGGGCCGTTTGCGTTCGAGTCCCGGTGGCTCAGCCGAGCAGATTACGCAGCTTCGAAGCGAGCGTGTCCCACTTCCAGTCTTCGGCAACCCACTCCCGGCCGGCTGCTCCCATCGCGGCCGCTCGATCACGATCGGACAGCACCTCGATCACGGATTCGGCGACGTCCCGAACAGAGGTGCCGTCGACTACGAGCCCGGTCTTGTTCTGCTGCACGGTTTCCGGAGCGCCACCGCTGCGGCCGGCGATGACCGGAACGCCGGTCGCCGAGGCCTCGAGGTAGACGATTCCCAGTCCTTCGACATCCAATCCCGCGCCTCGCGTGCGACACGGCATGGCAAACACGTCGGCAATCGTGTGGTGAGCCGCCAACTCTGCGGCGGGCACCGTGCCGGTGAAGACGACGTGATCGTCCATCCCGGTCTTACGTGTCAATTGACGGAGGTGGTCCTCGTACGGTCCACCGCCGACTATCACCAGTACCGCCCCGTCGACGCTCTTGCGAATGGTCGGCAGCGCCTTGATGAGCATGTCCTGCCCCTTGCGTGGCACGAGCCGCGACAGGCACAGGATCGTGGGCCGCTCCCCCAGCCCGTATCGCTTGCGCAGTTCTGCGCGGGCGACCGAGTCCGGGTGGAACACCGACGTGTCCACTCCGGACGGAAGGTGCTCGAGCGCCGCTTGCGGGCCGAAAGCCGCCGAGAACCGTCCACGGGTGTATTTGCTGACAAACGTCACCGCATCCGTGTGATCGCCGATCACACGCAACGACTGCCGCGCACCGGGAATCATCGACCATCCGACTTCGTGGCCGTGAGTACTCGCGATCACTCGGCTCGCTCCGGCGCGTCGAACAACCGGCGCCAACAGCGCCAAGGGCGCTGCCGCACCGAACCACACCGACTCACAGTCGTGCTTCTTGACCAGCTTCGCGGCCCGACGAGCGACAAAGGGCGACGGCAGCATCAGTGTCGTCGGGTGCCGAACGACCTCGAAAGGCTGTGCCGCATCGAACTTCTTGTGCGAGTCGCCCCGCCACCGCGGTGCGTACACCACCAACTTGTCAGCAGGCAGGTGCCCGGCAAACGTGTGGAGATAAGACTGGATACCTCCGGGGCGAGGAGGAAAATCGTTGGTCACCAAGAGGGTCCGGCGCATCCGTCCACCGTAGGGCACGCTGTGCTTCGAGTCGTGACAAGGGCACGCAGTGCTTGGAGACTTGCGAAGCTCAGCTCGCCGCTGCAATTGACCCAGCCGCGAACTGCTCAGCCCAGATGGCTGTTGGTCCAGTCGACCCAGCCGACTCGCAGTTCCTCGGTTCCGACGCCGAGGACCGCTCGGATCCGCGAGTCGAGGTCTTCGGCCGTCATCTTTCCGGAGGCGAGGGCGCGAAAGAGGTCGGTCAGCTTCGCCTCGCCGAATCGATCAGCGATATACGCGTTGATAGACCACGCCGATTCGTACGCCAGTGAACTCACGACCGGGACACCGCCGAACTGTGTGTCGTCCGGAAACTCTGTCGGAGTATCGCCGGAGCGGACCGCTGCTGCCAGAGTCGGCGCGATCTCACCCCAGGCCCGCGAGGATCCACGATTTCCCGCGTATTCGGCGAACCCTTCCAACACCCACATCGGCGACCCGTCACGGGTTTTCGATCGGGCGGCTATGTGCATGAGCTCGTGGCGCAACACCGTTCGCCTGGTGATGTCGGTCAGCCTCGAAGCCGCGGCAGGTGAGAAGACCACCCGCTGGCCGCTCACGTCGGAAGACCCGTCCGCCGTTGCATCCGCGACCGACACTGCGGCAATCGAAGCGCCGTCGTGATGGGAGCCGACCAGTGCGGTGAACTCCTCCGCGGACCCCGCCACCATGAGCACCGCGCGCTCGGACCACCACGGCCCCCACAACTGCGTCGTGTTCTCGATGGCTGAGTCCACATCGGCCGCCAAAGCGTCGACGAACGCCTGCTGACCCGGGTGACCGATCACGAGTGCATTGCCCGCGGTATTTTCGGCGACGGCCAGCGGCCCGAAGTCCCAAGGGCCGTTCCAGGATTCGCCCGCCGTTCGGGCTCCGTCCAGTCCGACGATCGACCCGTCCGCAAGAACCGACCACTGATCGCCGCGTTTCGCGAGCGTCATGGACACTGCCTTGCGAGTGGGCAATGCGTCAACGCCGTCGAGGGCGTATCGCAACAGGACCTGCGCATTCCAGACCTCGACGTCTCCGTCCGGTGCACCGGTTCGCGGCGCCGGTGTCAGGCCGCCGCTGGGAATCTCGTATCCCCAGTCGGAGAAATCGAGCGCTCCCGCTGCGGTGGCTCGTCGAACTTCCGCTTCGAGCACACCGGGTGCCGCAGCACTGTCGACGAACTTCGCCAGCCCCGAGGGATCGTCGGACATCTGCGCCGCAGCCCATGCATCGAGAAATGCTTGTACCTGCGCGGTGCGTTCGGCGTCCTGCTCACTGGCCGCATTTTCGTCGGAATCGGACCTGTTCGTCAGGAAGATCGTCAAACCTAGAACGAGCACCACGGCGACGCCGAGCGCCACGAGGGCTGGATACTCCCAACGGCGTGGTCGATCTGCGCCGACGTCGGGCGTCGTCATCGGTTCAGTCGGCACGGTGCCGAGTGTAGGAGAACTCGACTCGACGCTTCACGGCGGCTGGCCACACGCCACTCGGGCGCAGCAAGCCGTCAGTAACGACGCGCAGTGGAGAACTCCATGCCTGCCATCGACTGAACCTTCACCGGTACGCCGAACGTCGACGCATGCAGAATGTTTCCGTCGCCGGCGTAGATACCGACATGCGAGTTGTCGCTGTAGAAAGTCACGACGTCACCGGGCTGCAACTGGTCCCTCGACACCGGTACACCGCCCTGCGCCTGCGCTTGGCTCGAACGCGGCAGAGTCTTCCCGATTTGCTTGTAGGCCCATACGACCAGACCTGAGCAGTCGAACTCGTTCGGGCCGGTCGCGCCCCAGACATACGGGTCACCGATCCGCGTGAGGCCTGCCTGCAGAGCAGCAGCACCCGAACCAGGCGTCAAGTTAGCTAGAATTTTGCTGAGATCGACGTCCGGCGGGAATGGCGTACCGCTCAGTTGGTTACGCTCGTCGTCGGTGAGGCTCTGGAAAGCTTTGGTCACGTCGGCGATCTGCGTCTGCAGTTCACTCTGCTTGCGCTGCAAATCGTCACTGAGTGCGCGGGCTTGATCGGCGGCGGTCCGCGCTTCTTCGGCCGAACGCTTCGACGCTTCCGAGGCGGCACGCGCTTCGGCAGTGGCTTGGTTGAACTGTGAGACCTGCACTGCCGCGTCGTTGGAAATCACGTCGAGCGCGGACATCTGATCGAGCAACTGCTGCGGCGAGTCGCTCACCATCAACGCAAAGAGGCGATTGGTTCGCGCACCCTGGTAATTCGCTGTGGCAATACGGTTTACCGCCGGAGCGAACTCGGCGACACGTGCCGAAGCCGCGTCGAGAAGACCCTGATCGGCTGCCGAACGCGCGTCCGCATCATTCGCGACCGCCAGCTTCGCGTCGAGGTCGATCTGTGCGTTGTGCAGCGCTTCGTTGGTCTGCTCGGATACCCGGGAGAGTTCACCGAGCTTGTCGAGCGCCTCGGTGGGGTTGGTGATGACGGGGTCGGCACCGGCCTGCATCGAAGGCCCTGCGACGAGTCCGAACGCCAGCACTCCCACTGTCAATGCGGCGCGTACTCGACTGTTGTTTTTCGATGAAACCACGGAATGCAACTCTCCGTCTCGGTGAAGCGACGTCGACCGGGACCGGTCGACGATCTGTTAGCTGGCTGTCAACTATCCACAGTACCTGTCTCGGCCGCGCAATGTCTCGATAAGGTTACGGAACGGCATACGTTTGTGTCTACTCGCCGGTAGGCGTGTCGGGGTGAAGTACCGGGCGAATTGTCGCGAAACGAGAATGTGGGCCTCGAATCAAAGATTCGAGGCCCACATTCGAAGATCCGGAGCTCCCCCGAGCTCCGCCGCCTTGCAGCGGCGGATCGTTCCGACCGTCTACCGGAGACAGCCGTCGAGCGTGTTCAGAAATCAGTAACGGCGAGCACCGTCGTACGGCATCGAGGACACCGGTGCGAGCTTCACGGGCTGACCAGCGGTCGACGCGTGGATGACATTGCCGTTGCCAGCGTAGATGCCCGAGTGCGATCCGCCGTAGAAGGAGATCACGTCGCCGACCTGAAGATCGGACTGTGAAACGGCAACGCCGGCTGCGGCCTGGTCGTAGCTCGTGCGAGGCAGGTTCAGACCAGCCTGCTTGTATGCCCACTGGACCAGACCGGAGCAGTCGAATGCGTCCGGGCCCGATGCGCCGTACACGTACGGGGAGCCCAGCTTGCTCTCTGCGGCGCGAACTGCCTGCTCACCAACACTGGAGATGGGAGCGGCCGGAGCGGCCGGTGCGATGTCGGTGATGCCCGGGATGACCGGCAACTGAGGAATAGAAACGCCCGGAACCTCGAAGGTGCCGACGCCAGGGATGGTGATGGGGTCTGCCGAGGCAGGTGCAGCGGTTGCGGCAAATGCTCCGACTGCGAGCGCGCCGGCTACTGCCAACTGCGCTGAACGCTTGAAACTCTGTGACGCCACTTAAGGGGTGCTCCATTTCTTCCATTCATCCGCCGACCGAGTTAGCTGACGGGTTCGGGCTGGGAAGATCAGCCCTACCCGCGTGGTCCGCAGCGATCATGCGTGCTGCACCCCAGGCGGGATTCACCCCAGTGGAAACTTGGGTTCCCGGTTCGGGTTCCTCGCGGAGATCCCGATTAGGCGGTTCCTGACGATGCCGGTCCTGTTTGGTCCGGCAAGACTTCGTTAGGTCTCAGGAAGGTTACGAAATGATCGCGACGATGTCGACCGCTTCGTGACAATCGCGCCCGATTCGCCGGAAATCATGCTGCCGCGCCCGCGATACGCCGGACGGGTCACGAAGAGATAACAACAGGTCTGTTCGGCGAGGCTCACCTGGCCCGCAAACCTGCGCTTGCTACCCACTGGCAAGGGTCACCAAACCCGACAATCCGATCTTCCATGCAGTTCAACGCCGATTACTTGAAACTAGAACCCGTTTCGATCAATCAGGCGGTTTCGGCGACTGATCGCCGTAGCAACACCCTCACGAATCGCCCTACCCGTAAGTAGGTAGGAGTCCGCATTCGCGAGTTCCCACCGCAAGTGTGATCCTCGTCTCTCATACTTTTGTCGGGGGTCAATCCGTTGCTTTCCCAATGGAAGTCGCAGTGAGCCGGGTTCCGCGTATGCACTCTCGAATTCGTGTCGGGGGGTCCTTCTACTGTCTGCGGTGTGAGTCCCGCCTCGGCCCGAGAATTTCCGTCTCCGTCCCCGTTCTCCGACGGGGAGAAGTTCGACGTCGGGCGGCAACTGAGCTTCGACGAGCTGGACACACCGCTGAGCGAAACGACGTTTGTCGTCGTCGACCTCGAGACCACAGGTGGAAGCGCCGACCAGGACTCCATCACCGAGATCGGCGCCGTCAAGATCCGCGGTGGCGAAGTGCTCGGTGAAATGGCAACACTCGTCGATCCCGGCCGATCGATTCCGCCGTACATCGTCGAACTGACCGGAATCACCACCGCCATGCTGATCGGCGCACCTCCGATCGAACGTGTCCTACCCGCTTTTCTCGAATTCGCCGAGGGTGCGGTGCTGGTGGCACACAACGCGCCCTTCGACATCGGCTTCCTCAAAGCAGCGGCGTCACGCAGCGCACGCCCGTGGCCGGCGTTCCGTGTGCTGTGCACTGTGAAGCTCGCCAGGCGCGTGCTCACCCGCGACGAGGCGCCTTCGGTCAAACTCTCCGCACTCGCCCATCTCTTCCAGGTGACCACCCAACCGACGCACCGCGCGCTCGACGACGCGCGTGCGACCGTCGACGTCCTACACGGGTTGATCGACAGAGTCGGGAACCAAGGCGTCCACAGTTACAGCGAACTCGTCGACTACCTGCCCAACATTTCCTCACATCAGCGGGCCAAACGGTCCTTCGCCGCAAACCTGCCGCGAAGCCCGGGTGTCTACCTTTTCCGAGGCCCTTCGGACGAAGCCCTCTATATAGGAGCTGCTACCGACCTTCGACGCCGCGTCCGCAACTACTTCACCGGTTCGGAGACCCGCGGCCGGATGAAGGAAATGGTCGCGCTCGCCACCCGTGTGGACCACGTCGAGTGCGCCCATGCGCTCGAGGCAGGGGTGCGTGAACTACGCCTACTGAGCGCGCATGCACCCCCGTACAACCGTCGCTCCAAATTCCCCAAAAGAGGATGGTGGATCACTCTCACCGACGAGGCGTTTCCCAGACTGTCCGTGGTTCGCACGCCTACGGCCGATTCGATCGGCCCGTTCACCTCTCGCGGCGACGCAGTCGAAGTCGCCGACACCGTCGCAGAGTTCAGCCGCCTACGCACGTGCACCAAACGTCTCGGGCGCGGCGCCGTTCACGGCCCTGACTGCCCCGCTCGCGAACTGGGGGCGTGTCCCGCCTCCTGGGCACCGGAACTCACTGCGCAGGACTACGCGGCCGCCCCTGAGACTGTGCGTGGATTCTTCCGGGGAACCAACGACGCTCCTCTCCAACAAATGCAGGCGCGAATAGACGAGCTGTCCGCACACGCGTTGTTCGAGAATGCTGCTCGTCTGCGTGACCGAACGGTCGCAGTCTCTACCGCAGTGCGGCGCACTCAGCGACTCGCAGCAGTCGCGGCGATCGAACAACTGATTCTCGCCCGTCCCACCGGGGACGGCGGCTGGGAGCTGTCGGTGATCCGTTCCGGACGTCTCGCGTCCGCCGGGCTCGCCAGACGTGGAACTCACCCGATGCCCGTCGTCGACGCCATCACCGCGGCCGCCGAAACCGTCCTACCGGACGACGCACCGTTCCGCGGCGCGTCACCCGAAGAACTGGGCCTGATCGCACGGTGGCTCGCATCGGACGGTGTCCGAATCGTGTCGGCGACATCCGGCTACGTCGAACCTGCGGGCGGCGCCGGCAAGTGGGAAGCCTGGTGCCGACTCGCGCGGGCCGGTACCGAATCCGAACATCGATGACGTAACGACGGAGCGGCACCCCTAAGCTCGATCGAAACCACCGGGTCATCACAACCCACCGGGAAATCGAGGAGAGAAATGATCAACGCCATCGTCATGATTCACGCCGAGTCCGCTCGGATCCCGGAAACCGCGCAGGCCGTCGCCGACCTGTCCGGAGTGACGGAGGTCTACTCGTGCGCAGGTGACGTCGACTTGATCGCCATCGTGAAGGTACGTGACCACGCCCAGATCGCCGACGTGGTCACCGGAGGAATCAACAAGGTGCCCGGCGTTCTCCGAACCGCCACACACATCGCCTTCCAGTCATTCTCCAGCGCAGACGTCGAGGCCGGTTTCTCGCTGGGCGAGTAGCTCGTCGATCAGGCTTGGTCGGCCAGTTCGGCGGTGAGTGCCGCCCACTTGTGAAGCAGTTCAGCGCCGGCGCCGCTGTCGATCGCGGCAGCGGCTGCAGTCATCCCGGCGGAGATCGCACCCTCGAGATCGTCACCGACACCGTTGAACGCCGCGATGGCCGCTCCCGCGTTCAGCAAGACCGCGTCCCGGACCGGCCCCTTCTGTCCGGAAAGCAGCGTTCGGGCGACGGTGGCGTTGAATTCGGCGTCTCCTCCGCGCAACTCTTCGAGAGGAACGCGGTCGATTCCGAGGTCGCGCGGATCCAGCGTGACAGTTCGCACACTTCCACCGCCGACGATGTGAACCGTCGAAGTCGTCGATGTGGTCAGTTCGTCGAGTCCGTCGTCTCCGCGCACCACCAACGCCGAATTACCGCGCTGCGCAAGGACTCCCGCGACGACCGAGATCAGCTTCGGAAATGCGCACCCGATCAGCCCGGCACGCGGACGAGCCGGATTGGTCAGTGGACCGAGCACGTTGAATGCCGTCGGGATGCCGATTTCCTTGCGAGGCACCGCCGCAAAGCGCAGTGCGGGATGGAAGACCGGCGCGAAACAAAAGCCGATGCCGACCTCTTCGACGCACCTCGCAACCTGCTCCGGGCCGAGGTTGATGCGAACGCCGAGCGCCTCGAGTACATCGGCGCCACCACTCTTGGACGAAGCAGCGCGGTTGCCGTGCTTGACAACTCGCACACCGGACGCGGCAACCACGATCGAGGCCATCGTCGAGATGTTGACCGTGTTGGAGCGGTCACCACCCGTGCCGACGATGTCGACGACGTCGGAATCGACCGGCACGCGCCGGGAGTGTTCGAGCATCGCGCCGGCGAGCCCTTCCAACTCCGCGGGGGTTTCGCCCTTCATCTTCAGCCCGACGCCGAAAGCGGCGATCTGAGCGGAAGTGGCATTGTCCGACATGATCTCGCCCATCGCCCACCTACTGTCGGCTTCCGACAGGTCACTGCCGTCCGTGAGCAGACCGAGAATCATCGGCCACGACCGCACCACTGCACTCGAATCGACGTTCACGGCGTTGGATGCGTCGGTGCCGGCCATAGTGCCTTGGTCCCCTTGTCGTTCATGTGGGCTGGATTTCGAGCTGTCGTTTCGAGCTGTCGTTTCGTGCTGCCATTTTGTGCTGCCGATGACCCTCGCAGCCTAGTCAGTGAGGTAGCAAGGAAACCGAATAGGGCCGCTCAGGTCTTTCGGCGACCGCGTTTGGGCGTCGCCTCCGCAAGAATCGGGGGCTGGAGCGCGTCCCACCCGGCGACGGAACCACCGAGTCGCTGCGCCAGACCGGCCATTCGTGATCGCTCCTGGGAGCAATGCAGGGCGTCGAGGATTTGGACACGCTCGAAGATGACGCGAAACGAATTCTCGACCGCCTGAGTCACGTCCTCGGGCCGACTCGCGCCTCGCACATATCCGTCCTGAGCGACGATGTTCTCGGCATCGGCAACCGAGTCCTCCGGAAGGTCGAGATGGTGCCGCAGAACCACTTCGGACTCCGCCCGAAACTCCGGCTCGGTGGAGCCGGCACGTTCGAGAGCGGTCGAACTCGCCTCGGCGTCGTCGAAGCCCTCGGCAACGACGACCAGATCCGACCGCCCCGCGTCGAGCGGCGTCGGAATCTTCGTGCCGAAAATTCTCAGGAACCACGGTCTACTCTTGTGTGTAGCTGCCATCGCGCCAGCATATTCCGACCACGCCACCAGCGCGTTCGCCGCCCGATCCCGCGAACTCGAGCCGAGCGACGCGCCGATGGTGGACCCGAGTGGTCGTCTCTTACGACGAAGCGTCATACTTCTGTCTGTGACGAGCGCAGTAGGGACTTCAGGATCGGCAATCACCCAACGCGTGCACTCGCTGAACCGGCCGAATATGGTCAGCGTTGGCACCATCGTGTGGTTGTCAAGTGAGCTCATGTTCTTCGCAGGGCTCTTTGCCATGTACTTCGTGGCACGAGCTCAGGCGAACGGAAATTGGCCGCCGGAGCCAACCGAATTGAACCTGTATCTGGCCGTGCCGGTGACCTTGGTGCTTATCGCATCTTCGTTCACCTGCCAGATGGGTGTCTTCGCGGCTGAGCGTGGCGACGTCTTCGGACTTCGTCGCTGGTACACCATCACCTTGATCATGGGGGCGTTCTTCGTCTCCGGCCAGGGTTACGAGTACTACCACCTTGTGCACGAGGGCACCACGATTTCGAGCAGCGTGTACGGCTCGGTGTTCTACATGACCACCGGCTTCCACGGTCTGCACGTCATCGGCGGTCTCATCGCCTTCGTCTTCTTGATCGCACGTACCCGGGTCAGCAAGTTCACGCCCGCCCAGGCCACCGCCGCGATCGTTGTTTCGTACTACTGGCACTTTGTCGACATCGTGTGGATCGCGCTGTTTGCCACGATTTATTTCATCCGTTAATCAGCTGTACGCCCCAGGCAGCCCCTGACGTCCAGTTCCGTCCCGACATACCAAAGGGATACAGATGAGTTCATCCCCCCCTCCCGCATCCGATAACTCAGCGAATGCCGCGAAGTCGCGTCGCCAGCGGAAAATCCGCCGGCGCGTTACCGGCGCGCTCGTATTGATGATGGGATTGATCAGCGCAGGTTTCCTCGCTTCGGCGTTGACACCAGCTCCGCAGGTTGCGACCGCCAGCGACGATTCAGCAGCCCTGATTCGTGAAGGCAAGCAGCTCTACGACACGTCATGCATCACGTGCCACGGCGCGAACTTGCAGGGCGTGCAGGACCGCGGTCCCAGCCTCATCGGCGTCGGCGAAGCAGCCGTGTACTTCCAGGTCTCCTCTGGTCGTATGCCCGCAGCTCGCAACGAGGCCCAGGCTGCACGCAAGGACCCCAAGTTCGATGCTGCGCAGACCGACGCCCTCGGCGCTTTCATCCAGGCCAACGGCGGCGGCCCGACGCTCATCCGCGACGAGAACGGCGAAATCGCCCAGTCCTCGCTGCGCGGTGGCGACATCGGACGCGGCAGTGAGCTCTTCCGGCTCAACTGCGCGTCGTGCCACAACTTCACCGGCCGCGGTGGCGCACTGTCCTCGGGCAAGTACGCCCCGGTCCTGGATCCGGCCAGCGAGCAGCAGATCTACGCTGCCATGGTTACCGGCCCCCAGAACATGCCGAAGTTCTCGGATCGTCAGCTGACGATCGAGGAGAAGAAGGACATCATCGCCTACGTCAAGTCGTCGGGCGAGTCGAAGGACCCCGGTGGGTACGGGCTCGGTGGCCTCGGTCCGGCCTCTGAGGGTCTCGCCATGTGGGCCGTCGGAATCATCGCTGTCGTCGGTGCAGCATTGTGGATCGGAGCAAGGTCATGAGCGACGCTGGCCAGCATGGCGGCGATACGCCTAAGAAGTACACAGATGAAGAGCTCGACGCGATGTCACGCGACGACCTGGTCAAGCTGGGTACCAATCTCGATGGCGTCGATGTCGTCTACCGCCGTGATCGTTGGTCGGTAAAGGGCACCAGGGCGGAAAAGCGCGCCGAGCGCAACGTCGCCTTCTGGTTCGGCCTCGCCGGCGTTTCGGCGATCGCATTCATCGCGATCTACCTGTTCTGGCCCTGGGAGTATGCAGGCGCCGGTGACGAGAACTACGGCAAGTACAGCCTGTACACCCCGTTGATCGGCTTGACCATGGGTCTGGCGATCCTCGGTGTCGGCATCGGTGCCGTTCAGTTCACCAAGAAGTTCATCCCCGAAGAGGTCTCGATCCAGGACCGCCACGACGGTGGATCCACCGAGGTCGATCGTCGCACGATCGTCGCCGAGCTCGGCGACACCCTCGATACGTCCACCCTCCCCCGCCGCAAGGCCATCAAGCGCAGCTTGATGTTCGGCGGTGGCGCACTCGGCGTCATGATGGTCATGCCTCTCGGCGGACTCATCAAGAACCCGTGGGCCAAGGGCGACGACTCACCCCTGTGGGTGTCCGGCTGGACCCCGAACTACCCGGGCGAGACCATCTACCTGCGTCGTGACACCGGCCGTCCCGAGGACATCGTCCTCGTTCGCCCGGAAGATCTCGATGCCGGTTCGATGGAAACGGTCTTCCCGTTCCGCGAGTCCGACCGTGGCGACGAGCACGCTCTGCTCGCAGCACTGCGCGGCATTCGTAACTCGGTGATGCTCATCCGCCTCCGCACGGAAGACACCGCGCGTGTCACCAAGCGCAAGGGCCAGGAGAGCTTCAACTACGGCGATTACTTCGCGTACTCGAAGATCTGCACCCACCTGGGTTGCCCCACCTCGCTCTACGAACAGCAGAGCAACCGTATTCTGTGCCCCTGCCACCAGTCGCAGTTCGACGCACTGACCTACGGCAAGCCGATCTTCGGTCCCGCTGCTCGCGCACTTCCGCAGTTGCCTATTACAGTGAACGAAGAGGGCTTCCTGGTCGCCGACGGTGACTTCATCGAAGCACTCGGCCCGGCATTTTGGGAGCGTCGACCGTGACCACAACAACAACCAAACCGTCCAAGATCAGCGCGGCAGCGGCTGGACAAGCGGAGGCTATGGACTCCCGCTACCACCTCGCCGCAGGCATGCGCCGGCAGATCAACAAGGTCTTCCCGACGCACTGGTCCTTCATGCTCGGCGAGATCGCGCTCTACAGCTTCGTGATCCTGCTGATCTCCGGTGTGTTCCTGACACTGTTCTTCGATCCGTCGATGGCACACGTCGTCTACCAGGGCGCGTACCAGCCGCTTCGCGGTGTCACGATGTCTCGCGCCTACGAGACGACCCTGAACATCTCCTTCGAGGTGCGCGGCGGTCTCTTCGTTCGCCAGATTCACCACTGGGCTGCACTGATGTTCGCGGCGTCGATCATCGTTCACCTCGCTCGCATCTTCTTCACCGGCGCATTCCGTCGTCCGCGTGAAGCGAACTGGGTCATCGGCTGCCTGCTGCTCATCCTGGCGATGTTCGAAGGCTTCTTCGGTTACACCATCCCCGACGACCTGCTCTCGGGCACCGGCCTCCGCGCCGCCTTCGGTGGTATCACGATGAGTATCCCGATCGTCGGTACCTGGATGCACTGGCTGATCTTCGACGGCGACTTCCCCGGCGACCTCATCATCCCGCGTCTCTACGTCGCTCACGTGCTGCTGTTCCCGGGCATCATCCTGGCTCTGATCGCCGGCCACCTCGCGTTGGTCTGGTACCAGAAGCACACGCAGTTCCCCGGCCCCGGCCGTACGGAACAGAACGTAGTCGGCGTCCGCATCCTCCCGGTCTTCGCAATGAAGGGTGGCGCGTTCTTCGCCATGACCTTCGGCGTGCTCGCACTGCTCGGTGGTCTGTTCCAGATCAACCCCGTGTGGAACATCGGTCCGTACAACCCGTCACAGGTCTCGGCAGGTTCCCAGCCCGATATCTACATGATGTGGACGGACGGCCTTGCTCGACTGTGGCCGGCGTGGGAGATCTACCTGTTCGGCCGCTACACGATCCCCGCTGTGTTCGCCGTCGCCCTGATCATGGGCCTCGTCTTCGCACTGTTGATCGCGTACCCGTGGATCGAGAAGCGTCTCACCGGAGACGACGCTCACCACAACATCCTGCAGCGCCCGCGCGACGTGCCGGTCCGTACCGCTATCGGTGCGATGTCCATCGCGTTCTACCTGGTGCTCACGATCTCCTGCATCAACGACATCATCGCGTACCACCTGCACATCTCGCTGAACGCAATGACGTGGATCGGCCGTATCGGCATGGTCATCCTTCCGCCCATCGCGTACTTCGTGACGTACCGGTTCTGCATCGGCCTGCAGCGCAGTGACCGTGCAGTCCTCGAACACGGCATCGAGACCGGCATCATCAAGCGGATGCCGAACGGTCAGTACATCGAGATCCACCAGCCGCTCGGCCCCGTCGACGAGCACGGACACCCGATCCCGCTCGAGTACCAGGGTGCCGCTGTCCCGAAGAAGATGAACAAGCTCGGCCTCGCCGGCAAGCCCGGTAGCGGTAGCCTCATCACCGCTGACCCAGTCGAGGAGAGCGAGGCTCTCGAAGCCGCTCATCACGAAGCTGAGCACGAGCAGCTTCAGATCCTTCTGGACTACCAGAACCGAACCAACGGCAAGTCCGATGGTTCCAGTGGAGAACTCCACTAAGAACGACAGTTGACGAGTGAGGCCCCGAACCGGATTCCGGTTCGGGGCCTCACTCGTTCTCTGAGCAATTCAGCATGACAACCTCCAGTGGGTCACCACTCCCCCGGTTCGACGTCTGAGCGCCGACAACAGCGAGGACGACGCCTTGCTAGACCTCGAGCACAGTTGAATAGTGCTCCACCGTCGGGAACGGCTCGTAGAAGTGGTGGAGAAGTTCTCGCCACTTCTCGTATCCCGTGGACTGACGGAACCCGATGGTGTGTGACTCCACGTCTTCCCACTCGACGAGCAGGAGATACCGCTCCGGCGATTCCAGGCAGTGCGAGAGTCGCAGCCTGATGAATCCGGGGACCTCGGAGATGATGGTTCGGGCCACATCGAACGCGGCCTCGAATCGCGCTGACTGCGACGGATCGACCTGCAGGACGGCATGTTCGAGGATCATCTACGGAGTGTTGCACGTTCTCGGTAGTCCCCTCGAGGCGTTGCCGCCTGGTGAGATACTCGGACCATGACATCCCATGCACGCGGCACCTTCGAGATCGATCTCCGCCCCGCCGATCCTGAGCTCTCCGGACGCGTCGGGCGCTTCGAGTTCGACAAGACGTTCATCGGCGGCGTCGAGGGCACATCGACCGGACTCATGCTGTCCGCCGGCGATCCGACAACCGGTGAAGCGGGCTACGTCGCTTTGGAGTTTGTCACCGGGCAGGTCGACGAAGCTGTGGGATCGTTCGCACTGCAGCAGTTCGGTCAGATGATCAACGGAACGCAGAAGCTGCTGTACGAGATCGTGCCGGGGTCCGGAACCGGCGAGCTGAAGGGGATCTCAGGCACTCTCGAGCTCGAGATCGTCGACGGTCTGCACCGCTACGACCTCGAATACTCGCTCCACGACTGACAAAGAGCGGTTGGGTAATCGGCACCCTCGTACCGCAACTCGCAGATACGACAACAGAGGCGCCGTACCCGGGTGGGTGCGGCGCCTCTGTTCGAGTGCGGGTGAAACTAGTGCTTCTCAGGTCCGGTGTAGTACTCGAACACCAGGCCTGCGGCTGCGGCGAGCACACAGACAACTGCGACTGCGATGAGCCACGGCTGGAAGTACGCCAGCGACACTGCCGCGAGTGCAGCTGCGGCGGCAAGCAGGATCGGCCAGAAGCTACCCGGGCTGAAGAAGCCCAGTTCTCCTGCACCATCCGAGATTTCTGCGTCGTCGTAGTCCTCGGGACGGGTGTCCAGACGACGGGCAACGAAGCGGAAGTAGGTACCCACGATGAGCGTCAGACCTGCAGACAGGACGATGGCCGTCAGTCCGGCCCACTCGATACCTGTGCGTGACAGAGCGGTGAACACTCCGTAGATGATCGCGACGAGAATGAAGAACATCGTCAGGATCTCGAAGAGCTTGGCTTCGATCTTCATATCAGCACTTGTCCTTGTTCAGTGAAGAGGCTGGCCGGCTCAGTTGCCTGCAGTGGCGACGGTTGCCTGACGGTACTCGCGGTCGGTGTTGAACGGCGTGGTCGACGTAGCCACCGGCGACTGACCGATTGCCTGCAGGGCCTCGGCGGTCGTCAGACCACCCTTGCCCTCCGCGTCACCCTTGCGCAGTTCGATGTACTTGGCGAAGTCCTCGGGCGAAACCGCACGAACCTCGAAGTTCATCATCGCGTGGAACGTGCCACACATTTCTGCACAACGCCCGACGAACGCGCCTTCCTTCTCGATCTCACTGATCTGGAAGATGTTGTCCGAGTGGTTCTCCTTGGGGTTCGGGAGAACGTCGCGCTTGAACAGGAACTCAGGCACCCAGAAAGCGTGGATGACGTCCGAGGAAGCGAGTTCGAACTGGATCCGCTTGCCGGTGGGCAGAACGAGGATCGGGATCTCCTGGCTGGAGCCGACAGTCTCGATCTTGTCGTAGTGCAGGTAGCTCAGGTCCTCGGTGCTGTTGCCGTGGATCGGGCCGGGAACTTCTTCGCCGTGATCGTTGACAGTGGAGCCCTCGGCCTTGGCAGCCTCTTCGGCTTCGACGTCGATGCCGTTGTACTTGGCACTGCCGTCACCGAACTCGATGGAGCGGTAGCCGAACTTCCAGTTCCACTGGAATGCCGTGACGTCTACGACGACGTCAGGGTTGTCCGTCTTGTCCAGAACATGGTTCTGGACGATGACGGTGAAGTAGAAGAGAACCGCGATGATGACGAAGGGAACTGCCGTGTAACCGAGTTCGAGAGGCACGTTGTATGCCGTCTGACGCGGGAATTCCGGCGAGTCCTTCTTCTTGCGGTGGAAGATGACGGCCCAGAAGACCAGCCCCCACACCAGCACACCCATGACGAGGGCGGCTACAACCGACCACGTCCACAGCTCACGCATGCGCGTCGCCTCCGGGGTGATGCCCGAAGGCCACCCGAAACGAAGCACTTCGTTGTCGATGGAGCAACCCGACAGCAGCAAGGCAGCAATGCCCAGAGATACTGCCAGCCCCGCTCGCCGAAGGATCCGACCTTGCGCCACGTTCACGCCTTCCTGATCGCCACAAAATTCAACTAGGGCATGCCCGGAGGGAAGGCCCAATTACTACGCAGCGTAGACCAAAGCCGGGCGCTATCCATCCTCGGGTCCTCGCCCGTGTCGCGGCGGACGTCACACAGCTCTCTCAGGTGCTGCTCAGGAACGGCTCAGGTCGTTTCGGCGACGCACATCACGTCGATTCGTTCCGCCGCGATCGGCAGGGACGTCGATCTGCGGCATACTTTCGACAAGAGTTCGTTGACCTCTCCCCGACACTCGTGTCCGGGAGCCTTCTCTACAAAAATTCTGAATCGAGGAACCGGACGCTGTGTGTGGACTGCTCGGGCTACTGACATCTGGCGGAACCAGCGAGGACGCCGTCTCGCGGGTCGACCAGGCGATGCATTGCCTTCGTCACCGCGGGCCGGACGAACACGGGACGTGGAACGACGACCACCTCGTCTTCGGGTTCAACCGCCTGGCGATCATCGACATCGCTCATTCCCACCAGCCGCTGCGTTGGGGCCCGCCGGAGAACCCGGAGCGTTATGCGCTCACGTTCAACGGCGAGATCTACAACTACCTGGAGATCCGCGCCGAACTGGTCAAGGACCACGACGCCAAGTTCTTCACCGAGGGCGACTCCGAGGCCATCGTCGCTGCATTCCACTACTGGGGTGAGGATGCGGTCCGGCGCCTACGCGGAATGTTCGCGTTCGCGATCTGGGACACCGACACACGCGAGCTGTTCATCGCGCGCGATCCGTTCGGGATCAAGCCGCTGTTCATTGCTACCGGCGCCGGCGGCACCGCGTTCGGCAGTGAGAAGAAGAGCCTGCTCGAACTCACCGATCTGATCGGCATCGGTACCGAGCTGGATCCGCGCGCCATCGAGCACTACACCGTTCTTCAGTACGTCCCGGAGCCGGAAACATTGCACAAGGAGATCCGACGCCTGGAGTCGGGCAGCTTCGCTCGGGTGCGTCCGGGCGAGGAACCCACGTTCACGCGGTACTTCACGCCGAAGTTCCCGGCCAAGCCTTTTGCACCTGGCACCGAGAAGGCGCGCTACCAGGAAATCGCCGAGGCACTCGAGGATTCGGTCGCCAAGCACATGCGCGCCGACGTCACCGTCGGTTCGTTCCTGTCCGGTGGTATCGACTCCACGGCGATCGCGGCGCTGGCGATGCGCCACAACCCCAACCTGATCACCTTCACGACCGGTTTCGAACGTGAGGGCTATTCCGAGGTCGACGTCGCTGCAGAATCTGCCGCGGCGATCGGCGCGAAGCACGTTGTCAAGGTGGTCTCCCCCGCCGAGTTCGCCGCTGCCATTCCCGAGATCGTCTGGTACCTCGACGACCCGGTAGCCGATCCGGCATTGATTCCGCTGTGGTTCATCGCGAAGGAAGCCCGCAAGCACGTCAAGGTCGTGCTGTCCGGCGAGGGTGCCGACGAGCTGTTCGGCGGCTACACGATTTACCGTGAGCCGTTGTCGCTCAAGCCTTTCGAGTACCTCCCCAAGGGATTGCGTCGGGCTGCGGGCAAGTTGTCCGAACGCATCCCGGACGGTACTCGCGGCAAGAGTCTGCTCAATCGCGGTTCGTTGACCCTCGAGGAGCGCTACTACGGCAATGCTCGTAGCTTCAACGACGCTCAGCTCCGCGCCGTCCTTCGCGATTTCCGCCCCGAGTGGACTCACCAGGACGTCACCGCGCCGATCTACGCGCAGTCACGGGACTGGGATCCGGTTGCCCGGATGCAGCATCTCGACCTGTTCACCTGGCTGCGCGGCGACATCCTCGTCAAGGCCGACAAGATGACGATGGCCAACTCGCTGGAACTGCGTGTGCCGTTCCTCGATCCCGAGGTCTTCGACGTAGCGTCACGCGTGCCGCTCGATCAGAAGATCACGAAGGACACAACCAAGTATGCACTGCGTCAGGCCCTGGAAGGCATTGTGCCGCACCATGTTCTGCACCGTGCGAAGCTCGGATTCCCGGTTCCCCTGCGCCATTGGCTGCGCGGCACCGAACTCTTCGACTGGGCACATCTGCAGATCGAGGAGTCGGGTACCGACCACATCTTCGACAAGCAGGCCGTCGTGAAGATGCTCAACGATCACCGCGAGGGCGTGTCCGACCACAGCCGACGCCTGTGGACCGTGCTGACGTTCATGGTCTGGCACGGGATCTTCGTGGAGAAGCGCATCGTGCCGCAGATCCAGGAACCGGTGTACCCGGTCAACATCTAGGCCTTCGGCCCCGTGAGTGGTCAGGGAGTCTCCGGACTCCTCAACCACTCACGGGGCGGAGCCCTACTTCGGCAGGATCGTCGCGATCTCGTCCGCAGCCGCACTGCCGTATGCGTCGGTAAGGCGCTTGAGGGCCTCGTCGCGATTGAACACCCACTCCTGCGTTCCCACGGTCTCGAGGATCAGCACAGCGACCAAAGATCCCAGCTGTGCGGCGCGCTCGAAGCTCAGGCCAGCGCCGTGTGCGAGCAGGAACCCGGCGCGGAAGCCGTCGCCAACGCCCGTCGGATCCACCTTGCCGGTCTCGGGCACTACGTCGACTCGCACCCAATTACCTTCGGCGTCAACAATTTCCACACCCTTGGAGCCGAGGGTGGTGACACGGATGCCGACCTGCGCGCGGATCTCTTCCTCGCTCAGACCAGTCTTCTGCTGAAGCAGACCCCACTCGTACTCGTTGGTGAACAAGTACTTCGCACCGTGGATGAGCGCCTTGGCCTCGTCACCGGACAGGCGAGCAAGCTGCTGCGACGGATCCGCTGCGAACGGGATTCCGAGCAGACGGCATTCGTCGGTATGGCGAACCATGGCCTCGGGGTCGTTGGCGCCGATCAGCACCAGCTCGACTGCGCCCGCAGTCTTGGCCACTGCCGCGAGTTCGATCTCGCGGGCCTCGCTCATCGCACCGGGGTAGAACGACGCGATCTGCGCCATGTCCTCGTCGGTGGTGCACACGAAACGCGCCGTATGTGCCTTGTCCGAGATACGGACCGCGCTGCAGTCGACGCCGTTGTCCTCGAGCCACGTGCGGTATTCGGCGAAGTCGGCACCGACTGCGCCGACGAGTAGCGGGGACCCACCGAGCACGCCCATGGCGTAAGCGATGTTGCCGCCGACACCACCGCGGCGAATCACGAGATCGTCCACCAGGAAACTCAGCGAAACGTGGGCGAGCTGATCGGCGAGGAGCTGATCGGCGAAGCGGCCGGGGAAGCGCATCAAGTGGTCGGTGGCGATGGAACCGGTTACCGCAATAGTCACGGATCGTGGCCTTTCAGCGAAGTGAGTACAAGAATGAAAGAGGAGCAAAAGTTCACGTTACCGCCCGTAGCGCCGGTATCGGCGCCCGAGCCGTGAGATCGGAACCGTCTGCAGGCGAGTCACCACAAACAACTGACGCGAAACCGAATGTCGGTTCCGCGTCAGTTGTTTGTGAATTGAGTTGTGATCGACAGACTCAGTTGAACGAGTCACCGCAGGCGCAGGAGCCTGTTGCATTGGGGTTGTCGATCGAGAAGCCCTGCTGCTCGATGGTGTCGAGGAAGTCGATGGACGCACCTTCGACGTAGGGTGCGCTCATCCGGTCGACAACCAGGTTGACGCCGTTGAAGTCGACGGTGAGGTCACCGTCGAGCGTGCGGTCGTCGAAGAACAGCTGGTACTTCAGTCCGGCACAGCCGCCGGGCTGCACTGCGATACGCAGCGCGAGGTCGTCGCGACCCTCCTGATCGAAGAGTGCCTTCGCCTTGGCGGATGCGGCCTCGGTCATCTTGACGCCGTGGGTGGCGGTCTCGTTCTGCACAGTCATGGGCTCTCCCTAATGTTCGTACCAACCCGTGAACGCTTCAACGGTACGCCGCTGCCGACTTATTCCCGCCAGTCCTTACCGGGTGCGATTCGTCTTCATCCTATCCGGTCTTCCCGACACGGCAACGGCGCGTCGACGCTTGTTGATCCTCAGCTCCGGGCGCCGCGCCAGATGTTCCACTCCCGTGCCGTGTGTTCGGCGAGTCCCTCGAGACACGCCGACGCTTCCTCCATCGCACGTTCCACCGACCCGGCGAACTCCGTCACCGATTTCGTCGCGACTATCGAGGTCGACGCAAAGTCCGCCGCGTCGAGCGTCACCTGACCGGCAAAGGCGAGCGTCGGAACTCCGTGCGCCGCCCCGGCCGAAGCAAGCGTCGTGACGAGTTTGCCGCGCAGAGATTGGTGGTCGAACTTGCCTTCACCCGTGATCACCAGGTCAGCGGAAGCCAATAGCGCCGCCTGGCCGGTGCGATCGGCAACGACGTCGGCCCCCGATCGCCGCTGTGCACCGAGGGCGAACAGCGCAGCACCGATACCACCCGCGGCGCCGGCACCCGGAAAATCCGAGACTCGTTTTCCGGTTGCGGACTCCAACTGTTCGGCCCATCTCGCGTTTCTCGCTTCGAGGACAGAGACGGCATCGGCATCGGCGCCCTTTTGCGGGCCGAACACCGCTGCCGCACCGTGCTCGCCGAGAAGTACGTGTTCGACGTCGGTAGCCGCGACCAACGCAATGCCCGCCGTAGCCGCCCTTGCGGCCTCCAGACCGCCCAGCGCCTCCACCAGTCCACGCCCCCCGTCGGTGCAGCAACTCCCACCGAGTCCGACGACAATCGTCTTCACGCCTGCCTCGAGCGCGACAGCGATCAGTTCTCCGACACCGCGACTGTGCGCGGCGAGTGCGGTGTCTCGTGTCGGCGGACCTCCGAGCAGACCGAGCCCGACAGCCTCGGCGGACTCGATGTACGCCGTGTCCGAATCCAACAGCCACGCGGCGTCGACGCCAGCGGTCAGTGGCCCAGGCACCCGTGCGGTCCGGATGTCGCCCCCAGCCGTGGCCAAGACGTCGACGAAACCCGGACCACCGTCGGATTGGGGCGCGGTGACGACGTCGTCTTCGGGTCGGCCACGTCGCCAACCGGCAGAAATGGACTCAGCCGCCTCGACGGCCGTCAACGTCTCACCAAACGAATCTGGAGCAACTATTACCCGCATAGCGGAAGTCTAAGAGTCCCGAATGACCCCGATGTTTCACGATCTCGCGCGTTTCAGTGCCTCGGGCGATCGGGTTTTTCAGAAAGACCGAGGTCGGTTTCCCAGACCGTGCACTTATCCAATAGCCTGGAGGTGTGAAATTGCTACGCCGCGGTGACTCAGACAACTCCGACAAACGTGACGTCGAGGGCACTGAGGCATCCTCGGCCTCCGAAGAGGCGCCCATCGAGCAGGTGGGCAAGGGCCGCCCCACACCCAAGCGTCGTGACGCCGAGGCGAAGAGGCGTGGCCCCGTTGCCCCTGCCCCGCTGACCGCGAAGGAAGCCCGCGCCCGCCGTAAGGCGACCCGCGGCTCCAAGGAGGACCGCAAGGCCGAAGCCGCCGAGCGTCGCGCATCGTCGGCAGACCGCCGCGCCCGCATGCTCGCCGGCGAGGACAAGTACCTGCTCCCCCGCGACAAGGGACCGGTTCGCGCCTACGTCCGTGATTTCATCGACGCTCGCCGCAACCTCGTCGGGCTGTTCATGCCGCTCGCATTGATCCTCATCATGACGATGTTCGTCACGCCCGCGCTCCAGCAGATCGTCACGCTGGCAATGCTCGTGATGATGCTCTTCATGGTCGGTGAAGGCATCTGGCTCGGTCGCATGATCAACAACCGCGTCGCCGAGCGCTTCCCCGACAGCACCGACGGCGGATTCAAGCTCGGCTGGTACGCGTTCGTTCGCGCGTCGCAGATCCGTAAGCTGCGCGCACCGAAGCCTCGTGTGGGGCCGGGCGACGCAATCTGAGCGTGACGAACACGTATAGAACTTTGGTCCTCGGCGGCGCGCGGTCTGGTAAGTCCGCGCACGCCGAGGATTTGGTTTGTGCAGGCCACTTACCCGAAAGTTCGGCACCGATCCGGTACCTGGCGACAGCCAGACGTGATGTCTCCGACGCAGACTGGGAAAGCCGGATCGACCAGCACCGCAACAGACGGCCTTCTCATTGGTCGACTGTCGAAACCGCAGCTGCCGGTGACCTCGCGGCGCAGCTCGAAAGCGATTCACACACAGCGACGTTGGTCGACGATCTGGGAACGTGGCTGACCACTGAACTCGATCGGCAAGGCGCCTGGGACGCTCCGCGCGGCACCATCACTCCCGCTGCGGACAGCCTGGTCGCCAGTGTCGAGAACTATCGCGGACACCTGGTGCTGGTCAGCCCCGAAGTGGGTTTGGCCGTCATCCCCGAGACGCGGTCGGGACGATTGTTCCGCGACGAGATCGGCACTCTCAACGCTCGTATCGCCGCGGTGTGCGATCGTGTCGTACTAGTGGTTGCAGGGTTACCGCTCATCTTGAAAGATACTGCTGCACAACCGGAAGGCACGATGTGAGTACCGAGGCCAATCCAGGGCCCATTTCAGGGGCGAATCCAGATGCCAACCCTGACGTCGCGCCAGTCAGTAGCGCCGACTTCGAACCCGTCACCCCGCCCGACCGCGAGGTGCGGGCACAGGCCGACGCGCGTCAGCGTGATCTGACCAAGCCGGCCGGTTCGCTGGGCCGGCTGGAGGCTCTCGCCGGTTGGGCATCAGCCTGCCAAGGAGTTTGTCCCCCACACGCTTTCGCTCGGCCTCGCGTCGTCGTCTTCGCGGGTGATCACGGAATCGCCCGCAACGGCGTCTCCGCCTATCCGCCGGAAGTGACCGCACAGATGGTCGCCAACTTCCTCGGGGGCGGCGCGGCAGTCAACGTCCTCGCCGAGGTTGCCGGCGCCACGGTACGCGTCGTCGACATCGCAGTGGACGGCGATACCGATCCGTCCGTCGCGAACTACAAGGTGCGCAGGTCTTCCGGGTCCATCGACCGCGAAGACGCCATGTCGAACGAGGAAACCCTTCAGGCCATCGCCGCCGGCCGAGCGATCGCGGACGAAGAAATCGACGGGGGCGCAGATCTTCTCATCGCCGGTGACATGGGCATCGGCAACACGACACCCGCAACTGTTCTCATCGCAGCCCTGACGGACAGTGAACCCGTCGCGGTCGTGGGTCGAGGTACCGGTATCGACGACGCCGGGTGGATCCGCAAGACCGCAGCGATTCGCGACGCTCTCCGTCGCGCCCGTCCGCACGTTCGCGACACAGTCGCGCTGCTACGCACGTCTTCGGGTGCCGACCTCGCCGCGATGGCCGGCTTTCTGGCCCAGGCAGCTTCGCGTCGTACGCCGGTGATCCTCGACGGCGTAGTGGTCACCGCAGCCGCCATGGTTGCCGACGAACTGGCTTTCGGCGCACGTGAATGGTGGGTCGCCGGACACCGCTCCACCGAACCCGCCCACACCATCGCATTGACCCGAATGGGTCTCGACCCGATCGTCGAGTTCGACATGCGTCTCGGTGAAGGTTCAGGTGCAGTCACAGCGCTCCCAATTCTTCAGGGCGCAGTGGCAATCCTGGGCAAGATGGCGACATTCTCCGAAGCCGGTGTCAGCACTCAGGGCAGCGCACCTGCCGACGAACCGGAGTCGATCGACCTGACCAAGACCGATACGGCGGAGTGAGCATGGCGGGCCCGCTGTCCGGAGTGCCTCTGGCCTTCTCGTGGCTGACGGTCCTTCCGGTTCGTGGTCCCTCCGACATCGACCGAACTGCCGGTCGTCGCGCCATCGCGGCAGCTCCGCTCACCGGGATCGCACTCGGCATTGCCGCGACGTTTCTGCTTTGGGGCACAACCAGTATCGGCCTGAATCCCTATCTCGCAGGCTTGCTGACGGTCGGTGCGCTCGCTCTCGGGACACGCGGGATGCACGTGGACGGACTGGCAGACTCCGTCGACGGACTGGGTTGTTACGGTCCACCGGAGCGCGCCCGCGAGGTCATGCACAGCGGCGGTGCCGGACCGTTCGGGGTCGCGGCACTGTTCATCTTCCTTGGGCTGCAATCGGTCTCCTTCGGCGTCCTCGCTGTTGCCGACTCCCCCACGCAGTGGATCGCCGTTCTCGTATCTGTCGCTGCGGGTCGTGTGGCCGTCGTTTTTGCCTGCCGCCGAGGTATTCTCGCGTCTGGCCCGAACGGATTCGGTGCGCTCGTCGCCGATTCACAACCGCTCTGGGCCGCAATCGTATGGTCGGTTCCGCTGATCGCCACTTCCGCCTTTGCCACCGACCGGTGGTGGCTCGGCCCTCTCGTGACCGCGTCGGCGCTACTGATCAGTGTGCTGTGCGTGCGTCACTGCGTCCGTAGATTCGGTGGACTCAACGGAGACGTTCTCGGATTCGCGCTCGAACTCACTGTGACGCTTACGGCCGTCGGCCTCACTCTCGGACTGTGATCCGACGTCGTGCGAGTAGGTGTCCTTGCGTACGAAGGTTGCCTGGCGGCCGAAATCTTCGTTTTCACCGACCTTCTCCTGATCGCGAATCGGGTCGCTGATGGAGCGTCCGCCGACCCCTTCGAGGTATCGGTCATCGCAGCGTCGGGCACGCCCGTAGTTGCGGCAGGTGGATTTTCGCTCGGGGTACAGGAGGGGCATCACGACATCGATCACCTGGTTGTGCCGGGGTTCGACCTCGTGCCGTCCGAAGACCCTACGACGCGTTTGTCGCTGTGGGACAGAGAAATCGAGTTCATCCGTGCGTGCGAGGCGCGCGGCGTTCGGGTGTCGTCGGTCTGCGTCGGCGCGTATCTGCTGGGCGAGGCGGGACTGCTCGACGGACGCCGATGTACGACGTCGTGGCTGTACGGTGCGGACCTCGCGAGTCGTTACCCCGGTGCGACGGTTCGAACCGACTCGTTGATCGTCCAGGACGCCGGCGTCACCACCACTGCGGCGTTCACTGCCGCGCTCGACCTCGCAACAGCACTCGTGCGCGAGCATCTCGGCGACAATATTGCGCGAACGACTGCGAGAATTACTCTGGCGCCGGAAAATCGAACCAGTCAATCTCCGTACATCGTCGACTCGATGCTGCCCGTCAATCACACACAGTTCGCCGACGACGTCGGAAGTTGGTTGGTCGAACGGATGGCGGAGCCTTACGACTTGAATCTGCTGTCGGATGCTTTTCACCTCAGCACCCGAACCATGCTTCGGAAGTTCAAGGACGAGACCGGGGAATCGCCGCGCAGTTATCTGCAGCGTGCACGGATCCGAAAAGCGAAACGGTTGTTGGAATCGACCGACTGGTCTCTCGGAAAGATCCTGGGGCACATCGGCTATCAGGATCCTGGAACCTTCCGTCGCCTGTTCACCGACCGCGTCGGCATCAGCCCGGCCGACTATCGAAAGCGATTCCGCAAAGGCGGCGCCGGATAGGCCGTGCGTGGCGAGCCCGCCCGAAAACGTGGCGAACCGCCCTCTTCTGTAGTTGATCCCGCGCCGAAAGACTGTGCGGAGGAATTGTTTCGACTACTGAGAGGGCTCACCGTGCCGAACCGGAGCATGACCGAAGACGATCCGCTCGAAGACTTCGACCGTCGAACGATCACCATCGACGCAGTGGCGAAGTCCGTGTACGTGGCCGGCGCCGGTCCCGCAGTTATCGTCATGCCGGAGATGCCGGGCATCAGCCCGCATGTAGCGCGATTCGCCCGCTGGGTGCGCGACGCCGGTTTCACTGTCTTCGTTCCGTCACTGTTCGGGCGCGCCGGAGCGGTCCCCACAGTGGACGAGGGGCTGACGGTGTTCAAGAGAGCCTGCGTCAGTGCGGAGTTCCGCGCCCTCGCTGTCGACGAACCGAGTCCGGCGGTCCGTTGGCTGCGTGCACTCGCCACTTCGGCGCATGAGGAGTGCGGCGGTCCTGGCGTTGGCGTGATCGGGATGTGCTTCACCGGCAACTTCGCGTTGTCGATGATGCTCGAACCCTCGGTCATCGCGCCGGTTCTCGCCCAACCGTCGTTACCGCTCGACCGACCGGACGAAACCGACAGCGGGCCCGAAGAACTCGAAGCCGTGCGCTCGAGACTCGAGGCCGAAGACCTCACGGTGCTTGCATACCGGTTTCAAGGTGACCCGTTCTGCCGCGCACAGCGATTCGCGGCCTACTCGAAGGCCATGGGCGAGCGCTTCGTCGGAAAGGTGCTGCCCGACGAAGCGGCCAACGCGACAACGTCACCGTTCTTCGAACACGTCATTGCCAATCCACACAGCGTGGTGACGGCTCATCTCGTCGACGAGGCGGGATCGCCCACCACCGTCGCTCGAGACGAGATTCTGCAGTTCTTCCGCGAGCGGTTGCTCGCGGAACGAACCAGCGATCAGTGAAGCTTGGTCATCCAACCGTGGGTGTCGGCGAAGGTGCCGCGCTGAATGCCCGTGAGGGTGTCGCGCAGTGCCATCGTCACTTCACCCGGCTCGCCGTCGGCGATGGTGAACTCGCCCTCGGCGGACTTGACGCGTCCGACGGGGGTGATGACTGCTGCTGTGCCGCAAGCGAAGACCTCGGTGATTTCACCGCTCTTGCACTTGGTGCGCCATTCGTCGGTGCTGATCTTGCGCTCCTCGACGGCGAAACCGGAATCGGCGGCAAGGGCGAGCAACGAGTTGCGCGTGATGCCCGGCAGCAACGAACCGGACAGCGACGGCGTCACGAGGCGAGCGTCGGGGCCGGAGCCGAAGACGAAGAACAGGTTCATTCCACCCATTTCCTCGACGTACGTGCGCTCGATGGCGTCGAGCCAGACCACCTGGTCGCAACCCTCGTCGGCAGCTTGCGCCTGGGCGAGGAGCGAAGCGGCGTAGTTGCCGGCGAACTTGGCCGCGCCGGTACCGCCAGGGGCCGCGCGAACGTATTCGGTGGACAGCCACACACTGACCGGCTTGACGCCGCGCGGGAAGTACGCACCGGCGGGTGAGGCGATCAGCAGGTAGCGGTACTCGTCGGCGGGACGGACACCGAGTCCGGCTTCGGTGGAGAACATGAACGGACGGAGGTAGAGCGCGTCCTCGCCACCGGCTGCGGGAACCCAGTCGAGATCGACGTCGATCAGTTCGGTGATGGAATCGATGAACATCTGCGACGGGAGCTCCGGCATGGCCAGACGGCGCGCAGATGCTGCGAAACGCTCGGCGTTGGCCTCGACGCGGAACGAGCTGATCTCGCCACCCGGCTGACGGTATGCCTTGAGGCCCTCGAAGATGGCCTGTCCGTAATGCAAAACCATTGCGGCCGGATCGAGCTCGATGTTTCCGTACGGCAACACCTGGGCGTCGTGCCAGCCCTTGCCCGCGGTGTAGTCGATCGAGACCATGTGGTCGGTGAAGTGCCGCCCGAAGCCGGGCGCCGCCAAAATGTCACGGCGCTCGGCGTCGGACTTCGGGGACGAGCTCTGAACACGAACGAAATCGGCGGCACCTGTCATGGGCGCAATCCTATCGAACGTGAAAAAGCTCTCTACTTGGTGTTGGTCTCCACGAACGGAGGAGACACCACGACGCACCGAAGAGCACGACCACGGACGTCGACTTCGATCTCGTCGCCGGCCGAGACATTGGCACCGGAATCGAGGAGCGCCAACGCAATTCCCACTTTGAGCGAAGGCGAAAACGTCCCCGAGGTGGTCTCGCCGATTGCCTCGCCGTCACGCAGAACACCGAGGCCGGCACGAAGCACGCCGCGATCGAGAGCCTTGATCCCCCAGAGTTTGCGAGCCGGGCCGGCAGCCTTCTCGTCGGTCAAGGTCTCTTTGCCCCAGAATGTCGGCTTCTTCCAACCGATCGCCCATCCGCAGCGCGCTTCGAGCGGAGAAATCTCGAGCGAAAGCTCATGCCCGTGCAGCGGATAACCCATCTCGGTACGAAGAGTGTCACGAGCGCCGAGTCCGGCGGCCTGCCCACCCTCGGCGCGCACTGCCTCGAGAAGCGCACGGAACAACGGCTCGCTGTCCTCCCACCGCGGCAGGAGTTCGTAGCCGACCTCACCGGTGTAACCGCTGCGGCACACACGAACAGGCACGCCGTTCCATTCCGCATCTTCGTACGCCATGTACTCGATCTCGGTGGGAAGTCCCAGCGCCGTCAGAACCGCGACCGATTTCGGACCCTGCACAGCCAGCACACCGTAGGCACGATGCTGATCCTCGACGGTGATTCCGTCCGGTGCGAGGGCGACAAGAGCCGCAACGACGTCCGCGGTATTGGCCGCGTTCGGGACGACGAAGATCTCGTCGTCGCTGACGTAGTACGCGATGAGGTCGTCGATGACACCACCGGACTCGTTGCAGCACAACGTGTACTGAGCCTTACCCGGCCCGATCTTGTTCAGATCGTTGGTCAGTGCGGAGTTCACGAATTCTGCGGCGCCCGCGCCACGCACGACGGCCTTGCCGAGGTGACTGACGTCGAAGAGTCCGACATTCTCACGCACAGAGGTGTGTTCGGCCACGACGCCGGCGTACGAAACCGGCATCTGCCATCCCCCGAACGGCGCGAACGTCGCGCCGAGTTCGACGTGGACGGGGTGGATCGGGCCCTGCAACAGTTGTTCGTCGGTCATGGCCCACAACCTATCGGACTTCGCCGATCGAAACATGTCCGCAGCGAGAGCTCACCCGGCCGCGACGATCGCCCCGTCCGCAAACGGCAAAGGGCCTAACATCGACTCAGGCATCCGCCAGAACCGGACGCATCGCACACTCACCTCACAGGAGACACCTTGAGCACTCGCACAGCCCGATCGTTGGGACCCGACCTCGTTCTCGCCGGCACAGTCGCCAAGCGCGCAGAGATATTGGTCGTCGGTCTGACGTCGGGTCCGGACGGCCCCGAGATCGCACTCAGCGAAGGCATCGTCGCCGAAGACGTGCTCGCCGAGATCCTCGACAGCCTCATCGCCGTCGGCGCCACCGGCAAGCCCGAGCAGCTCACCCGCGTCCCGGCACCGAGCGCGCTGTCGGTCACCAGCGTCCTCGCCGTCGGACTCGGCTCCGCCGACAAGCTCGACAGTGAGCAGATCCGCAAGTCCGCGGGCGCTGCAGCTCGCTCGCTGTCCGGCATCGACACCGTCGCAACCACGCTCTCGATCCTCGATCTCGGCGCAGCCGCCGAGGGATTTGCGTTGGGCGCGTACAGCTTCACCGAATTCAAGTCGTCCATGACGGCTCCCGGTCCTGATTCGCAGCCACTGGCCCGCGTCGAACTTCTGGTGCCCTCGCCGCGCACCAAGGAGACCAAGGCAACGCTGGCACGGTCGGCAGCGATCGCCGAGGCCGTCGCCACCGCACGCGAGTTCGTCAACACTCCCCCGAGCCACCTCTACCCCGCCGAGTTCGCCGCGCGCGCCAAGGCACTGGGCGTCGAGGCCGGGCTCACCGTCCAGGTGCTCGACGAGAAGGCACTCGAGAAGGGTGGCTACGGCGGAATCATCGGCGTCGGCAAGGGCTCGTCACGCCAGCCGCGTCTCGTCCGCCTCGAATACGCGTCGAAGAAGCGTGGAGCCCGCAAGGTCGCACTGGTGGGCAAGGGCATCACCTTCGACACCGGCGGAATCTCCATCAAGCCTGCCGCCGGGATGGAGAACATGACCTCGGACATGGGCGGCGCCGCAGCCGTCATCTCCACCGTCGTGCTCGCCGCCAAGCTCGGTCTGCCCGTCAACGTCGTCGCATACGTCCCGATGGCCGAGAACATGCCGTCCGCAACCGCGCAGCGTCCCGGCGACGTGCTGACCCAGTACGGCGGAATCACCATCGAGGTCGTCAACACCGACGCCGAGGGCCGTTTGATCCTGGCCGACGCGATGGTTCGCGCGGGTGAGGACAACCCCGACTACATGATCGACACCGCAACCCTCACCGGTGCGCAGATGGTGGCGCTCGGCAACCGCACCCCCGGCGTCATGGGCACGGACGAGTTCCGTGACCGCGTCGCCTCCATCTCGCAGAGCGTCGGCGAGAACGGTTGGGCCATGCCGCTGCCCGAGGAACTGCGCGGAGATCTCGACTCCAAGGTCGCCGACATGGCCAATGTCACCCCGCACCGCTGGGGCGGCATGCTGGTCGCCGCTCACTACCTCAAGGAATTCGTTCCCGAGGGTGTCCAGTGGGCGCACATCGACGTCGCAGGTCCCGCGTACAACACGTCAGGGCCGTGGGGTTACACCGGCAAGGGCGGCACCGGCGTTCCGGTTCGCACGATGATCTCGGTCCTGGAGGACATCGCGGTCAACGGCTGACCACTTGCTGTGCGCCTTTATTAACCGCGGGAGGTTAATAAAGGCGCACAGCAAATCAGGCGCCGTCGCGCAATTCCTGCTCTCGGGCCCGCTTGCGTTCGATTCGCTTACGCTCGTCGTGATCACGCATACGCTGCGGATATCCCGTTTTTCGGACGTCGTAGACCGGAATCTTCAGGTCTTGTCCCAATTTGCGGGCACCACGTTCGCCGCCGACACGACGACGAGTCCACTCCCCGTCCTTCGCGACGAGGACAACGGTCACCTCGGTCACCGTCGTCTGCGGTTCCACATAGGCCTCGACGCCTTCGTGCGAATGCGCCCAATTCGCCAGATGATCCGCATCACTCTGCGCTGCGGCCTGAGCCGCACTCGGCGGACGCTTGAAACGATCGAACAGTCCCACGGTCGTACCCTCCTCGGTACCGACGCCGCGGATGCACCCCGGCGATATGTCAAGTTTGCCAGGCGATGTCCGTTGTGCCTGCGCACGACATACCGTTTGGTCCGCTTACGACGTTACAGCCGGACCCCCAACGCATACCTACTCGCCAGTAGCCGACACACTCGAAACGGACGGCATCCCCCTCATCGGACACGCCCGGCGTATCAATGGAAAGATGAACGACGGTGACGCCGCGCCCGCGCGTCGACATCGGCAAAATAGCTACAAGTAGCCGCACGTCGCGCGCCACTCGAGCACAATGCATTACGACCACAAGTCGACAAAATTCAACAACCCGAACACAACTGTCGAGGAGTCAAAAGACATGGCCTTCTCCGTCCAGATGCCAGCCCTAGGTGAGAGCGTCACCGAGGGAACTGTCACACGGTGGCTCAAGCAGGAAGGAGACACGGTCGAAGTCGACGAACCCTTGCTCGAAGTCTCCACGGACAAGGTCGACACCGAGATTCCGTCTCCCGTCGCCGGCGTCCTGACCAAGATCGTCGCGCAGGAAGACGACACCGTGGAAATCGGTGGCGAGCTCGCCCAGATCGGTGAAGCCGGCGAAGCCGCAGCACCTGCGGCAGAGGCACCCGCCCCCGCCGCAGAGGAAGCTCCCGCCGAGGAAGCCCCGGCTGCCGAGGAACCCGCCGAAGAAACTCCCGCTGCCGAGGCACCCGCTGCTTCCGGCGGTTCCGCTGAAGGCACCGCCGTGACGATGCCCGCCCTCGGCGAGTCCGTCACCGAAGGCACCGTCACCCGCTGGCTCAAGGCCGTCGGCGACGAGGTTGCCGTCGACGAGGCGCTGCTCGAAGTCTCGACCGACAAGGTCGACACCGAAATCCCGTCCCCCGTCGCCGGAATCCTGCTCGAGATCAATGCGCAGGAAGACGACACCGTCGAGATCGGTGGCCAGCTGGCCGTCGTCGGATCCGGCGCACCCGCCGCGGCTCCGGCACCCAAGGCCGCTCCCGCAGCACCGGCCGCTCCGCCGGCACCCAAGGCTGAAGCACCCAAGGCTGAAGCACCGAAGGCCGAAGCACCCAAGGCCGAGGCACCCAAGCCTGCTGCCGCACCAGCCGCACCCGCTCCGAAGCCTGCTGCAGCTCCCGCACCGGCGGCCGCACCCGCAGCTTCCGGCGACAGCAGCCCGTACGTCACCCCGCTCGTGCGCAAGCTCGCCACGGACAACGGCGTCGACCTCGCGACCGTCACCGGCACCGGCGTCGGCGGCCGCATCCGCAAGCAGGATGTGCTCGCCGCTGCGGAGGCCAAGAAGGCTCCCGCCGCCGCTGCTCCTGCTGCAGCACCCGCGGCCGCACCGGCCGCCACCGCAGCCGCAGGCGTCCGACCGGAACTGGCACACCTGCGCGGAACCACGCAGAAGGCCAACCGTATTCGGCAGATCACGGCCACCAAGACGCGTGAGTCGCTGCAGAACACCGCTCAGCTCACGCAGACCTTCGAGGTGGATGTCACCAAGATCGTCGCCCTGCGGGCCCGCGCCAAGGCCGGCTTCATCGAGCGCGAAGGCGTCAACCTGACGTTCCTTCCGTTCTTCGCCAAGGCAGTCGTCGAGGCGCTGAAGTCGCACCCGAACATCAACGCCAGCTACGACGAGGCTGCCAAGCAGATCACCTACTACGACGCTGAGCACCTCGGCATCGCAGTGGACACCGATCAGGGCTTGCTCTCCCCCGTCATCCACAACGCCGGCGATCTCGGCCTTGCCGGTTTGGCTCGCGCCATCGCCGACATCGCGAAGCGTGCACGCTCGGGTGGCCTGAAGCCGGACGAGCTATCGGGTGGAACCTTCACCATCACCAACATCGGCAGCCAGGGCGCGCTGTTCGACACCCCGATCCTGGTACCGCCGCAGGCGGCCATGCTCGGAACCGGCGCGATCGTCAAGCGCCCGATGGTGGTCACCGACGAGAACGGCAACGAGTCCATCGGCGTTCGCTCGATGATCTACTTGCCGCTGACCTACGATCACCGTCTGGTCGACGGCGCCGACGCCGGCCGATTCCTCACCACTGTGAAGCAGCGGTTGGAAGAAGCCTCGTTCGAAGCTGATCTGGGCCTGTAAGCAACTGCTCGGCCGACCGGGGCGTCATCTCCATCAGGAGGTGGCGCCCCGGCTTTTTCAGTACGGTCGGATATACACGGTCGGATATCGAAGCAGGCTGAATCGAAGGAGGCTTTCCGAATGCGAGTAGTCATCGCCGGCTCGTCCGGTTTGATCGGAACGGCCTTGGTGTCATCGTTGCGCTCCGACAACCACGACGTCGTACGTCTCGTGCGACGCTCGACCGCTGGACCCGACGAATCGCGTTGGGACCCGGACCAGGACCGTCTGGACCTCTCCGTCCTGCAAGGCGCTGACGCCGTCGTGAACCTCTGCGGCGTCGGCATCGGCGACAAACGGTGGTCGGGTTCCTACAAGCAGGCGATCCGTGACAGCCGCATCGTCGCGACCGATGTCCTGGCCGAAGCTGTCGCAAGTCAGAAGGTTCCCGTACTCGCCAACGCGAGCGCCGTCGGCTACTACGGCGACACCGGCGACAAGATCGTCGACGAGGATTCGCCGGCAGGCACCGACTTTCTCGCCACGACGTGTCGCGATTGGGAAATTGCCACCGAGCCCGCACGCAAGGCGGGAGCCCGCGTGGTCAATCTGCGCTCGGGCGTCGTGATTTCACCCCACGGCGGCATGCTCGGTCGGCTTCGGCGCATTTATTCGTTCGGTCTCGGCGGGCGACTGGGCAACGGTCGCCAGTACTTTCCGTGGATCTCACTCGAGGACGAGTGCGACGCGATCAAGTTCGCGCTCAAGAATTCCGAACTCTCCGGTCCCGTCAACCTGACCGGTCCGGCCCCTGTCACCAACGCCCAGTTCAATGACGCCATGTCCCGTGCGGTCCACCGACCGGCTCCCTGGATCGTTCCCGGGTTCGCACTCGAAGCGTTGATCGGAGAATTCGCCAAGAGCGGCATCCTCGGTGGCCAGCGCGCCATTCCCGCGGCCTTGGAAAAGGCGGGATTCTCCTTCCGCCACAACACGATCGGCGAAGCGCTGGCGGCCGCACTCGGATGATTCCGAAGTCGGGCGTAATCTCTACGTCCATGAGCAGCGCTGACGTTTCCGCCCGGTTCTCGAAACTGCCGATCGCCGTCGAGCAACTCGGTTTGATCGACTACAACGCCGCGTGGGACCGTCAGCGTGAGCTCGCGGCAGCGCGGGCAGACGACATCGGACCGGACACGCTACTGCTCCTCGAACACCCCCCGGTGTACACGGCAGGTCGACGCACGGAACCCGAAGACCGTCCCGTCGACGGAACACCTGTCATCGACGTCGACCGCGGCGGGAAGATCACCTGGCACGGCCCCGGCCAGCTGGTCGGATATCCGATCGTGAAACTGGCCGAGCCCATCGACGTGGTGCGGTATGTCCGACGCATCGAGGAAGCACTGATCACGGTGTGCACGGACCTCGGGCTGAACTGCGGGCGCATCGACGGCCGCTCCGGCGTCTGGCTGCCCGCCGAACTCGCAAACGGGCAATGGAAGCCCGAGCGCAAGGTTTCTGCCATCGGCGTGCGCGTCCAACGTGGCGTGGCACTGCACGGCTTCTCCCTGAACTGCAATTCGGTCCTGACCGGATTCGACAACATCATTCCCTGCGGCATCCGTGACGCCGGGGTGACGACGCTGTCGCATGAACTCGGTCGCGACGTAACCGTGGACGAAGTCACTCCCGCTGTGACCGAGGCAGTGATCGCTGCTCTCGACGGAACCATGCCCGTCACCGAACGGAACGTCGAGCGCGTCACCTTCGAAAGCGCCTCGCCTACTCCGACTTTTACTACCGTTCAGTACAGCTGACGGGCTCGCCCGAACCCCGTTGCAGTAATCACCGGGCGTAGGATCACTGTCGTGACTATCGCCCCAGAAGGACGTAAGCTGCTCCGTCTCGAGATCCGAAACGCGGAGACGCCCATCGAACGCAAACCCAACTGGATCAAGACCCGCGCAAAGATGGGCCCCGAGTACACGGAACTCAAGGGCCTGGTCAAGCGCGAAGGTTTGCACACCGTCTGCGAGGAAGCGGGCTGCCCCAACATCTACGAGTGCTGGGAAGACCGCGAAGCCACGTTCCTGATCGGCGGCGAGCAGTGCACACGCCGCTGCGACTTCTGCCAGATCGACACCGGCAAGCCCGAGGCCCTCGACCGCGACGAGCCCCGTCGCGTCGCGGAAAGCGTTCAGGCCATGGGGCTTCGGTACTCCACGATCACCGGCGTCGCCCGCGACGACCTCCCCGACGGCGGCGCCTGGCTCTACGCCGAGACCGTCCGCAAGATCCACGAACTCAACCCGGGCACCGGCGTCGAGAACCTGGTTCCGGACTTCAACGGCAAGCCCGAACTGCTCGACGAGGTCTTCGCCTCACGCCCCGAGGTGCTCGCACACAACCTCGAGACCGTCCCCCGCATCTTCAAGCGGATCCGTCCGGCATTCCGGTACCAGCGCAGCCTCGACGTCATCACCGCAGCACGCGACTACGGACTGGTCACCAAGTCCAACCTGATCCTCGGTATGGGCGAAACCCCTGAAGAGGTCACCGAGGCAATGGCAGATCTCCACGCCGCCGGTTGCGACATCCTCACCATCACCCAGTACCTGCGCCCCTCGCCCCGGCACCACCCCGTCGAGCGGTGGGTCAAGCCCGAGGAGTTCGTCGCACACTCCAAGGCTGCAGAAGAGATGGGCTTCGCCGGCGTCATGGCCGGTCCGTTGGTTCGCTCGTCGTACCGCGCCGGACGCCTGTATGCGCAGGCCATGGCACATCACGGCCGTGAACTGCCCGAGGCGCAGCGTCATCTGACCGAGGGCGGAGACGCTTCCCAGGAAGCCAGCTCACTCATGGCGCGCCTGAATCGCTGATCCACTTTTTGCTGTGCGCCTTTATTAACCGCGGGCGGTTAGTAAAGGCGCACAGCAATGGACGTATCCTGGGTACATGGCGAACGGCAGCAAATCCGGTAAGGGCAAACCCACCAAAGAGGCAAAGGCTGCAGCGAAGGCTGCCCGCAAGCAGGCTTCCAAGGAACGTAGAACTCAGCTCTGGCAGGCATTCCAGATGCAGCGCAAGGACGACAAGCTCCTCCTGCCGCTGATGATCGGCACCCTCGTCGGTGCTGCTCTGGTCTTCTTCCTGGTCGGTCTCATCTGGGGCCTTCAGTGGTTCCTGCTGCCGATCGGCATCGTTCTCGGTCTCCTCGGCGCCTTCATCATCTTCGGTCGCCGCGTCCAGAAATCGGTGTACAAGAAGGCTGAAGGCCAGGCCGGTGCCGCTGCGTGGGCGCTCGACAACATGCAGGGCGCGTGGCGCGTCACGAATGCCGTCGCCGGCACCACCCAGCTCGATGCCGTTCACCGCGTCGTCGGACGGCCGGGTGTCATCCTCGTCGCCGAGGGTTCGCCGCAACGCGTCAAGGGCCTCCTCGCGCAGGAGAAGAAGAAGACTGCCCGCCTCATCGGCGACACCCCGATCTACGACATCATCATCGGCAACGACGAGGGCCAGGTTCCGCTCTCGCAGCTCCAGCGCTACTTGAACAAGTTGCCCCGCAACATCGACACCAAGCGCATGGACAACATCGAAGGTCGCCTCGCTGCGCTCAGCGCACGCGGCGGCGGAGCAGCGCTTCCCAAGGGCCCGATGCCCGGAGGCGCGAAGATGAAGGGAATGCAGCGAACCATTCGTCGTCGCTGACACTCCCCCCACAGCAAAACGAAAGACCCGGGCCCATACGGACCCGGGTCTTTCTTCGTTCGAGAAGTTTGTGTCAGCGCGACTTCACGAGCAAAGTGCCGGTCGCGCGGTCCTGCATACCGCGACCGTCGATGTCGGTGATGGTCGCGGGAATGACGAACACCAGCAGCGCCTGACGCCCCAACGCGCGCACGAAGCCCACACGGATCGGGCCTTCGATTCGCGCAACCTGAAGTCCGAGGACGAACTGCCCCGGGGTGAAGTTGAACAGCGCCACGGTGACGACACCGACGGCGAACCACACCATCAGTGTGACAGTCGAGGTCATACCGTCGAAGAAGTCTCCGGTGATGAGCGAGGCCACTCCCACGGCCATGACCCAATCCACCAACAGTGCGGCGATACGACGGCCCGAACCGACCAGCGAACCCGGCCCCTCCTGAGGGAAACCGAGGAACTCGCCACGGTACGACTGCTCACGGCCGTCCGTGCTCTTCGGCAAAGCTGCTTGCGGCCCAGAGAGCCAAGTTCCGGTGATACGTGCCATGCTGTCCAGGATAGGCGTCGCAGCACCGTAGTCCAGATTTGCCGGGTTTTAACTGTGTGGCCGGTCACATGGACTTCGGAAATCCCCAGGATGCTGCGACGCGTAACACTGCCGAAACAAAGGGTTGACGAGCGGGCAACACCAGCTCCCTACCGTCTGCCTCGACGGATTCAACCGACATCACTTGGCTGAAGCGACTTAAGGAGCACAAGCGTGGCGTTCACCACGGCCGAAGAGGTCATCAAGTACATCGCGGACGAGAACATCGAGTACGTCGACATTCGGTTCAGCGACCTGCCCGGCGTCCAGCAGCACTTCTCGATCCCGGCGTCTGCTTTCAACCAGGACGTGTTCGAGGACGGCCTCGCATTCGACGGATCTTCGGTCCGCGGATTCCAGTCGATCCACGAGTCCGACATGATGTTGCTTCCCGACGTCACCACGGCGCAGATCGACCCCTTCCGCAAGGCGAAGACCCTCAACATCAACTTCTTCGTGCACGACCCGTTCACCCGTGAGTCCTACAGCCGCGACCCGCGCAACGTTGCCCGCAAGGCCGAGGAGTACTTGGTCAGCACCGGCATCGCGGACACCGCATTCTTCGGCGCCGAGGCCGAGTTCTACATCTTCGACTCGGTTCGCTACGACTCCGGCATGAACTCCGCGTTCTACGAGCTGGATTCCATCTCCGGTTCCTGGAACACCGGCGCAGAGACCAACGCCGACGGCTCCCCGAACCTCGGCTACAAGGTTCGCGCCAAGGGTGGCTACTTCCCCGTCGCTCCGTACGACCACTACGTGGACCTGCGCGACGAAATCTCCACCAACCTGACCAACGCGGGCTTCGAGCTCGAGCGCGGCCACCACGAGGTCGGCACCGGCGGACAGCAGGAGATCAACTACAAGTTCAACACGCTGCTCGCAGCTGCTGACGACCTGCAGTTGTTCAAGTACATCGTCAAGAACACCTGCTGGCAGCACGGCAAGTCCGCGACCTTCATGCCGAAGCCGCTCTTCGGTGACAACGGCTCGGGCATGCACGTCCACCAGTCCCTGTGGAAGGACGGCAAGCCCCTCTTCCACGACGAGTCCGGCTACGCAGGCCTCTCGGACATGGCTCGCCACTACATCGGCGGCATCCTGCACCACGCTCCGTCGCTGTTGGCCTTCACCAACCCGACGATCAACTCGTACCACCGTCTGGTGCCGGGCTACGAAGCCCCCATCAACCTCGTGTACAGCCAGCGCAACCGCTCGGCAGCTGTCCGTATCCCGATCACGGGCAACAACCCGAAGGCAAAGCGTCTCGAGTTCCGCGCACCCGACTCCTCGGGTAACCCGTACCTCAACTTCGCTGCACAGATGATGGCCGGCCTGGACGGCATCAAGAACAAGATCGAGCCGATGGCTCCGGTCGACAAGGACCTCTATGAGCTTCCCCCGGAGGAGGCTCGCAACATCCCGCAGGCTCCGACCAGCCTCGAGACGGTCATCAACCGCCTCGAAGCCGATCACGAGTACCTGACCGAGGGTGGCGTCTTCACCACCGACCTGATCGAGACCTGGATCTCGCTCAAGCGCGAGCAGGAAATCGCTCCGGTCAACCTGCGTCCGCACCCGTACGAGTTCGAGCTCTACTACGACGTGTGATCCGCATCCTGACGTAAGTCAGACCTGCGAGTACCGAGTCCACCCGTCCCGCTTCTGCGGGGCGGGTGGACTTGTTTCGGTCCGAGGGAAACCCCTCGGACAGATGATGACCGGCCTTCATACCGGACGCGGTCGAATCGCGGATCAGCCGCGAGCACGTTCGCCGATGGCCGCATTGTTGACGATATGGGCGATTCGACCTGCCCGTGTTGCGTCTCGAGCGGCACAGACTATCCACCACAGCATCTGTTTGCGGGCGCTGGGCGGAAAACTGTCCCAGTTGCTTCGAGCTTGCGGGTCCAGGTCCAGCGCCGCCTGCAAGTCAGATGGTTCCTCGAGGTCTTCGACTTGGTCGAGAATCGTCCACCAACCAGTGGATTTCGCGGCAGCAATTGCACCGCGACCAGCAGCGGTCATAAGGCCACGCGCTTCCATATCAGCTGCGCGTTCGCGGTTGAGACGGGTCCAGGAACTCTTGCGTCTACGAGGCGTGAACAGTTGCAAATTGCGCTCTTCGTCGAGGATGGTGTTGGTGGAATCGATCCAACCAAAGCAGATGGCTTCCTCAACGGCCTGAGGGTAGGGGCAGCGTGGTCGGCTGGTGGTGGTGCGCCAGGAGCACAACCACACACCTCGGCCTGACGTGTGATTGTCCGTCAGCCAAGTTCGCCACTGTTCCCGAGTCTCGGCGTGGATGATCGGGTAGTCGAACTTCCACGTCGGGGGGTGGATGGAAGCCGGCGATGATTTCGAATTGGTCACTTACTCTCCAAGCTCACAGGGGAACGGATACGTGTCTCGATAGACGAGGGGCCTGCGCAGGGAACACGCCCCTGCGGCAACCTGGACATGAATGGTCTTGTCGCACAATCCTCTTCTGACTGTCATGGTGGCGAGACTCTGAGGTGAAGGGCGAGCCGACTGACGGTGTCGGCAAGCTCGGTTGGTTCGATGACGACCACTGGGGCGGTGAGCGCAATGCGCGCAACCGTCATGGCGAGCCTGCCGAGATCTTCGCTGCGGATCTCGACAAGGCAGCGGTCCGCTGCCACCTCGATCGGTGTGTGGTCAATCCATCTGAGTACGCCGTCGAGGTCGGCGAACGTGGCTTCGATGGCGAGTTTTGCATCGTGGTGACGGGGTGGCGAGCCGACTGATCTCGCGACGAAGCCTGCCGCGTCACCGCCCGGGATCTCGCGTGGCGTGAAATGACTGCCTGCCAGCCAGGGCTCCGAGAGCCGGTCCAGTCGAAATGTTCGCCAATCCGAACGATGGTGGTCCCATGCTACGAGATACCAACGACGTCCCGCCGTGACAAGGCGGTGCGGCTCGACGAGCCGTCTGCTGCTCTCGCCATCACCTCGCCGGTAGTCGAAACGTACGTGCTCGTGGTCGCGACATGCCGCAGCGAGCACACTGAGCGCTTCGGGGTCGACGACGTCGTCATCTGCCCGCCGCATGGAACTGACGCTCGAATGCAGTGCCGACACACGTCGGCGTAGTCGATGGGGCAGGAGTGCTTCGATCTTGGTCAGCGCGCGCAGCGATGTTTCTTCGATGCCTCCGATGGCGGCCTCGGCGGCGTAGCGCAGTCCGACGGCTACCGCCACGGACTCGTCATCGTCGAGGATCAGGGGCGGCACGTGTGCCCCCGTTGCAAGTCGGTAGCCCCCGTACTTTCCGGACGTGGAATCGACCGGATAACCGAGGTCGCGTAGGCGATCGATGTCGCGGCGTACCGTCCGCTGCGTGACATCGAGTCGTGCGGCAAGTTCGGCACAGTGCCAGAAGCGATGGGTCTGAAGGAGCGAGAGCAATTGCAGTGCTCGGCCTGTGGGATCGTTCCGCATTTCTTCAGATTGCCAGCGATCTAGGACTTTATGTGTCCACGATGCTCCCTAACGTCGGAGCAACCGGTCGATCCAGACACGAGATCGGTACTCAACTCAAAGGAGCATCCGTGAATCCATCCGACTTCCCCAGGCCCGTCCTCATCCAAGTCAACGGCGTGGAACTCGAAGTCTTCGAGGCAGGGCGACACAATGCCGGGAAACCCATCGTGTTGTGTCACGGATGGCCAGAGCACGCCTATTCCTGGCGATACCAGGTGCCCGCCCTTGTCGAGGCGGGCTACCACGTCATCGTCCCGAACCAACGCGGCTACGGCAATTCATCACGTCCGACCGAAGTGACGGACTATGACATTGAACATTTGGCGGGTGATCTCATCGCACTTCTCGATCACTACGGCTACGAAGATGCCACCTTTGTCGGTCACGATTGGGGTGCCTTTGTCGTGTGGGGCCTGACCCTGTTGCACCCGGACCGGGTAAACAAAGTGATCAACCTGAGCCTGCCCTACCAGGATCGCGGAGAGCAGCCCTGGATTGAGTTCATGGAAGCCGTGCTCGGCGGTGATTTCTACTTCGTCCATTTCAATCGACAGCCGGGCGTCGCGGACGCGGTGTTCGAAGACAACACCTTCCGGTTCCTCCGCAACCTGTACCGGAAGAACGAACCCCTCAGGGAGCCTCAGCCGGGTATGGCACTGATCGATCTCGCCAGAGCAGAGACACCACTCGGTGAGCCTCTGATGAGCGATAGCGAATTGGCCGTTTTCGTCTCCGCCTTCGAATCGACAGGATTCACGGGCAATGTGAACTGGTACAGGAACCTTGACCGCAACTGGCATTTGCTGGCGGAGGTGGACCCGATTATCCAACAGCCCGCACTTATGATCTACGGCGACCGTGACGCGATCGCGAGAGCTGAGAACCTGACAGAGTTCGTGCCCAACGTGGAAGTAGTCAATCTCGACTGCGGTCACTGGATCCAGCAAGAAAGACCCGAAGAGACCAACCAAGCGATCTTGAACTGGCTGGAGCGGCAGGATGCCACATAGTTTCAAGGCTAGGTGCGGGTCTCAGTGAAAATGTCAGTCTCATTCAAGTCCGATAGGGGGCGTGATCCGGACCCACCTTGTGTGTATCAAGCGGATTGCTGAGCTCGGATGTGGACGAGTCGGTAAGAGTCGGTGGCGGTTTCGATGATGTTGCCGCCGCAAGGTGAGCCGATCCACGATGTCGGCGCAAGGTCGTGGGTCGGTGAACATTGTCGTCCAGCCGGAGAACGACGCGTTGGAGGCGATGGCGACGGAGTTCTTTTCCTCCCGTTCGGTCAACACCTGAATAAGCAGCTCGGCGCCTCGTTTGTCGAGTTCCATGTAACCGAGTTCGTCGATGCCGAGCAGATCCACTCGGCCGTAGCGGGCGGTCCCGACCACCCACTGCCAGTTGGCCCAGGCCCAACCAGTTCCGGCATGGCCTGGATGGACGTTGTCGCCTGCTGCATCGACAAGAGCCTCTCGCCACATTTTCAAATCGCCTCTGATCCAACAAGTTAACGGGTTCCGGAAACGCGTCTACCTCTCCGGCTCCACTTTCGAGAATCAACGAGAGCGTCGGAAAACAAGCCATGCACTCAACCCGGCGATGGGCACAAGCCAAATGCCGAAAAAGAAGGCGACTGCTCGCCACACACCGATTCGCCGGGACACGGAAACCACATCGGCCGTTCCGACAAGGCACAGGGAAATCCATATCAAGGTGAGAATGAATCCGCCGACGTACAGAAGAACGAACGCCCCAAATCCGTCCATACAGTCCATTCCACTGTCGGCGCAGTCCTGAAGCCCCGCCGCACCGAGTAGAGAAATGTTCACAGTGGCGATGCTACGGACCAGGGCGTCCCGAACTTCCGAACGACCCGGCGGATTCGGCGATGCGAACGCCGGTCAGCCCGTACAAAGTAGAAGCCCCACCCCCGTGGGGAGGGCGGGGCTTCATTCGATCCGGCGCTCACGCACAGTGGGAGGGTGGTGGACATGCCGGACCGACGACACGGCAGGGAGTCAAGCTGCCGCGCCCAAGCGCTGACCTGAAGGAATGCGCCTGAGATTGTGGTTACGAGAACCATCAAACCAGACAAACTGGACGCATGTTCAGGAATCGAAAGATTCGACCCCGCACGTCAGAAAGATCTCACTGCACCCGATAGGTTTCGCTACGGCCAGGATCAACCAACCGCCGCATGATCTCGTACGCACGGTCCGGATCCGTGTACGGCGGAATCATCATCAGAACGAGTTGACGACCATAGATGTCGTCGAGATACATCAAATCGTGAGGCTGGCCAGGGTACGGACCCCGCACTTCCAGTCCGTCGACCTCGTCGATACGACGCTGCGCGCTGCTGATCGTGTTCCAGTCGAACGCAACCCGCGCGATCGGCCCCAACCTCAGCGAAAGTGCGGATATCAGATCGTGAAGCTCCGCCGTGACGTTGGTGGTCCATGGGAACCACGCGCCGTCTACCGATGCCTTGACGGCGCCTTGACCACGAAGCAGGAACCGCGGAGTCCGCGTCGGCGACGGGAAAGGTTGCCCGACATGGCGCTGCGGCGCTTCCATTGCATAGTCGAGAGTGCTGATGTGCGCCATGACGAGGCTCCTTAACGGAGGATTCGTGGAACCGTCAGGCAGAGGCGCCCGGTCGTGGGTTCCATACTTTCAGGCTACTCCGCTGCGCAATCCCGACTACGCATCGACGGAAATGATCACGCCGTTGTCGCCGTACGGGAACGGACCATTGCCGATGTGACCGCGGGTGTTGAATAATTTCGAAATAGGCACCATCACAACGTATTTCGCTTTCACTTTGCTGCGGATCTCGTCGAATTCAGCTCCACCGCTCACCAACTGAGCGGTCCCGGCAACCGGCGAAGAGCCGTCGGCAACCTTTCCGTGGTTGTTGCACGGCACGACGGTGACGCGTGGGTTGTTCCGCAGCCGCTTGGCCTTACCCGATTTCGAGGAAGTCCAGAACCCGATACGTCCGTCCGGCAATTGGCGTATGCCTCCACAAACTCCACGACCATGCACACGAATGAATTTTCTATGCCTCACGCGTTTCGAAACGGACAATTATCCGGACGAAGATGAACAACAGGTGCCGAGTGATGGAAATGTCGCGGAACGACCACGTCTCAGGTCGATTTGTGGCCCGCAGGTGTTGGAACATGACTTCTCGTGAATGCGGAACTCATCGTTCTCCTCGTCGTCGTCGTAACCGCTCTGGGGTTCGACTTCACCAACGGTTTTCATGACACTGGCAACGCTATGGCCACGTCGATTGCAACCGGCGCCCTCAAGCCCAAGGTGGCAGTCGCTCTGTCTGCTTCCTTGAACCTGGTTGGAGCTTTCCTCTCGGTAGAGGTTGCTGCCACCGTGGCCAAGGGCGTGGTGAACCTCGGAAATGTGGGTGGCCAAGCGCTGCTCACCATCGTCTTCGCCGGCCTTGTCGGCGGCATCATCTGGAACCTGGCAACGTGGTTGCTCGGCATCCCCTCGAGTTCCTCACACGCACTGTTCGGCGGCCTGATCGGCGCCGCCATCGCGTCCCTCGGAATGAGCGGTGTCGCCTGGAGCGGCGTGCTCAGCAAGGTTGTCATCCCCGCAGTTCTCGCTCCCGTCGTAGCCGGCTTGGTTGCAGCGGCCGGAACCTGGCTCATCTACCGCATCACCTCCAACGTCGGTGAGGAAACCAAGGACAAGGGTTTCCGACTCGGCCAAATCGGTTCGGCTTCACTCGTTTCCCTCGCCCACGGCACCAACGACGCTCAGAAGACAATGGGCGTCATCTTCCTCGCCTTGGTCGCCCATGGAACCATCTCCGCCGACGCGGACATGCCGTTCTGGGTCAAGCTCACCTGCGCACTCGCGATCGCTGCCGGAACCTACCTCGGCGGGTGGCGAGTCATCCGCACACTCGGCAAGGGCCTGGTCGAGATCGCCGCGCCGCAGGGCATGGCGGCCGAAGCATCTTCTGCTGCCATCATTCTCACCTCCAGCCACCTCGGTCTTCCACTCTCGACCACCCATGTGGCGACGGGTTCCATCATGGGAACCGGTCTGGGACGCAAGGGCGCCGAGGTTCGTTGGGGCGTCGCCGGACGTATGGCGGTCGCCTGGTTGATCACTCTCCCGTCCGCTGCGATCGTCGGCGCTCTGTGCTGGGGACTGGCCAACATCGTCGGCGGCCTGCCCGGTGTCCTGGTCGTCTTCGCTGTGCTCATCGCCCTGGCCGGTTGGATGTACCTGCGCTCCCGCAAGGAGCCCATCGATCCGAGCAATGTCAACGCCGAGTGGGACGGCGGCCTGGTGCCTGCAGAGGTCCCCGGTCCGGACGCCCGCGTCACCACCGACGTCAAAGCCTGAAAGAGGGAATCGACATGGATATCTTGAAAAACACCGTCGACTCGCTCTGGCAGGTCGTGCTTGTCGGCCTCCTGCTTGGCGCCGGACTTCCGGCGATCTTCGCAATCGGCCTGAAGTCCCTCGACGCCGGGCAACGTGGCAGTGGCGGCGGGAGCACTGCCGTCGCGGCTCGCAGTCCGTTGGCCGTGGCAGGCGCAGTGGTGTGCTTCGCGGTAGTGCTCATCGCAATCGTCACCGGAATCCTCTTCATCATGCAGGGCTTCCTCAGCCACACATTCGGCATCGAGATCTTCTGATCCCTTGCGCCCTCACGAGCGGAAAGACATCACCGTGACTGCACCGACTCCATCCCTTCCTCAGTCCATTCTGGAATGGCTTCGCGCCGGCTACCCCGAAGGCATACCGCCCAAGGACCGCATTCCGCTGGTCGCATTGCTACGACGCAAGCTCTCGGACGCGCAAATTCGAGACATTGCCATCGGCGCTGCACTCGCAGAACTGAGCGACGTCAACAGCGACCAGGTGATCTCGAGCGACGAGATCAGCGCTCAGATCGCCGATCTCACGAGCCAGACTCCCTCGGACGAGGACATCGCGCGCGTTGCCTCCGTCCTGGCCGCCGCCGGGTGGCCCCTCGCTGATCTCGACAACGACTGAAGCTCGATTCGTTGAGTCTTCCACCACTTCTGGCTTCGATACTCGGCTGGCTCCGTGCCGGGTATCCGAACGGCGTGCCGGAGCAGGACTACGTCCCTTTGATGGCCCTGCTCCGGCGACAGCTGTCCGACGACGAGATCGCCGTTCTTGCCGACGATCTCGTCGCCGACTTTCCGGTTCCGGTCGATCCGATCGACTTTCCCGGTTCGGTCGATCCGATCGACTTTCCCGGTTCGGTCGATCCGATCGACATCGGCGTCCTCATCACCAAGGTCACCGACGATATTCCGCACGAATCGGACGTCGCCCGGGTACGTGAACACCTGATTCGTGGAGGGTGGCAAATCGACGCGCAACCTCCGGTCGACGACGCATGACGGCACTACCTGAATCAGACCAGTTTGATAACGAAACGGTAACGGAGCCGTCGACGTCAATACAGACCACTTAGTGTCATCAGGAATTCCGTGCCTCGGGGGGCTCGGTCGGATTTCGGTGTGCAAGCACCTTTGGGGCGGGAGTAATACATGCACGAGGCTCACACAGATTTGGCGAAGAACCCAGATATTTCGAACCCGGATATTTCGAGAAACCGCATTTCGAAACGAATCAAGCGTCGGATCCTCGGCCTCGCCGCGACAGCACTCGCACTCCCCCTGACCGCAGGCCTGATCAGCGGATCAGTAGCGACCGCAGCGCCCGCGCGCACCGCCCCGGCCGGTGGATACGAGGAAGTGTTCGTCGACTCCTCGATGGGGCCGATCAAGGTTCAGATCCAGTGGGCTTCGCGCGGCGGCAACGCGGCGCTCTATCTTCTCGACGGTCTACGAGCACGCGACGACCGAAACGCATGGAGTTTCGAGACCAACGCTCTCGAGCAGTATCGCGGCGACAACGTCACCCTGGTCATGCCGGTCGGCGGGCAGTCCAGCTTTTACTCGGACTGGTATGCGAACAGCAATTTGAATCGCCAGCCGGTCACGTACAAATGGGAAACCTTCCTCACCCAGGAACTTCCCGCATATCTGGAATCGCGCGGCGTCTCCCGAACCAACAACGGTGTGCTCGGATTGTCCATGGGTGGCAGCGCGGCACTGACGCTCGCCGCCTATCACCGCGATCAGTTCAAGTTCGCCGGATCGCTCTCGGGATACCTCAACATCTCAGCTCCCGGCATGCGTGAAGCAATCCGCGTGGCCATGGTCAGCGCAGGGTCCTTCAATGTCGATGCCATGTGGGGACCGCCATGGAACCCCGCTTGGCTCCGCAACGACCCCTTCGTGTTTGCACCCGAGCTGGCTGGGCTCTCTCTGTACATCTCCGCCGCGAGCGGCCTACCCGGGCAGTTCGATCAACCGCGTCGTCCCGTCGACTTCGTGAATACCGGTAGCGCCATCGGCCTCGAAGCCCTTGCCCTGATGAACTCACGGGCATTCCAGCTGCGCATGAACTCCCTGGGAATTCCGGCAACGTACAGCTTCCCGGCCAACGGCACTCACTCGTGGCCGTACTGGGGCGCGGAACTGTGGAAGGCCCGAGGCCAGATCCTCGACACCCTCAACGCTTGGTGAACTGACAAAGACTCGATCACCGACAATCGCAGGCCCCGACCGAATTTCGGTCGGGGCCTGCGTCGTTCGAAATCAGAGCGCGGCAAAGAGATCCACGGTATTGCCATCGGGATCGAGAAGAACGGCGTAGCGCTGGCCCCACACGGCATCAAATGGCTCTTTGTGTCCGGGGAAGTCGGCTGTGATGCGCTGATACGCCTCGTCGACTGCAGCGGGTGTCCCGAAATCGAAGGCCAAAGCGACGGGGTGTCGACCTTCCCCGACAACGAAGTCAGGATCGAAGCTCGCGATGGTGGACAGCGCGTCCCAGGCCAGCCGAAGCCCACTGTCGAAAGTGAACTCCACGTGTGGAGCGTCAGCGGGTGTTTCCGGAATGTCGAGCCCGAGGGTTCGGTAGAACGCGAGGGAACGCGCGAGATCGTTGGTGACGATTCCGACGAGATCGAGTCTCGGAGAGACGGACACGGTATTTCTCCTGTTTCGGGTCGAGAAGTGATCGGCGAGTGTGTGACGATGATCTGATGACCGGCACTGACACCCTCGCTCTTGACGGTAGTCGGACGGTAGCGTCGAGTCTTGAACAAAACGGCCACACCTATGTCGAGACTCGGATCACCGGTTCGGCCGGCCTCTTCAGTTGCGCGTGGAAAAGCACTACCGACCCCCATGCGCCCACGGAAGCAAAGCGGATTCTTCCCGATCTCTGCGCAGACTTCATCGTCGACAGCACCGGAAAGTCGTGGCTCGTCGGACCCGCAACCGGTGCCGATCTGGTTTCGGTCGCCGCCGGTACAACCATGTGGGGCATCCGGATCAATCCGCCGGCTCTGCGGAGCCTGCTCGGCACAGCGGCCGACGCGGTGCAGGATTCGAAGATCGCCTTCGACGACATCCTCACTTCCAGACAAGCGCGGGTACTTGCCGACGCCCTTAGCCACGAGGCAGTCGACGCTCACCTACTGGGCCAGTTGTGGCGCGGACTGGAACCCGACCACGGAATCGAGCGTGGTTACTCCGCGCTCATCTCCTCCCCTTCGACTCCGATACGAGAGATCGCCGCAGACCTCGGTGTTTCCGAACGCCATTTTCGACGCTCGATCACGTCGTCGATCGGGCTGTCCCCCAAAATGATTCAGAAAGTGCAACGTATCCAGGACGTGTTGACTCTCAGCCGCGATGCAAATCTCACGCTGTCGTCGCTGGCCGGTCGCGCCGGCTACGCCGACCAAGCCCACCTCGCGCGCGATACGCGAGCGCTGACAGGCCTGACACCGACTCAGCTACTGCGCGAGCACCGATAACGATGAGCGAAGACCTGTTCTCCGCCCTCGATCACCTGGCTGCCACGTCAACTGTCGTGATCGATCGCCCCCGAGGGTCGGCACACCCGCGTTACCCCGCTGCGATTTATCCGCTCGATTACGGCTATCTCGACGGGACCGTCAGCGCGGACGGCGACGGGATCGATCTGTTCCGAGGCTCTGCCGTCGGCAACGGCGTTGTTGCCATGGCCGTTATTGCCGACATCGACAAGAAGGACGTGGAAGTCAAGATCCTTCTCGACTGCACTGCCGATGAAATCGGCACTGCCGCAGCATTTCTCCGCGACACTTTGGGTCTCGGTACCACTGTCTTGCGGCGCGAAGTCAGCTGAGTTCGTCGAATCGCGAAACAAGATGCTCCGCAACCCACTTCGCTTCCTCGATCAGCGGCCAACCTGCCAGGATCAGTGCAGTCAAACCGGTTCGGCCGCGAAGCGTGCGTACCGAGTCCGTGATCGAATCCGGATCGCCGACGTAGTACACCGCCGATGACCCGGTGCCGAAGATGTCGAGAGGCGACCACGCTGTGATACCCGCGTACAGCCCGTCACCGACGTACAACTCCTCCGGTTCCGGAAGTCGGCCGGAAGCAATCTTGTCCGCCCAGCCCTGCCGCTGTGCGTCGCGAGCGGTGAAAGTCTTGAGGTCTTGCTTCCCCTGAGTACGACGACGCACTGCGTTGTCCAAGACATGAGCGATCTGCTCGACGCCCGTCTTCTCGAACAACGAACGGAACCGGTCGTGCGCCTGCGCCTTGGTGGGGCGAACGATCACCCCGGTCAGCGCACCGAAGTCGGTGAACTCGCGCCCGGCTGCCTCCGCCGCCGCCCGTGCGGCAGAGAATTTGTCTTCGATGAACGAAGTCTCGCGCAACATCGCCAGATAGGTGTCGAGCACCTTGCCTGAATTCGCCAGGCCTGCAGGCGAATCACCGGTACCCCACAGCGGAACCTGATGCCCAGCGGGCGCATCGATACGCAGTGGTGTGTTGGGAAAGTTCGACTCCGTGCCTTCGGCGTAGATGCGGCGGAAGTCCGCCCAGTACTGCTCCCCCAACTCGTAACGCTCGTCGTGGGGCACGTTCATGTCGTACTTGGTCAGGATGTTTTCGCGTCCGTTGACCGAGTTGATCAACAGTCGGCCACCGCTGAAGGCGTCGAAAGTCAATGCCTTCTCCGCCAGCAGTCGCGCCGGCGTCATGTTCGCGTAGACGGCGACAAGGAACTTCATGCGCGTGGTGTGCGCTGCCGCCCACGTCGCCGAAATGAACGGATCGTTCGGCCAGGTGGCAACAAGCGCACCTTCGAATCCGCCGTCGTCGATGGTCTTCGCGAGCTCGATCTGCCTGGCCCCGTCCACGGGGAACAGCCCACCGGGGCTCCACGGGTAGTCCCCGTCGGCCTGGGTGAGATACCAAAATGTCTTGACGCCCATCAGTTCTGCACTCCAGCCGGCAGGTCGAACGATTCGATTCGGGCACGTGAGCGGATGGTGTCCGCATTCACGGTGTAGAGCGCGTCGAGGTACGCGACCGCGAAAGAACCAGGACCTGAGGCATTTTCCTCGGCGATCTCCGATGCCACGGCAACGTGCGTATGCGCGGCAACCAATCCGTCCAGCGCGGTCGGCGTAACGGCGAGGTAGGCAGCGACCAGGCCTCCCAGAGAGCAACCGGTACTGGTCACGCGCGGCAACAGAGCGCTGCCACCGGAGACTCGGATGCCCCGAACGTCGCCGCCACCATCGCGGCCGACGATGTAGTCGACCGGGCCTGATGCCGACACGGCATCCGCATGCTTCAGAAGTGACAGAGCGGCGGGCACTGAGTCGGCGGAGTCGGAGGCACTGTCGACGCCGCGGGTGTCACCGCCGAGTCCGGCCAGAGCGATGATCTCCGATGCGTTCCCGCGGATGGCGCTGGGGTGAAAGCGCAGCAGATCCACAGCGATACCGCTCCGCCAGGGTAGTCCGCCTACACCGACTGGATCCAAAACCCATGGCGTACCCGCAGTTCGGGCCGCTTCTGCGGCTATCAGGAAGGCTTCGGCTGTCCCGTCGTCCGGCGTTCCGAGGTTGACGAGCACTCCCCCGGCAACGGCAGCGAACCCACCCGCTTCATGAACATTGTCGATGTGAGCGTTGCTTGCGCCGGCAGCGAGCAGAACATTGGTCAAGAAGTTCGCCGAAACGATGTTCGTCAGCGACTGGACGAGCGGTACCTGATCGCGGAGTGCGTCGATCGCCGACGCGACGGTTTCGACAGAGACAGTGTCAGACATGAGAATTCCTTCAGGACGGGAGGTATTTGGGGACTGCGGCGATTCAGGACCGCGGACATCGCACATCCGGATTCGCGCCACCGGGCTCACTGCCGACAACCATCGGCAAAACCGGATCTGCAGTCCATTCCTCTAACGAACCGTCGTAGACTTTGACGTCCGCGTAGCCGCTGCGGATCAGCGCAAGTGCGGTCAAACACGCCGAAACTCCGCCACCGCAATAGATCACGACAGGGCCGGTGGCGGTTGGTAGAACGTCGGCCGATTTCGACAAAACTTCTTCGACCGGAAGCATCCGGGAGTCGGAGTCGAGAAGACTCTTCGCGGACAGATTCACGCTTGACGGAATGTGTCCGCGTCGCGAGTATCGCGTCTTCTCGGTTCCCTCGTACTGCTCAGGCGCGAGAGCGCACACCAGCGTTCCGGCTTCGCGTCCGCTGGACAGCGACGCAACGCGAGGTAAATCGACCCACAGACCCAGATCCGTCACGCTCCAACGCGTCGACGCCGACGTGTGGGTTTCGTCGTCGCCGCTCGCGAGCGCGAAGCCGCGTCGAGTCCATTCGGCGAGGCCACCGTCGAGAACTCTTGCTTCGATGCCGGCGTTGCGAAACACCCACCAGAGCCGTGATGCCCAGGTGGTCGATCCCTGGTCGTAGATCACGATTGTCGCGCCCGGCTCGATACCACTGGATTGGAGATCGGAAACCAACTGCTCCGTTGACGGGCGTGTGAAATGCAGCGCCGCTTCCCTTTCGGAGAAGACGTCCAGGAGGTCGACATGTCGCGAACCCGGGATGTGCGAGGAGACCCAGCCGCCGTACCCGGATTCCGGGCGGTAGTCGCCGTCAAATCGCGCGGGAGGAAAATGAACCGTCGCGTCGAGCACGGCGACGCCTCCCTCACGCAGCATCGCGTCGAGTTCAACGGCACTCACCAGCGGCGACGCGGTCTCTCCAGCCACTTCGGACCCTCTCCCTCGGAAACGAACAAGCACGAACCTAAATGAGTACTAGCGTATACGCAAGTACTCACTCGTCGTCGATGGCATAATCGAACGCGCTCTACTTGCATGCACAGGAATGGGGACACATGGATCTCGACGCCGATACGAGCACCACCGATCTGCTGGTGCCGGAGGCTGCGCTCGGCCGGTCCGATCAGACCTCGCGGCAGTACCTGCGCCTGCGAGCCGACATCCTGGCCGGCAAGTTCCCCCAGGGCGCTCCGCTGCACGAGACTCAATTGTGCGAATCGTACGGCGCATCCCGCACCCCGATCCGGGAAGCACTCAACTGGCTCGCACACGACGGACTACTCGAACGAGCCGCTCGCGGTTTTCGTGTCCGTTCCGGCACACCCGAGGACGTCATCGAGATCTACGCGGCGCGGGTAGCCCTCGAATCGGAAGCGGCAGGCGCCGCGGCACTACGCCACAGCGATCTCGACCTTGCTCGCCTGGACGGATTACACGAGTTCTGCTGCACTGCAACCGAAGGCACCGAGGTGCGTTCCGGGAACTTCAAGTTTCACGAGGCCCTGTGGCAAGCCGCCCACAATTCCACGATCACCTCACTGCTGATCCGCCTCACCACCCAATTGCGAATCTACGACAGCGGCCCGCCGTCGAACTACGGCGAACCGGACCTGCTCAATTCGGAACATCAAGAGATCCTGAACGCCATCCGCGCCAGGGACGAATCGTCCGCGCGTGGCCACATGCGCAACCATCTCGAGCGCAGTCGCGACCAGCGGATAAGGATGTTCGCCAGCCGCTGACTCCAGACAGCCCAGAGTTCTGCACACCGACGCCTATGCCGCCGTCAGTCAGGCGGGGAGCGTGCCGATCTCGACGTCGTACACGCTCTCGGCCGGGCTCGACATCACTCGGTCCGCCATCTCCTGCTTGAGCACTGCCAGGCGTGACTCGTCTTCGGCTGTCCGGTCAGTCTTGCGGGAGAGAGTGATCAACTCGTCGACGACAAATCCCTCCCGAACAGTCAGCGTGGCGCTCGCGCCGCGATAGCCGACCCGAAAGACATACAGTGCGAGCGTATTTCCTCGTTCAGGCCGGGCCAGGGAACTGTCGACGGTGTACCGCTCTTCGGTCACTGCGCGCGTGACCAACTCGAACGCGTCGCGCACTCCTGGTCCGCCGTGTGCAGTGGTGACGACCAACTCGCGACGCTCGACAGAGCCTTCCCCGCCGAGCACACCGAGTGCGCGCTCGAGGACTTTGTAGGCATGCGCCACGCCTCCCGGTGCCTGCGGCCCGTGATAGTGCAGAGCATCTTCGTACGTGAAGTCGAGCGTCGTACCGTGATCGGTCACGATCAGCGAGTCGGTCATGATGGGCATCCTTGCCGGTCAGTGCTGGCGGTCGATCGGATTGTTACGCGAGACGATGAGCGGATCGACCGGCGTGAAAGGAAATTGCGGCAGATCGCGTTCCGGAACACCGAACGAGGCCGAGAGAACTCCGCGCGAGAACGCGGAAGCCGTTGCACGGTAGCCTATGTCGCCCGGTGTCGGCTGGTCGAAGAAGATGAGGAAGTTGATGTCCTCGTCACCTAGAACCTCGATGTGATGGGGATAGGCACGCGGAACGAAATACACCTGACCGGGCTCCAGTAGGTAGGTGTCGAGCGAACCGTCCGGATCGAGGACCGTCATCCGCCCGTGACCACGATGCACGTATCCCATTTCGGCAGTGACGGGATGCCAGTGTGGCTCACGCATTCCACTCTCGCCAATAGTCAACGAGTACATCGAAAGATCCTCCAGCGCCGCCCAATACTGCTTGCGCGCCACTTTCGCCTGTCCGTACGGGTATGCGAGAGGCGCGATCTGGCCTTCGAGATCGAAGAGATGCGCGTTGGGAAAGCCGGCGGTATCGGGAACGACGGCGGCGCCGTCCCGCCGAACTATCTGGGACGCATCGGCCCTACCGAAGACGTCGAAGGCTGACGCGGCGAGGTCGTAGGTATTGCCGAGCACCGCGTTCGACATTGCGCTGACGCTACTCTGCAACGAAAAGTGCTGCGGGAGTGAAGTACGCAGGGCAGCGATGATCTCCGCCTCCCCCTCTCCGACATTCTCGATGTGATAAATCGCGCCGGATTCGACGTGATACATCTGCCCAGTTCGCACCACGAAACTGGCGAACTCGTCGGCATTGCCCAACATCGAGACGAGCACGGTTCCGCTGGTGACGTAGGCGATCTGGTTCGCGTTGACGTTCCATTGTGGTTCGCGGATCGCGCCGGGGCCGAGAACAATTCGTTTGATCGACAGACCGGACAGGATCGGCAACGAACTCGTGTCGAGTTGCGAGATCGATCCGAGTTCGTTCTCGAAGACACTGGGACCATCGCGCAGCGAGGCAACGTGTGTGGACATGGCCTTTGATCCTTTCGACTCTTATCCTTCCGAATCGCTGACGTCAGTCCTCGATGAAGGCAAGAATGTCCCGGTCCAGGGTCTGCTGATACGAGCCGTAAATTCCGTGCGGTGCGCCCGGATATACCTTCAGCGTGCCCTTCTTCACCAGCTTGATCGCCTTCTCCGCCGCTGCGCCGATCGGCACGATCTGATCGTCGTCGCCCTGAGCGATGAGGAACGGAACGTCGATGGCTTCGAGATCGGAGGTCTGATCCGTCTCCGAGAATGCCTTGACGCAGTCGTAGGCCGCGGCGAGGTTGACCAACATCCCCTGTCGCCAGAAGTCGTCCTTCGCCCCTTGCGATACGTCGGCCCCTTCGCGGTTCGCGCCGTAGAAGCTCTCGCTGAGATCCTTGTAGAACTGCGATCGATCTCGCAGAACTCCCTCACGAATGCCGTCGAACACCTCGATCGGTGTGCCTTCGGGGTTGCCGTCCGACTTGACCATGATCGGCGGAACGGCGCCGGCGGTGATCACCTTGTCCACGCGCCCCTTGCCGTGCTGCGCCGCGTAGCGGACCACTTCCCCGCCGCCGGTCGAATGGCCCACCACGATCAGGTCTTTCAGGTCGAGCGTGTCGATCAGCTCAGCCAGGTCCTTGGCATATGTATCCATGTCGTTGCCGGTGTACGTCTTCGACGAGCGACCGTGCCCTCGACGATCGTGCGCGATGGTCCGGTATCCGGCGTCGGCGAACAGCTTCATCTCGACCTGCCACGCGTCAGAACTCAGCGGCCACCCGTGGCTGAGGACGATCGGCCGGCCGACGCCGTGCTCGGTGTAGTAGATCTCGGTTCCGTCGGAAGTGGTGATGTAGGGCATGTTCTGCTCTTCTCTGTCGAGTCGTGGACTGAGGTCTGGACGCGGCGCCCGGTTTCCTCACTCTGCGAGTGCCCACTACGGGGGCAGTCGACTCATCGATCGACAGAAATCTGCATGGGGGCAGAAGACTCCGGCCGGGCACCACGAAGTGTGGTGTCGGGCCGGACCCTTCAGTCAGAGGGGGAACGATCAGTAATCGTCCTCCGTGTAGACGATCATTCCGCGCAGGTTCTTTCCCTCGAGCATGTCGGCGTAACCCTCGTTGATCTCCTCGAGCTTGTAGGTCTTGGTCACCAACTCGTCGAGTTTGAGTGCGCCGCTTCGGTAGTGATCGAGCAACTTGGGAATCTGGGACCGTGGTCCTACCCCGCCGAAGATGGCTCCCTGCAAACGCTTCTGTAGAAGGGTCAGCTCGAAGAGGCTGAGCGTCACCTGCGAATCCGCGTAGTGCCCCATTCCGACGACCACGACCTGCCCGCCCTTGCCCGTCGCGCTGAGCGCGGGCTGAATGATGTCGCCGTGAATCTCGCCCACGGTGATCACGGTGACGTCGGCCATCTTGCCCCAGGTGATCTCGCCGATCACCGGTAGCGCTTCCTCGAGGGAGGCAAACGTGTGTGTGGCGCCGAATTCCTTTGCCTTGTCGCGCTTGAACTCGACTGGATCGATCGCGATCACAAATCGTGCTCCGGCTGACGCCGCACCCTGCACCGAGTTGATTCCGACGCCGCCGACGCCGACGACCACCACCGTGTCGCCGACCTTGGCTCCACCGATCGCGGTGGCCGATCCCCAACCGGTGGCAACACCGCAGCCGAGCAAGGCCGCCTTGTCGAGCGGGATGTCCTTCTCGATCTTGATCACCGACGCCTCGTTGACGGTCACGTACGGCGAAAATGTTCCGAGCAGGCACATCTGGATGACCGGTTCGTCGTTGAGGGTGACGCGGTACGTCTTGTCGGAGATCGCCTGCCCGGTCAACAGGCCGGCTCCCTCGTCGCAGATGTTCTGCAGACCCTTCGCGCAAGACGGACAACGTCCGCACGCCGGGATAAAGGCGAGAACCACGTGGTCGCCTTCTTCGACGCTCGCGACACCCGGGCCGACCTTCGTCACCACTCCGGCGCCTTCGTGCCCGCCCAAGGCCGGGTAGAAGGGCAGCGGGCTGGCGCCCGTACGCAAATGTTCGTCCGAATGGCACAGCCCCGATGCGGCGAGTCGGACCTGTACCTCACCCGAGACCGGGTCCCCCAGCTCGACCTCTTCGATCTCCCATGCCTGACCTGGCGCCTTGACTACCGCTGCCTTGACCTTCACCTGCACTCCTCGAAATTCTTCGTGATGCACGGACGACGAAAGAACGCGCCGGCATTTGTGTCGCCGATCACACTCCAACTACGAGTGTGCCTGAAACTACTCGAGAATACCGCCGGTCCGTGCGCCTTTTTGGTACTCGGCGTTACCGGAAACGCGCACGGCTAGTATCAACACAGTGGCCAAGGGAACTCGCAAGACAAGAACTCGCAGCGGTACTCCCGAGCGAGGCGAGTCCGGTCCCGTCGCCGGTACTTTTCCGATCGATACCGGGACGTGCGAACTTGTCCGCGACCAGTACTCCGACGACAGCTGGATCATCCAGATCAACGGAGTGCCCAGTTCCCACGTGAACGTCGCAGATCCGACGGTGCTCGATTTCGAGTACATGCGGTGGATCGCGCATCTGGTCGATTCCGAACGTGACAAGACCGAGCGTCTGCGGGTTCTGCATCTCGGCGGCGGAGCCTGCTCCATGGCCAGGTACTTCGCCGCCACCTACCCCGACGCGCGTCAAGTGGTTGTCGAAATCGACGGCGCCCTGGCCGAACTGGTGCGCGATTGGTTCGACCTACCGCGCGCACCGCTGCTGCGCATTCGTGTCGGTGAAGCCCGCGCCGTCACCGAAACTCTCACCGAGTCCACCCGAGACGTCGTGATTCGAGATGTCTTTGCCGGCAACACAACTCCGACTCCGCTGACAACAGCGCAATTCACCACCCACGTACGACGCGTGCTGGCACCGGGCGGTATCTACATCGTCAACTGCGGCGACACCCCGGATCTTCAGGGCGCGCGCAGTGAAGCCGCAACGATCGGTGCGCAGTTCGAACACATGGCGATCATCGCCGATCCCGCGATGCTCAAGGGCCGTCGCTACGGCAACATGATCATCGCGGGCAGCGACGTACCGATCGGCGGGCAACCCGCGCTCGCGCGCGAGCTACTCGGCGGCGGCGTTCCCGCCCACGTGTGGCAGGACGCCGAAGTCCGCAAGTTCGCCGCGAACGCACCGGTTCGGCAGGACTGAGCGAAAACGCTACTCCCCGCCGAAGACCCTCTCCACCACAGCTTTTGCCCGTCGTGTGATGCGCAGGTAGTTGTCGAGGAATTCCCCTGCGTCGTCGCCGTATCCGGCAACCTGCGCCACCGCCGCGAGAACACGGCCCGGGCCGGGAAGCTGATCCGTCGGCTTGCCCCGCACAAGAACGAGGCAGTTGCGTGCCTTCGTCGCGGTGATCCAGGCGTCACGCAGCAGTTCGACGTCACCTTCGCTGAGCAGTTCCGCGGCGCCGATGGCGTCGAGAGTCTCGAGCGTCGACGTGTTGTGCAGCGACTCGATCTTGTCGGCGTGGCGCAGCTGCAGTAGTTGCACAGTCCACTCGATGTCGGCCAAGCCACCGCGACCCAGTTTGGTGTGCGTCGCCGGATCGGCTCCGCGAGGAAGCCTTTCGGAATCGACGCGCGCCTTGATGCGCCGGATCTCGCGCACCGCCGCGTCACTGACGCCGCCTTCGGGGTAGCGCGTCTTGTCGATCATGTGCAGGAACCGCAGTCCCAGTTCAGGATCACCGGCAACCGGGTGCGCACGAAGCAGCGCTTGAATCTCCCACGCCTGAGCCCACTTCGCGTAGTACGCGTCGTACGACTCGAGCGTGCGAACCATCGGTCCGTTACGGCCTTCCGGACGCAATCCGGTGTCGACTTCGAGCGGAGGATCCGTGCTCGGTGCCCCGAGAAGCTTACGCACCTTGTCGGCAATGCTGTTGGCCCACTTGACCGCAACGGTCTCGTCGACGCCCTCGCGGGGTTCGCACACGAACAGCACGTCCGCATCGGATCCATAGCCGAGTTCGCCGCCGCCCAGTCGCCCCATGCCGATGACGGAGAAACTGGCCGGCGCCTCGGTCCCGAGTTCAGTGACGCTGGCCTTGATCACCGCGGAGAGCGATGCATTGAGCACCGCGGCCCACACCGAGGACAGCGCCTTGCAGACGGCGGGAACATCGAGCATGCCGAGGATGTCGGCCGAAGCGATGCGCGCAAGTTCGTGTCGCCGCAGCGAGCGGGCCGCGGCAACAGCACGATTGGGATCACTGTGTCGGCCGGAGGCGGTGAGTATTCCGCGAGCGACGTCCTCGGGCTTCGGCTCGACAAGGCGCGGTCCACTCGGCGAATCCGCGAACAAGCGAATCACGTCGGGAGCCTTGATGAGCAGGTCGGGTAGGTACGCCGACGAGCCCAGCACGGTCATCAGACGCTCGGCCACCGCAGCCTCGTCGCGGAGCAGGCGCAGGAACCACGTCTGGTCGACGAGCGCGTCCGAGAGCCTGCGGTAAGCGAGCAGACCTGCATCGGGATCCGGTGTGTCCGCGAGTGATTCGAGCAGAGTCGGCAACAGGAGCGCTTGAATGCGACCCTTGCGTGAAGCGCCACTCGTCAGTGCAGTCAGATGCCCGAGAGCATGCTCGGGTGCCGTGTAACCCAGAGCGGCCAACTGCCGAACCGCGGCTTCTGGTCCCAGGACCAGCGCTTCCTTGTCCATCCGCGCCACCGATTCGAGAAGCGGGCGGTAGAACAACTTGGCGTGCAGGCGGCGAATCCGATGCGAATTCCGCTTGATCTCGGCGCGCAGGACTCCCAGGGAATCCAGCCGACCGTCTGGCCGCATGTGCGCGGCGCGGGCCAGCCAACGCAGCGCTTCCTCGTCGTCCGGCGGCGGCAGGGTGTGTGTGCGCTTGAGCTTCTGCAACTGCAGACGGTGCTCGAGCAGGCGCAGGAATTCGTACGACGCAGTCAGGTTGGCGGCGTCGTCGCGGCCGACGTATCCACCCGCCGCCAATGCGGTCAGTGCATCGACCGTGCTCTGGACATGCAACGAACTGTCGGCGCGCCCGTGCACCAATTGCAGGAGTTGGACGGCAAATTCGACGTCGCGCAAACTTCCGCGGCCGAGTTTGAGTTCACGCTCACGCAGTTCGGGGGGAACCATTTCCTCGACGCGTCGACGCATGGCCTGGACTTCGGGGACGAAGTCCTCGCGCTCGGAGGCGATCCACACCATCGGGCTCATCGCCTCGGAGTACTGGCGACCGAGCTCCATGTCGCCGGTCATCGGACGAGCCTTGAGCAGTGCCTGGAACTCCCAGGTCTTGGCCCAGCGCTTGTAGTACGTGATGTGGGATTCGAGGGAGCGAACCAGTTCTCCGCGCTTGCCTTCGGGGCGCAGCGCAGCATCGACCTCGAAGAATGCGGAAGTACCGATACGCATCATCTCGCCGGCAACGCGGCTGGCCGTCGCATCGGCCGGTTCGGCGACGAACACGACGTCGACGTCGGAGACGTAGTTCAGCTCGCGCGCACCACATTTGCCCATGGCGATCACGGCGAGCCGGATCGGACAACTGCCCTCGGGGCACACCGTTGCGATAGCCACCGCCAGTGCGGCGGTCAGGGCAGCGTCCGCGAGATCGGAAAGCTGGTGACCCACAGTCTGATACGGCACTACTGGTTCGTTCTCGACGGTCGCCGCAAGATCAGCCGCAGCCAGCAGCATCAGCTGGTCCTTGTAGCTCTTACGCAGAGCAACAACAGCTTCCGGCCCGGTCAGGGTTGCGCGGTAGGTCAGCGAGCCTTCGGTAGCGCCCTCGTCGAGGGTGGCGCCCACGGCCTCGAGCAACGCTGCGGTGGCCTCGTCCTTGGTCGGCAGAGCGGTTCCGTCGAGCAGTTTCCAGCCGATCGGATCCGCGGCCAGGTGATCGCCGAAGGCCGACGACGCACCCACGAGTGCGAACAAGCGGCCTCGCAGGCTTTTGTCCTTGCGCAATGCCTGATCGAGTTCGCGCCACCCGTCGTCGAGCCCGTCCTTGATCCGCACAAGGGTGCGCAGAGCGAGGTCGGCATTCGCGGCACGCGAAAGCGACCACAAGAGTTCGATGCTCTCGGCGTCGACCCAACCGAGCTGACGCAACTCGTCGGCAGCGGTGGGCTCGACCAGCCCGAGTCGACCCGGTCCTGGAACTGCTGATCTCGCAGCGGGCGGTTTCACCGTCACAGACCGAGGTAGGTCTTGAGCTCGAACGGCGTCACGTGGCTGCGGTATTCCTCCCACTCACGACGCTTGTTGCGCAGGAAGAAATCGAAGACGTGTTCGCCGAGTGCTTCGGCCACCAGTTCCGACTTCTCCATCTCGCGCAGAGCGCTGTCCAAGTTGCTCGGCAGTTCCTTGTAACCCATGGCGCGGCGCTCGGCGGAGGTCAACGACCACACGTCGTCTTCTGCCTCGGGCGGCAAGGTGTAGCCCTTCTCGATGCCGCGAAGACCGGCAGCAAGCAGGACCGCGAAAGTCAGGTACGGGTTGCAGGCCGAGTCTGGGCTTCGGATCTCGACGCGGCGCGAGGACGCCTTGTTGGGCGTGTACATCGGGACGCGAATGAGAGCCGATCGGTTGGACGGGCCCCACGACGCAGCAGTGGGTGCCTCTCCCCCGTGGACGAGTCGCTTGTACGAGTTGACCCACTGGTTCGTGACCGCACTGATCTCGTTGGCGTGCTCGAGGATGCCGGCGATGAACGCCTTGCCGGTCTCGGAGAGCTGCATCGGATCGTCAGGATTGTGGAAGGCGTTCGTGTCGCCCTCGAACAGGCTCATGTGGGTGTGCATCGCGGAGCCGGCCTGATCACTGAACGGCTTGGGCATGAAGCTCGCCCGGACGCCTTCACCGATCGCGACCTCCTTCACGACGTATCGGAACGTCATGACGTTGTCGGCCATCGAGAGTGCGTCGGCGTAGCGCAGATCGATCTCCTGCTGACCCGGCGCGGCCTCGTGGTGGCTGAACTCGACCGAGATGCCCATCGACTCGAGTGCGTCGATGGCGTGGCGGCGGAAATTCGGAGCCGAATCGTGCACGGCCTGGTCGAAGTATCCGCCCGAGTCGGCCGGGATCGGCGGAGTGCCGTCGATCGGGCCGTTCTCCAGAAGGAAGAACTCGATTTCCGGGTGGACGTAGCAGCTGAAGCCCAAGTCGCTGGCCTTGCTCAACTGGCGACGCAGTACGTGGCGCGGATCGGCCCACGACGGCGAACCGTCGGGCATCGTGATGTCACAGAACATGCGCGCGGAATGCTGCGCACCGTCCTTGTGGGCCCACGGCAGGATCTGGAATGTCGAGGCGTCGGGCCGAGCGACGGTGTCGGCTTCGGAGACTCGTGAGAATCCCTCGATGGCGGAACCGTCGAATCCGATTCCCTCCTCGAAGGCGCCTTCGAGTTCGGCGGGGGCGATCGCCACCGATTTGAGGTACCCGAGAACATCGGTGAACCACAAGCGGACAAACCGAATGTCGCGCTCTTCCAGGGTACGAAGCACGAATTCTTTTTGGCGATCCATGCACGCGAGACTAAGCAAGCCACGTTAAATCTGTGTTACATCAGTGGTCCCGGTTAACAGAGTGATTGGTCACCATCGAATAGGCGCAGCGTACGGCGTCGCGCCGGTTAACATGTCAGACCCTCTTCCGGTGCCTTCAAGTAAACGAAGTAGTCGACGACGGCATCGTCGACGCAGGAGTTTCCGTCCAGAACCACCGTGTGTTGGGTTCCGTCGAACGTGATCAGGGCAGCGCCCAACTGCTTGGCGAGATCCACTCCGGCCTGATACGGCGTTGCCGGATCCTGCGTCGTGGAGACGACGACCAACTGAGGCAGGCCGGCATCGGCGAGCGCCTGGGGGTCGAGCGCGTGAGGGCTGCCGGTAGCCGGAACGGGCCAGAACGCGCACAGGTCGAGCGGCGCTTGACCCGTCCCGCGGCCGTCGTCGAGGAACGGCGCCGCCTCGCGGTACCGAGTGTCGGATTCGCCGGCCTCGGCGCGGTCGGTGGTTGCCGGATCGTCCACGCAGCGAATGGCGTTGAACGCGTCGTTGATGTTGGAGTAGCTGCCGTCATCCTCACGGCCTTCGTACATGTCGGCGAGATTGAGCAGCGAGTCGCCGCGTCCGTCGGCCAGACTCGACAGACCCCCACGCAGCGGCGTCCACAACTGTGGCGAATACAGAGCCTGCTGCACGCCCGTGATCGCGTCGGAATAACTCAGCCCGCGCGGATCGGTGGTCTGTGCCGGCTTCTCGATCAACGGATCGACGAGTGCCTGAAAGCGTGCCTGCGCCTGCGCCGGATCATCACCCAGCGGGCAATCCGTTCGCGAGACACAGTCGGCGACAAAGGCGTCGAACGCGCCTTGGAAGCCCTGCCCCTGCAAGACCACTTCGTCGACCGGATCCTGCTCGGGGTCGAGCGCGCCGTCGAGGACCATCGCTCGGACGTTCTGCGGAAAGGTTTCCGCGTACGTGGATCCGAGCCGGGTCCCGTACGAGAACCCGAGGTAGTTCATCTTCGGATCGCCGAGAACGCCCCGAATGACGTCCATATCTCGCACCACCTCGTAGGTACCGACATGAGCGAGGAACTCCGTACCGGTCCGCTCAGCGCACTTGGCGGCGTAGTCCTTGCTGTCCGCCTCGGCGAGAGCGATGCCCTCCGGCGTCATGTCGACGTTGACCTCCGCACGCTCCGCGTCGGTCTCCTCCGGCGTCAAACACCGAACCTGCGGGGTCGATGCCCCGATCCCCCGCGGATCGAAGCCGATCATGTCGAAACGTTCCTGCAGTTCGGTGACCGAACCCGATGTCGCCATCGACAGCCCGGACCCACCCGGCCCGCCGGGGTTCAGCAACAGTGAGCCGATGCGGTCGCCGGTTGCCTTCGAACGCGAGATCACCACCTTCGCGGTGTCGCCGTTCGGATTCGCGTAGTCGACGGGAACGCTCACCTCGGCGCAGTCGACCCCACGCCCCAGCGGCGCAGTTCCTTCTTCGACAAATTGGTCGCACGAACCCCAGTCGAGCGTCTGCTCGTAGAATTTCTCGAGGCCGGACGGCACCGCGGACGCGGCAGAACCAGCAGGTTCCACTGATTCGGGCGTGCCTTCCGAACTGGTGCAACCGACAACCAACACGAGCACTGCTGCGCTTCCGGCGAGGGCACCGGAGAGGCGAACGAACTTCGACATGCCATTGATGGTGCCAGGAAACCTCGGTAGCCAGCGGTTCGCCTCGGTTCGGCACCTAACTGACAGGCACGCGGTGATGTGACCCATTGCACCCCGTCAACTATTCGTGTCGGCGATGTCCGGTGGCAGACTGAACACGTCATCACCCACACCCGGGGACCCGAAGGCGATCAACGCTCAGGGCCTCGAGGCCAGAAAGGGACAACGATGTCCGAAACACCTCTCTATGGTTCTGTACCCACTGCAAGCTCTACCGATGCACCGAAGCGTAAGACGCGCATTCACCACCTCGCCGAGATGAAGCAGAACGGCGAACGCTGGTCGATGCTCACCGCTTACGACTACTCCACGGCACGCATCTTCGAAGACGCAGGCATCCCGGTGCTGCTCGTCGGCGACTCTGCCGCCAACGTCGTCTACGGCTACGACACCACCGTGCCGATCACCGTCGACGAACTGCTCCCGCTCGTGCGTGGCGTGGTTCGCGGCGCCCCGCACGCACTCGTCGTCGCCGACCTCCCCTTCGGCACCTACGAGGGTTCCGCCGAGCAGGCCCTTGCGACTGCGACACGGTTCATGAAGGAAGGCCTCGCGCACGCCGTCAAACTCGAGGGCGGCGAGCGGATGAGCAAGCAGATCGCGGCTATCACCTCGGCCGGCATCCCCGTCATGGCTCACGTCGGATTCACCCCGCAGAGCGTGAACTCGCTCGGCGGATTCCGCGTCCAGGGTCGCGGCGACGCGGCCGAGCAGCTTGTGGCGGACGCCATTGCAGTCCAGGAAGCCGGGGCGTTCTCCGTCGTCATGGAAATGGTTCCGGCCGAGATTGCGGGCCAGGTCAGCCGCAAACTCACCATCCCCACCGTCGGCATCGGGGCCGGTTCCGAATGCGACGCTCAGGTACTCGTCTGGCAGGACATGGCGGGTTACACGAGCGGTAAGACAGCCAAGTTCGTCAAGCGTTTCGGTAACGTCGGTGACGAACTGCGTTCCGCAGCCGCCGCCTATGCATCAGAAGTTCGCACTGGCGCTTTCCCGGCCGCAGAACACAGTTTCTGATCCGAGACCGGCGAACGCCGCCTGTCTCTCAACCAGCCAGGGGTGCGTTCAATGATCGGTAACCGTCGAAGTTCTACTGCCGCAGCTGTAGTCGGCGCGGCAGCTCTCGTCACGGTGCTGAGCGGATGCGCGGGAGGGTCCACCAACTCTCCCGCGCCCAGCAGCACTACGCCCGCGAGTTCCACCAAGACGGCGCCGGCAACAACCTCCGCGTCCGGTTCGACGTTCACCGACGCTCAGGTCCAGCAGTTGTGTTCGGATATGGAAGGGCAGCTGCAGAACTGGCGGACCGTCACCCCGACGCTCGGCAAGGGCGGACTGAACACGATCGTCATCACGTGGGCGACGCAGAACGGCATCAACCTGCTCGATCTCGCCCAGAACCGCGAAAGCATCGACGCGGCAACCTCGGCCGCATGCCCGGACGTCCGGGGCGGCGCGATTTCCGCACTCGAGATCCCCGATCTCGCCTCCGGGCTGGTGGGCTTCTGATGAGCGAAACGTCAGCACCGCCGTCGGCTCTGCGGAGTCTCTATCCCCCGATCGAACCCTTTGTCACCGGCTTCCTCGACGTCGGTGACGGCCAGAGCATGTACTGGGAAGTCAGCGGAAATCCGGACGGCAAGCCGGTGGTGTTCCTGCACGGTGGCCCCGGTGGCGGTGCACAACCGGCGGTACGCCAGTTCTTCGATCCGGCCGCATATCGCATCGTTCTACTCGACCAGCGCGGCTGCGGGCGATCCACCCCGCACGTTGCCGACGGCGCCGACCTGTCGGTGAACACCACGGACAAGCTGTTGGCGGACATCGAAGCCCTGCGCGAACATCTCTCGATCGACAAGTGGATGGTATTCGGGGGGTCCTGGGGTTCCACGCTTTCCATCGCCTACGCCGAAACGTTTCCCACGCGCGTCACGGAACTGGTTCTGCGCGGGATCTTTCTCCTGCGTCGTAGCGAGATCGACTGGTACTACAACGGCGGCGCGGGAAACATCTTCCCGGAGCGCTGGGACAAATTCCTCGAACCGGTACCCGAGGCGCAGCGCGGCGAAGACCTCGTCGCGGTCTATCACCAACTGCTCCATTCCGAAGACCCCGACGTCGCGGCCCGGGCAGCGATCGCCTGGTCGGCTTGGGAAGGATCGACGAGCTACCTGTACCCCCAGGCGGACAAGATCGAACAGAACTCCGAGACCAGGTGCGCCTTGGCCTTCGCTCGTATCGAGAACCACTACTTCGTCAACGGCGGATTCTTCGACGAGGGTCAGCTCCTACGCAAAAGCTCCGCACTGCACGGCATTCCGGGGACGATCGTCCAGGGCCGCTACGACGTCGTCTGCCCCGCCACCAGCGCCTGGGCGCTGCACAAGGCGTGGCCCGAATCCAAGCTCGTGATCGTCGACGACGCGGGACACTCCGCGATGGAGCCCGGCATCGCACATCACTTGGTGGAAGCCACCGATTCGTACCGGTAGCGCCCTACGCCGGGAACGTGAATTCCACCGTCCGTTTGACAGTGTCGACGGCGGTGAGTCGCACCTTTGCGCGCTCACCGTCATCGGGCGTTCCGACGCATTTCGCAATCACTGCGACCGACGGGACAAACACTTCCGCCGAGCGCTTTCCGTCCTTGGCGCGCATCACCACCGCGTCGAAGACCTCGCCGACCCGACCGTCGAGCAGCGTGGACTCGGTGAGATCGATGCACGCGCGGTCGACCTTGTTCGCCAGTGAGTCGGACCCACTCATGATGTCGGGCAACTCGGGAAGGGCGGTGCGCACCCATTCCGGTACCGGCGTACCAGCTGTGATCGCCAGACACACCTCGGTGCTGAAGCGATCGGACAGCCGGCGCAGTGGAGCCGTCACATGAGCGTAGGGCGCTCCGATCCCCGCATGCACCGTCAACTCCGGTAGCTGGCCGTCGAAGGCCGCGTAGTCTGCGCCGCGCAGCAACGACGGCGCAACTGACATCAGCGCCATCGTCGACGGCTCGTTGGAATCGAGTCCGGCAAGAATCTGCCCGACGCTTCGACCCTCCGGCCACGTGATACCCAGCGCCACTGCAGTTCTCCGCAGGGTGCGAACCGCGGACTCCTCGGCCGGCGGCAGCGTGCGAAGCAGCCCGATACCTGCGTCGATCATCATGCGGCCGGCACACATACCGGTCAGCAGCGACACTTCTGCGTTCCAGTCGTCCACTTCGGTGCGTGGCTCGAGCTCGATCCGCCAGCGAGCCGAGGACTCGTCCTCTGGCTGATCCCGAACCACTGACTGCTCGGGCAGTTTCAGCTCGATGGCGCCCCTGGCAACCGCCGAGGCACTGCGCAATCGTCCGAATTCCGGTAGTGCGGCGATCGACGGATGCAAGGTGCCCGCGTCGGCGTCACGTTGCACGGTCGAATAATCCAGACGCGCCACCGATTTCACCAGAGCGCGTCTCACCTGCCATGACGTGGGCTCGGCCTGGGCGTCCAACTCGATACGCCACAGTGCGGCGGGGCGAACCACGTCCGGCAGCAGACTCGCCGATCCCTCCGACAACGCCCGAGGATGCAGCGGAACGGAACCGTCCGGGAGATAGAAGGTTTGACCACGCTTGCGGGTTTCGACGTCGAGCGCACCGCCCGGCGTCACCACCGCCGCGACGTCGGCGATCGCGTAGTGCACGACGTACCCGGTCGAGGTCTTCTCGATGTGCACTGCCTGGTCGAGGTCCATCGATCCGGGGGGGTCGATGGTCACGAAGGCGATACCCGTTTCGTCGACACGCCCGGCACCGAAACGATCCACGGCATTCTCGGCCTCGGCCTGCGCCGCGGCCGAGAATGCTCCCGGCAAGTCGAACTCCGCCCGAACCACTCCGAAGTCGATTCCCTGCACCATCATTCGACTTGCGGGCACGCATCCTCCATGATCGGTTCGGGCCGGTGTAGCAGCTGTACCGGTCCCAGTTGTTCCAAGTCTCAGTTGTTCCAGTCTTCGTCTGCCCGATCGGCGGCTTTGTTGCGTTCGGCAGCGATCTTCAATGCATGCTCGGCAGAGTCCCGATCAGGGTACGGCCCCATCCTCGTCAACGAGGACGCGCCCTTTCCCTGCGTGACGGAACCGTCGGACACGTCGAAGTACCAGAGTCGATCTTCATCAGTCATATCCACAGTGTGACATCAGAGTGAGATAGAAGCTTGTAGATCGCTGTGAGACTGATATTCTTTCTACTTGGCCTGGCAGGTGAGAACCGGACATTCGAACGGTGAGTTCTGCTTGAATGCCCAACACAAGCTACGAACAGAAAATGGAGTGCGCATGTCCGCAATTCTTTACGATTACCTCCTCCCGCTCATGGGCCATGACGCGGCAACGTACTGGGCTACGCTGCTGGTCATCAAGCCTGTCTGACAGCTTTCCGAACAAGAGAAGACCCCCACCGATCCGGTGGGGGTCTTCTTTTTCTCACTGTGCAGATCGCGGGCGGACGAGTCGGCGTGTAAGCCGGATCCTGTCCTGCGGCACCGAAGTGCCGAGTGGCGACCATCCATCTGGGCACACCGTCGCCGGGTGCCTCGAGCGGTTCACCCGCAGGCTCGGGCGAGCAGCCCTCGAACACCTGCGCAGCCGCACCGCGAGCGATGCGACCTTCAACCTTGCTCCGGGCGGGGTTTACCTAGCCACCCCGGTCACCCGAGGTGCTGGTGCGCTCTTACCGCACCGTTTCACCCTTACCTGCCTCGAAAGGCAGGCGGTCTGTTTTCTGTGGCACTGTCCCGCGAGTTGCCTCGGGTTGCCGTTAACAACCGCCCTGCTCTGTGGAGTCCGGACTTTCCTCGGCCCCAGGCCTGTGCGTGGTACACGCTGGTTCCAGAAGCCGCGGCCGCCCGGCCAACTCGTCCGCCCCCGTATGCTACCGGGCGCCTGTCGGTGGCCGGCACTATGGTCACCTTATGACTCGGTACGTGACCCTGCTACGCGGTATCAACGTGGGCGGCATCAACATCAAGATGGCGGACCTGGCGAGAGTCTTCGGCGACCTCGGATTCCAAGGCGTGAAAACCGTCCTGGCCTCGGGCAACGTTCTGTTCGACAGTCCGAGCACCGACATCTCGTCGCTGAAGAAACAGATCGAATCTGCCCTCGCCCGCGAGTTCGGCTACGAGGCTTGGGTATTCGTCCTCGACATTCCGACGCTGCAAGCGATCGTGGACAACTACCCGTTCGACCGAGAACGCGAGGGTTGGCATGCTTACGCGATGGTTGCCTCCGAGCCGGAAATCCTCGAGGAATTGAGTGCTGCGGCAGCGCAACTCGATGCCTCGGTCGAACGCGTGGTGGCCGGCGACGGAGTCCTGTACTGGGAGGTCGAGAAGGGGCAGACCGTCAAGAGCGCGTTCGGCAGGAACACCGGAAAACCGAAGTTCAAGGCGTTCACCACAACCCGAAATCTGAACACGCTCTACAAACTGCTCAAATGACGCTCGCCCCGACACGGAGCACCAGCGCGTGACTCTTCTACCGATCCTGCTCGTCGCCGTCGTCCTCGTCTTCGCGATAGTGCGTCCACGTGGGCTTCCCGAGATCGTCATCGCCGGGCCGGCAGCTGTCGTCGTTCTCCTGACCGGTGTCGTCACTCTCGACGAAGCCCGCGAAGAACTGACGAGCATGGCACCCACCGTCGTCTTCCTGGTTGCCGTGCTGGTTCTCGCTCATGCCGCGGACGCTCTCGGCGTCTTTCGCTGGGTCAGCCAGATCCTGCAGCAAAAATCCCTCGCCGATCCGCACCGGTTGCTGATTTACGTATTCGGCGCGGCTGCCCTGACCACGGCGGTCCTGAGCCTCGACGCCACCGTCGTACTTCTGACACCCGCAGTGATCGCGGCCGCACGATCCATCGGAGCAAGTCCGCGGCCCCATTCGTATGCCAGTGCGCACCTGTCGAACTCGGCGTCGACGCTTCTGCCGGTGTCGAACCTGACCAACCTCATCGCTTTTGCTGCAACAGGTTTGACGTTCTTGCACTTCACCGCGTTGATGGCGCTGCCGTGGGTCGTGACGATCGCTGTCGAATATCTGATCTTCCGACTGTTCTTCCGATCCGAACTCGTCCGCTCGGAAAACACAGAGCCACCGGCAAGTAAAACTTCCTCGCCTGCGCCGAGTCTGCCGCTGGCGGTGATCGGACTGACGCTTGTCGGTTTCGCGGTTTCGGGTTTCTTCGGGATCGAGCCCGCCTGGATCGCTGTGGTGGGTGCGAGTGTTCTGGGAGCGATCGCTCTGGCTCGGCACCGTACGACCGCCTCCAAGATGCTCTACGCTGCCGACCTCTGGTTCTGCGCGTTCGTCCTGGTTCTCGGGATCATCGTCGTCGGAGTCGCGAACGGGCCGGTGGGAGAATGGATTGCGCAGATCCTGCCAGGCGACACCAGCTACGGATCACTGCTATTCGTCGCCATGGTCGCTGCGCTCGCGTCCAACCTCGTCAATAACCTGCCGGCAACCTTGCTGATGATCGCGGCGCTCGGGACGGGAGCACCTCCAGGCCTGGTGCTCGCGATGTTGATCGGCGTCAACCTCGGGCCCAACCTCACCTACGTGGGCTCTCTCGCGACAATGCTCTGGCGACGAGTTGCCACCAGCGCGGGCGCACCGCCCACGCTGGCGACGTTCACTCTGCTCGGGGTCATCACGACGCCACTGACGCTGCTCGCCGCCGTGAGCGCCCTGTGGTTGGTGATCTGATCAACGGCTGATCAGCAGTCGGGGCATTTTCAGCGAAGATGTGACGTGTCGTTGACCAACCGGACCGAGGCTCCCCCGTCTGGATAGAACTCGGTGATACTCAGCGACGCCAGATCCAGATGCAACCGGTACAGCAAGGACGGCCCGGCATCGAGGGCCAGCTGCACCAACGTCTTGATCGGGGTGACGTGAGAAACGACCAACAGCGTCGCGCCGCCGTAGGTCGAGATCAGGTCGTCACGCGCGGCGACGACTCGTTCTCGTACCTCATCGAAACTCTCGCCGCCGGGTGGGCGCACCGAAGTGTCCGAGAGCCATTCACGATGCAGGTCCGGATCGCGCTCGGCTGCCTCGCGGAAGGTGAGTCCGTCCCAGTCGCCGAAATCGGTTTCGATCAAACCTTTGTGCTCGACGACGGGAAGACCGAGCACGCGGGCCGATGCCTCTGCCGTCTCACGGGTTCTGCCGAGGGGTGAGCAGACGATGGCGTCGATACCGCCGCGGTTCCCGAAGCGTGCAGCCGCGCCGGCGGCCTGCGCGCGGCCCAATTCCGTGAGCTCAGGATTGCCGCGTCCGGAGTAGCGGCGATCGACCGACATCGCGGTCTGTCCGTGACGTAGCAACAACATTCGTGTCGGCTTGCCGGTGGTGGCGATCCATCCCGGAGAGCCGGCGATCTGCGGTTCCGACGTCTCTTCTGACGGCGCGGCGGGTGCAGCTGGTGCGGGGGTCGCGGTTTCGATCCCGGCAGCAGCGTCCATCGCCTCGTTGGCAAGACGATCGGCATGAGAATTCTCGCCGCGCGGAATCCACGTGTAGGTCACTCGCGAGAACTGCGTCGCCAACTCGGCTGCGCGTCGCTGCAGCGGAATCATGTCCGGGTGCTTGACCTTCCAGCGCCCGGACATCTGCTCGACGACCAGCTTGGAGTCCATACGGACGTCGACCGTCGACGCTCCGAGTTCACCGGCAGCGGCCAACCCTGCGATCAGTCCGCGGTACTCGGCGACGTTGTTGGTCGCTATTCCGATGCTTTCCTTGCGTTCGGCCAACACCGAGCGGGTGGAGTCGAAGACCACGGCGCCGTAGCCGGCCGGGCCGGGGTTGCCGCGCGATCCACCGTCGGCCTCGACGATGACCTGCGTGGGAGTCACAGACCGGACTCCTTGGTACGCACCATGATTGCATTGCACTCTGGGCAACGAACGACGATGTCGGCCGGTGTCGCGGCGATTCGGGAGATCTCGCCGCGGTCGATCTCGATCCGGCAAGCGCCACATCGGCGTGCCTGCAGAAGCGCCGCGCCCGGTCCGCCCAGGGTGCGCTGCTTCTCGTAGACAGCAAGGAAATCGGCGGGGAATTCACCGACAAGTCGTTCACGATCGGCGGCGCAACGCTCTTGCGCCTTGTCCAGATCGGCGACGGCGTCGTCACGGCGACGCTTGGCGTCGATCAGCTCTTCTTCGGCCTGGGACAGCTGGGCGCCGGCGTGATCGTGATCGGCCTGCAACGCCTCACGCTGCTCCATCACTTCGAGCAACTCGTCCTCGAGGAGCCCCTGACGCCTGACCAGGCTGCCGAGTTCGTGTTCGAGTTCGGTGAGCTGCTTCGCCCCGACCGACCCACTCTGCAACAGAGTGCGGTCACGATCCTCGCGCTGACGAACCGCGTCGACCTCGCCTTCGAGCTTGCGGATGTCTCGATCGATGTCGTCGATCTGGATTTCGACGGCTACGGACGCATCTTTACGGCTGATTCGCTCGGCCTCGAGACGTTCGACTTCCTGCTGCTCGGGAAGCGCTCCGCGTCGGTGGGTGATCCGAGTGAGCTCAGCATCCACCCCGGCGAGGTCGAGAAGCTTGGATTGCACCTGTGGTTCGACGTTCACGCTGTATAACTCCTGCTGTAAGTCCGATGTCGGCAGTGCTCGCGAAGGACGGCTCTCGAAGAACTGCTCTTGAATTGTTCGTGCAACCGTACCTTGCAGAGCGCTGCACTAATGCGCACTCAAACACCACGGATCGGTGCGAATTGTCGAAACCCGGCTTTCCCACCCCGGATTGTCGGCAAACGCGGCGTCGAGCACCGATTTCGCCTGCGCACACCACGGGTATTCACTAGCCCAATGGGCGACGTCGACCAGTGCCGGGCCACCGGCACGAAGATGCTCGTCCGCGGGATGATGCCGCAGGTCCGCAGTGACGTAGACGTCGGCGCCCAGCGCCGCCACCACGTCCAGATACGAGTCGCCGGAACCGCCGCACACCGCCACGGTACGAACGGTCGCGTCCGGATCTCCGGCAGCGCGAACACCCCACTCGGTCGAGGGCAGTGAGCGCGCCACTCGCGCCGTGAACTCTCGCAATGTTTCGGGGTGCTCGAGCTCACCCACCCGCCCCAGACCGAGCGAACTGGGGAACGCTGCGAGTTCGAAGACATCGAAGGCTGGTTCCTCGTACGGGTGGGCGGCACGCAATGCGCCCAGCACCGCACTTCGCTTTCCGCGTGGGGCAATCACTTCCACACGATCCTCGCGAACCTGCTCCACAGCGCCGACAGTCCCGATCGTCGGATTCGCACCGTCGGCTGGCAAGAACTGACCCGTACCGGTGACCGTCCAACTGCACTGGCTGTAGTCGCCGATCCGCCCAGCCTCGGCCTCGAAAAGTGCATCCTGCACGGCCGATGCATTCTCCACCGGAACCATGACGACCCACTTGTCGAGCGGCTGCGTCGGCTTGGGTTCGATCGGGCGCAGCACGGTCAGGCCCAGAGCCTGCGCCAACGCGTCGGACACTCCAGGGTCGGCGGAGTCCGCATTGGTGTGCGCCGAGAACAGTGCGCACCCCGCCTTGATGAGCTTGTGGACCAACGCACCTTTGGGTGTGTGAGCACCGACGGTGTCCACCCCACGCAGCAGAAGTGGATGGTGAACGACCAGAAGGTCGGCACCGGAGGCGATGGCGTCGTCGACCACTGCCTCGGTCGGATCCACCGCGAAAACCACTCTCGTCACCGCGTCCGCAGGATCGCCGCAGACCAGACCGACCGAATCCCACGATTCCGCCAGGGCGGGCGGATAAGCAGATTCCAGCACGGCTATGACGTCCACAAGAATTGGGCCGCTCACAAGATCTCCTTCATCGCTTCGATCAGTACCGAGACCTGCTCGGCTGGACGGACGGCAACGCGCAACTGATCGGGCCCGAGTCCGGGAAAGGTGTCGCACCGGCGGACGGCGATACCGCAGGCACGCAGGTGCTCTCGCATCGAGGCGCCGTCGCGGACGTCGACGAGCACGAACGGCCCCGCAGCGGGTTCGTGCACGGCAATCCCGATCTCGGTCAGTCGCCGGGACATGTCTTGGCGGTCTGCCGCAATCGCTTCGGCTTTGATCCTCGACTGCTCGACCGCGAACGGTTCGCAGCAGGCCGTGATGGCCTCGATCTGCAGACTGCCCAATGGCCAGTGGGCTCGGCCGTGAGCCAGTCGAGCGAGTAGATCCGGAGAGCCGATCGCGTACCCACACCGCAATCCGGCGAGTGCCCACGTCTTGGTCAGGCTCCGAAGCACCAGTACATCCGCCGACTCGACACCTGCGATGCTCTCCGCTTCGCCGGGGATCGCGTCGCCGAATGCCTCGTCCACCACCAGGATCCGGCCCGGCCGACGCAACTCCAACACATCGGCCTTGGGGTGAAGCACGGACGTCGGATTGGTCGGATTGCCCAGAACGACAAGGTCCGCGGATTCTGGTACCTGCGCGGCCCGAAGCTCGAAAGGCGGCTCCAGAATCACCTGCGTCACCGGTACACCGGCCTCTCGCAGCGCCAGTTCCGGCTCGGTGAAGGACGGATGGATCAGCGCTGCCGACCGAGAGCCCAGGCGCGGCAGCATCGCGAATCCCTCGGCACCACCCGAGAGCAACAACACCTCTTCGGGCCGGCGCCCGTGCCGCTGCGCGACGGTTTCGCGGGCTTTCAGTTCCGCTGCAGCGGACGGGTACGAACCGAGCGTCGACAGCCCTGCGGCCAGCCGATCCCGCAACCACTCCGGTGGGCCGGAGCCTTGAACGTTGACGGCAAAATCGAGTAACCCGGGCTCCGCTTCGACATCTCCGTGATGTCGCAAGCTCTCCAGGTCAACCGTTCCGGTACTCACCCGGTCAGCCTACGGTCGAGCACCGTGCGCGGACATCACCCCTGCCGTCCGGGACAATGAATGCCGTGACGACACCACCCCTCGACCGTTTTCCTGTAGTTCTGTTCGATCTGGACGGAACCATCACCGATTCCGCTCCCGGCATTCACGGCGGCTTCCGACATGCGTTGGCAACTGTCGGCCATCCGGAGCCGACGGAAGCGATGTTGGCATCGGTGATCGGCCCGCCGATGGTCGATACCTTCAGGTCACTCGGCATGGCCCCGGCGGACGTGGATCGGGCGATCGCCGCGTACATCGAGCGTTACGACGCGACCGGGTGGCAGGAGAACTCGGTGTACGAGGGCATGGACGTCGTCCTGGGTAAGGCTCGCGCGAGCGGCACCAGACTGGCCGTCGCCACCTCGAAGTCGGAACGATTCGCCATTCGCATCCTCGAGCATTTCGGCCTGGCCGAGCACTTCGAGTTCATCGGCGGCGCAAGTGACGACGGAACTCGTCGGGCGAAACCCGATGTGATCGCGCACTCGCTGACCTCACTCGGGATCACTCCCGTCCTCGCTGCCGACGGCGGAACCCCCGACGTGCTCATGATCGGCGATCGTGATCACGACGTGCTCGGCGCCGCGAAGTACGGCATCCCCACCGTCGTCGTCGAATGGGGCTACGGTTCCGCCGAGGAAGCGCGGCAAGCGTTTCGCTCCGTATCGTCGGCATCCGAACTGGGAGGACTTCTCGATGGCCGCCTCTGAACCACTCCATGTGACTGAACCACTCCATGTGACGTTTGTGTGCACCGGCAATATCTGCCGGTCACCAATGGCCGAAAAGATCTTGCTCGCGCATCTGGGCCGTGAAGGCCTCGCCGAGCGGGTGCGTGTCAGCAGCGCCGGTACCGAGGGGTTTCACACCGGTAGCGAGGCCGACGAGCGGACCAACGTCGTGCTCCGAGCGGCCGGATATCCGACGGGCCACAGCGCCGCGCAGGTCAATGCAGATCATCTCGCCGCCGATCTAGTCGTCGCCCTCGACACCGGGCACGAACGTGAGCTTGCTCATCTCGGCGTGCCCACCGAGCGTCGGCGCCTACTGCGATCGTTCGACCCCGAGGCGGACGGAGAATCGGTTCCGGACCCGTACTACGGGGATCAGGAGGACTTCGAACTGGTTCGAGACCAGATCGAAGCGGCCATTCCCGACATACTCGACTGGATCCGCGAGCGAGCCTGAACCCGGAGCAAAATTCACTCCCGTTCGGGCAACGGATACCGTGGACGTGTGCGAAGACTGAAATTCCTGTTGCGGCCCGGTTGGTTGGTACTGGCAGCTGTGGTCGGGCTCTTCGCCTACCTGTGCTTCACCGTGCTCGCTCCGTGGCAGCTCGGCAAGAACACGAAGACCGAGCACCGCAATGATCTGATCTCGAACTCGATCAACGCGGAGACCGTGCCGATCGGTGATGTCATCGCCGATTCGACGATCGCACCGGACGACGAATGGCGAAACATCACCGCGGCAGGTACCTATCTGCCCGACGCCGATATCCTCGTCCGCCTGCAGTCCATCGAGGGCGCGCCGTCGTACGAGATCCTGACGCCTTTCCGCCTGGACGACGGCCGCACGATCCTCGTCAATCGCGGATACGTTCGGCCGATCAACGGCGCCGAGGCACCGCCCATCGCTGCGCCGCCGACCGATCCGGTCACTCTCAACGGCCGTGTGCGCCTGTCGGAAGGCACTGCTCCCGGCCGAGTTCCGATGTTCGAGGACGGCGCGAAGCAGGTCTACTCCATCGACGCACAGCCGATCGGCGAGTTCATCGGAACGGACCTGATCGACGCGTACATCCAACTCGAACCCGACCAGCCCGGCGGTCTCGGCACGATCCCGCTCCCCCAACTCGACGCGGGCCCCTACCTCTCGTACGGGTTCCAATGGCTGGCGTTCGGCATCATGGCGCCGCTCGGACTGGCTTACTTCATTCGCGCCGAGTGGCGCGAACGTCGCAAGGAAAAGGCAGCTCAAGCAGCTGTGGACGGTTTCGCAGCCGACGACGCCGCTGCCGAGACGACCCCGGAAGCGGCAGTGTCCGCGCCTGCCGCACCCCCCGGCGAACCGGCTCGTACCTTCAGCCGTCGCAAGAAGCCCGAGCCGGAATCAGTGCCGCTCACGGCGCAGGAAGCCAAACTTGCCGATCGATACGGCAATACCCGCTGACACCACAGCTGCACTGATCTGCACCGCCGACGAAAGCCTCGCCGCGCGGCGCAGATCGTTCGGCGTCGGCACAGGCCCGCGGCCGAGGACGGGACGAATCTCCACCCCGTGCGCGTACTCGGTCCGACCACCCAACGAAATGCCCAACGCCCCTGCCGCCGACGCTTCCGCGACGCCAGCATTGGGGCTTGGATGAGCCGCTGCGTCGCGTTTCCACGCTGCCAGTGATTCCTGAACCGAGCCGCCCACCACCGGTGCACACGCAGCCGTCAGCGCGCCGGTCAGCCGAGCCGGGACGATGTTGACCAGGTCGTCGAACCTCGCCGCAGCCCACCCGAATCTGAGGTACTTCTCGGAGCGGTAGCCGATCATCGCGTCGAGTGTGTTGGCAGCGCGGTAGACGAACAGACCTGGCACGCCCGCAATTGCGCCCCAGAACACTGCGCCGACGGTTGCATCCGAGGTGTTCTCGGCAACCGACTCCAGTGCTGCACGCGTGAGGCCCTCCTCGCCCAGCACCGAGGGATCGCGTCCGCACAGTGAAGGAAGTAGCTCACGCGCTTTCGTCAGGTCGCCGTCGACCTGTGACGCCTCCAATCGAGCGGCCATATCGATGCCGGTGCGTGCAAGCGACGTCCCGCCGAGCACGGCCCAGGTAGCTATCGCCGTCGTACCCGTCACGGCCGCCCAACCGGCCCGGCGCGACGCTGCTTCGGCTGTGAGGCCAAGTCCTGCGGTGCCGGCCAAGAGCACGGCGACATGAAGTGTTCCGGCCGCGCGCGAGTCCCGGTATGACATCTTCTGCAGCGCGATAGCTGCGGTTCCGAAGCCGGCGACCGGATGGAACCGCCCCGGATCGGCGAATGCCCGATCCGCAACGAAGCCGAGGAGGAGCCCGGCAGCTCGCGCATTGAATCGAGATTGGGACGAGCGAACCGAAATTTGCACGAGCGTAGTTGTAGCAGCCACGCTCGTTCTCTGGCCAACCGTCACGTGTCTGCCCGAGCTGATCTCTAGCCGTCCCAGTCGATCGTCAGATAGATCAAGCGGTGCATTCGGTTGATCTCCCAAACGCGGGCAATCCCGGTCGCCAGTGCGTCGCTTTGGGAACGAACCCGGATCGTCTGCCCCGGGAACAACGCAACACTGAGACTGGGCATCTCGGCGATATGTATGTGCGGACGGGTGGGATGCACGCGCGTCGGGTCGACGGCTACTTCGATCACAGAACTGGACATGCGTCCAGGATGGCGTATTGCGGACAATTCGTTGCCGAAAATGAAAAAACCCCGATCTGCGTCGACAAGCAGATCGGGGTTTGAATTCTTCGGTGGGCGCGGAGGGTTTCGAACCCCCGACCGCTGGTGTGTAAAACCAGAGCTCTACCACTGAGCTACACGCCCGAACTCCCGGTGAGACCCTCACCGGGAGTGCTCTAAGACTCTAGCGCGGCAAGCGCGTTTGCCCAAAGTCCGTGGTCACGGGCTTCTCCGGGGCCGTTCATCTCGGCAAAACGAATGACTCCGTCTTTGTCGATGACAAAGGTGCCACGATTCGCGAAGCCCAACTTGTCGTTGAACACCTCGTACTTCTGAGCGACTTCACCGTGCGGCCAGAAGTCCGAAAGCAAGGGAAATGTGTATCCCTGCTCAGCTGACCAGATCTTGTGAGTCGGCGAAGCCCCGACAGAAATCGCGAGAATGGCAGTGTCGTCGTTCTCGAACTTCGGAAGCTCGTCACGGACCTTGCAGAGTTCCCCCTGACAAGTCCCGGTGAAGGCCAACGGATAGAAGACCAGCAGAACGTTCTTCTCACCGCGGAAATCTGCGAGCGAGACTTCCTGGTTGTTCTGGTCCTTCAAGGTGAAATCCGGTGCCTGGGCACCAACTTCGAGAGGCATGTGCAATTCCTTGGGAAAGTGCGGAAAGGGCCGGGTCAGCGCTTGTTGGCCGGACGAGCCTTCGGCTGAACCAGTCGACTTCCCGACCAGTCACCGAGGTTGGCTGCCGATGTCTGCGTCAAGCCGGCAGTCGGCGCCGATTCGGCGATCTCGCTGGGCTCGACATGTCCGTCGAGACCGGTCTTGGGAGTGAGAACCCACACGAAGCCTTCGTCGGCGAGGGGCCCGATGGCATCCATCAAGGCATCCACCAGGTCACCGTCCTCGTCGCGCCACCACAGCAGCACGACGTCGATGACCTCGTCGGAATCCTCGTCGAGCATTTCCCCGCCGATGGTTTCCTCAACCGCGGCACGAATGCCGTCGTCGGTATCCTCATCCCAGCCCAGTTCCTGCACCACCATGTCAGTGGTAATCCCGAGTTTCTGAGCGTAGTTCTGGGCATCCGCCGCGGCGACCACGGTGGGGTCCTCCTTTTGTTGATGGTGTGTGGCGACCCCGCACACCTACCGTTTGACGATCAATTAGGGAAAGCGAACATGGTCTGAGGCGTTAGCGCAAGCCGACCACGCCGAAAACTTTCACCAAAGATCGTCTTCTGACACACGGCGAACCTTACGCCTGCGGATTACCGCAGGTCACAGGGATCCACATTCATCGAAGATCGACTTGCGAATCGAATTGCTCGTATCGCTGATCGAATTGATTTCATCCGCCGAATGATCACTCTCGATCACGACTGCAGATGAACGTAGGTTCGCGGCCAATTCGTCGAACAGTCCGGAAAGTTGCGCCGGAAGTTCACTCGCGACCGAGTCGAACCACGAGGCGGTGTCCCTGGCCGACGAAGCAGCAGCGCTTGCTTCGGCTCTCAGGTCGGTCTCACCATGATTTCCGGCGTCGACGTAGGCATTGAACGCGACCACGTCGTTTTTCGATCGAGAGACCGCTTCCTCACAGATCGCGAAAGCTGCCTCTGCCGCATCTGCCGCCGCTTTCGACGAGGACGCGGCGGCCATCGAAATACTCACCTCGGATTGGTATGCAGCCACGTGCGCTTCATTGGGTACTGCCGATCCGGTCACCGCCGCCGAACATCCCACGATCACCGACAATCCCACTGCGATCGATCCGACCGAGACCCACGCCCCGACCCTGCCGTAGTTGATTTCTTTGTTTATTTTTTCCCACCCCTTCATACGTTCCGATCGATCCCCCAAGCCTGTGACTACGGGGAACCATCACACCCCTGCGTCACGCCGAAAAACGCTACCCGAGAGTAACCAGAGGCGAGGTGTGCCGGACCGACCGGGATGGTGAAAGATGAGGTACGCGCCATATTCACGATGGAAGTGCGTCGGACCTAACAAGGCCTCGATCACCTATGTAAGGACGCCCCACCACGCGTCCCCAAACCAATGAGGAGCACACGTTGTCTGACCTGATCCAGGGTCCCGCGTCCGGGCAGAACGCCGATTCCGGCGCCGCCGGCGAGTCGGGTTCGCCCGCGTCGAACACGCCGGGGGGAACCGACGGTCGCGTTCGCGTCATTCGCGAAGGTGTTGCGTCGTACCTGCCGGACATCGATCCGGACGAGACCACCGAATGGCTCGAATCATTCGACGGACTTCTGGATCGATCCGGACCCACGCGTGCCCGCTACCTCATGCTCCGCATGCTCGAACGCGCCGGTGAGAAGCACGTCGCACTCCCCGCGCTCACCTCGACCGACTACGTCAACACGATTCCGACCGAAAACGAGCCGTGGTTCCCCGGCGACGAAGAGGTCGAGCGCCGCTATCGCGCCTGGATCCGTTGGAACGCCGCGATCATGGTCCACCGCGCGCAGCGACCGGGCGTCGGCGTCGGCGGTCACATCTCCACCTACGCATCCTCGGCAGCGTTGTACGAGGTCGGTTTCAACCACTTCTTTCGCGGCAAGGACCACCCGGGCGGTGGCGACCACATCTTCATCCAGGGTCACGCCTCCCCCGGCATCTACGCCCGCGCCTTCCTCGAGGGCCGCATCCCCGCGGAACAGCTCGACGGATTCCGCCAGGAGAAGTCCCACGCCGACTTCGGCGGCGCACTGCCGTCCTACCCGCACCCACGGCTGCTTCCCGACTTCTGGGAGTTCCCGACGGTCTCGATGGGCCTCGGCCCGATGAACGCCATCTACCAGGCCCGGTTCAACCACTACCTCAACGACCGCGGCATCAAGGACACCACCGATCAGCACGTGTGGGCGTTCCTCGGCGACGGCGAAATGGACGAGCCCGAATCACGCGGCCTCGCTCACGTCGCGGCAACCGAAGGCCTCGACAACCTCACGTTCGTCGTGAACTGCAACCTCCAGCGCCTCGACGGCCCGGTCCGCGGCAACGGAAAGATCATCCAGGAACTGGAATCGTTCTTCCGCGGTGCCGGCTGGAACGTCATCAAGGTCGTCTGGGGTCGCGAGTGGGATGCGCTGCTGCACGCCGATCGCGACGGCGCACTCGTCAACCTGATGAACGTGACGCCGGACGGTGACTACCAGACGTACAAGGCCAACGACGGCGCGTTCGTGCGCGATCACTTCTTCGGACGTGACCCCCGCACCAAGGAACTGGTCAAGGACCTCACCGACCAGGAAATCTGGAACCTCAAGCGCGGTGGCCACGACTACCGCAAGGTCCACGCCGCCTACGCAGCGGCCATGGCACACAAGGGCCAGCCGACGGTCATCCTGGCGCACACCATCAAGGGCTACACCCTCGGTAAGCACTTCGAGGGCCGCAACGCCACACACCAGATGAAGAAGCTGACGCTGGACGATCTCAAGGCGTTCCGCGACATGCAGCACATCCCGATCTCGGATGCCGAGCTCGAGAAGGATCCGTACCTGCCTCCGTACTACCACCCGGGCGCGGACGCTCCCGAGATCAAGTACATGCTCGACCGTCGTAAAGCACTCGGCGGGTTCCTGCCTTCCCGCAACACCGACGCTGCTCCGCTCAAGCTCCCCGAGGACAAGACGTACGACGTCATCCGCAAGGGTTCGGGCAAGCAGGAAGTCGCCACCACCATGGCGATCGTGCGCATTCTCAAGGAACTGTTGCGCGACAAGGAGATCGGCAAGCGGATCGTGCCGATCATTCCGGACGAGGCCCGCACGTTCGGTATGGACTCGTGGTTCCCGTCGCTGAAGATCTACAACCGCAACGGACAGCTCTACACCTCCGTCGACGCCGAACTCATGCTCGCCTACAAGGAGAGCCCGATCGGCCAGATCCTGCACGAGGGCATCAACGAGGCCGGTTCGACGGCATCGTTCACCGCAGTCGGCACGTCCTACGCCACCCACGGTGAACCGATGATTCCGCTGTACATCTTCTACTCGATGTTCGGTTTCCAGCGCACCGGCGACGGCCTGTGGGCGGCCGCCGACCAGATGGCTCGCGGATTCGTTCTCGGCGCGACCGCCGGTCGTACCACTCTGACCGGTGAAGGTCTCCAGCACGCCGACGGACACTCGCTACTCCTGGCATCGACCAACCCGGCCGCTGTCACGTACGACGCCGCGTTCTCGTACGAGTTGGCGCACATCGTCAAGGACGGCTTGCGCCGCATGTACGGCGGCACCGAGGGCGTCGACGGTTTCGGTGGCGAGAACATCTTCTACTACCTGACCATCTACAACGAGCCGTACGTTCAGCCGGCCGAGCCCGAAGGTCTCGACGTCGAGGGCTTGCTCAAGGGCATCTACCTCTACAAGACGTCCGAAGCAGCCGGCCCGAAGGCACAGATCCTCGTCTCCGGTGTCGCGATGCCCGAGGGTCTGCGTGCGCAGAAGCTGCTCGCCGACGAATGGGGCGTCTCGGCCGATGTCTGGTCGGTCACGTCCTGGGGTGAGCTGCGCCGCGAAGGCGTCGAATGCGAACGTCAGGCGCTGCTCAATCCGTCCGAGGATGCTCCGGTTCCCTTCGTCACCACGGCGTTGTCGTCGGCCCAAGGCCCTGTCGTCGCGGCTTCGGACTGGATGCGGGCGGTCTCGGATCAGATCCGTCAGTGGGTTCCCGGCGACTACACCACGCTCGGCACGGACGGGTTCGGGTTCTCCGATACCCGCACTGCAGCGCGTCGCTACTTCAACGTCGATGCCGAGTCCATCGTCGTTGCCGTGCTGATCGGCTTGGCGAAGGAAGGATCGATCGAGCGGTCGAAGGCCGTCGAAGCAGCGAGCCGATACCGCATCGACGACGTGAATGCTGCTCCCGAGCAGACCGGGGACACCGGTAGCGCCTAAGTCGTAGGGCAACAGTCCCAGCGATCGAAAACAGACCTACGCCCATCGCCGAGGGTGTCATCTCGACATCCGCTGCGGCGATGGGCGTAGGTTTTTCTCATGCCCGAACCTGATCCCGAGAAACCCGAAGAGGGCGTACGCCGCACTCGACCACAGTCGTCCGGGTTGCAGGCTGTACTCGCCCGCCGTCGTCAGGTTCGCGATCCACTTCCAGAAGCCTTGCTCCGCCGCGTCAAACAGTTCTCCGGTCGACTCTCCACCGAGGCCGTGACCGTGATGGAGGAGCAGCTTCCGTTCTTCGACAGTCTCGACGCTTCGCAACGTGCCGACGTTCAACTCTTGGTGCAGACGTCGGTGGTGAATTTCCTGGAATGGCTGCGGCAACTCGACTCGGAGATCAGCTTCGGATACGAGTCTTTCCCGGTCATCCCTCAGGATCTTGCTCGACAGCTCACGTTGCGCCAGACCGTCGACATGGTCCGGGTGGCGATGGAGTTCTTCGAGAAATGGCTGCCGGCTCTCGCCCGCAACGATCAGCAGCTGATCGCGCTGACGGAAGCCGTCCTGCGCTACGGGCGTGAACTCGGTTTCGCAGCAGCGACGGTGTACGCAAGCGCCGCCGAGTCGCGCGGTGCCCTGGACACGCGACTGGAAGCGCTCGTCGTCGACGCCGTCGTGCAGGGAGACACCGGCTCGGACATGCTCTCCCGCGCAGCCACCTTGAACTGGGACGCCACGGCTCCGGCCACCGTCATCGTCGGGTCTCCCCCGCCGGACGAGCGGGTCTCGGTTGCCGGCACCGTCCACGCCACTGCCGCCGCGCACGGGCGCGCTGTTCTCGCCGTGGTGCAGGGTCCGCGACTGGTGATGATCGTCAGCGGCGAGCTGAGCAGTAAGACGGAAGGCAGCCAATTCCTTCAAGACCTGCTCATGAGTTTCGCCGACGAACCGGTGGTGATCGGCCCGACAACGCCATCGTTGAGCGCAGCACACTTCAGTGCGTCCGAAGCTCTCGCGGGAATCAAGGCCGTCGCCGGGTGGCGCGGCGCACCTCGTCCCGTTTTCGCGACTGAACTGCTCCCGGAACGGGCACTACTCGGAGACGACGCTGCCGTAAAGGCTCTTCGCGATTTCCTGGTCGCACCTTTAGCGGAATCCGGCACAGTCTTGACCGATACTTTAGACAGTTATCTCGACTGTGGAGGTGCGGTTGAGACTTGTGCACGTCTTCTGTTTGTTCATCCAAATACCGTTCGGTACCGCTTGAAGCGAATCGCGGAAGTTACCGGCCGGGATCCTACGAATCCACGCGACGCGTACGTACTACGGATCGCCGCTACCGTGGGCCGATTGACACAAATCGATCTCAAATCGAACAATTCGGTTACTTCAGTCACATCTTTAACATCCGGACAAACAAACCTGTAACCCCGGAGCGTCCAATTTCGATGGCCGAGCGCGACATGGGATTTTGTGGGAACCCTACAAAACACTTCGCCAGAGTTCATCGCGACCGACATCTCGCAGGTCACTCGCGGCGGTGTTCTCTTAATAAGTGATTTCGTTGCTCGCCCCGGGACAGGGCTCTCAGACACCCGGCATGCTCAGCCCATGGCTGGCACTGCCCGGAGCGCAAGACCGCCTCGAAGTGTGGTCGAAGGCAGCCGGCCTGGACCTCGTCCGACTCGGCACGACCGCGACTGCCGAAGAAATCACCGACACCTCGGTAACCCAGCCCCTCGTCGTTGCCGCTGCTCTGCTGGCGTACGAGGAAATCGAATCACGTGGGCTCCTCGGCGCCGACGTCATCGCTGCCGGCCATTCAGTGGGTGAACTTGCCGCTGCTGCGGTCGCCGGTGTTATTTCCGCTGACGACGCGGTCGCGCTTGCCGCCCTCCGCGGCGCCGAGATGGCCAAGGCTTGCGCGCTCGAGCCCACCGGCATGTCAGCCGTTCTCGGTGGCGACGAAGCCGAAGTGCTCGCACGACTCGAAGAACTCGGGTTGGAAGCAGCCAACCGCAATGCGGCCGGCCAGATCGTGGCTGCCGGACTGCTCACCGCGCTCGAAGAACTCGCAGCAAACGCACCCGAAAAGGCCCGAGTCCGCGCACTGCCCGTCGCCGGCGCTTTCCACACCCGCTTCATGGCACCTGCACAGGATGCCGTCGCAGCTGCTGCCGCCAAGATCACCCCGTCCGATCCGACGCGCACGCTGCTTTCCAACTCGGATGGCGCACCCGTCTCCTCGGGCGCCGACGCCCTCACCAAACTTGCCGCGCAGGTAACCCGCCCCGTTCGTTGGGACCTCTGCTCCGCGTCGTTGCGGACAGCAGAAGTCAGCGCGATCGTGGAACTCCCGCCGGCCGGAACCCTCGTCGGAATTGCCAAGCGCGAAATGCGTGGCACGCCGACGGTGGCCCTCAAGAACCCGGAGGATATCTCCGCACTGTCCGAGCTGACCTAGCTCGGACGCCCACCCGGCCGATCAGCCCGAACGGCGGCCGGACGTTTCACCCCACCTCAATCGATCAAGAAGGGAGCCACACCAGTGGCCCACACTCAGGAAGAAATCATCGCGGAACTCGGCCAGATCGTGGAGGAGGTCACCGGTATCGAGCCTTCCGAGGTCACCGTTGACAAGTCCTTCGTGGACGACCTCGATATCGACTCCCTGTCCATGGTCGAGATCGCTGTTCAGACCGAAGACAAGTACGGCGTGAAGGTCCCCGACGAGGATCTCGCAGGCCTGCGCACCGTCGGCGACATCGTCGCGTACATCCAGAAGCTCGAAGCCGAAGGCGCCGAAGCCAAGAACGCAGAGTGAGCCGACCGTGACTTCCGCTTCTACCCGCAAAGGGAAATTCCCCGACATCGTCGTCACGAGCCTCGCGACGTCGACCTCGGTGGCTGGTGATGTGGATGGCACGTGGAAGGCGCTACTCGCCGGCGAAAGCGGCATCGGAATCCTCGATGACCCGTTCATCGACGAGTTCGACCTTCCCATTCGCATCGGCGGGCACCTGAAGGTTTCACCAGACGAGGGCTTGTCCCGCGTCGAAATTCGACGGATGAGCTGGGTGGAACGCCTTGCCCTCACGTTGAGTCGCACGGTCTGGAGCAACGCCGGCAGCCCCGAAGTCGATCAGGACCGCCTCGCGGTTGTCATCGGCACCGGACTCGGCGGCGGCGACACGCTCATCGACGCCGTCGACAAACTCCGTGGCGGCGGATACCGCAAGGTGTCCCCGTTCTCGGTGCAGATGGTCATGCCCAACGGACCGGCCGCAACGGTCGGGCTCGAACTCGGGGCCCGCGGTGGCGTCATCACCCCGGTCTCGGCATGTTCGTCGGGATCCGAGGCAATTGCTCACGCTCACCGCATGCTTGTCATGGGTGACGCGGACATGGTTGTGGCTGGTGGAGTCGAGAGCTTCATCGACGCGGTTCCGATCGCGAGCTTCGCCATGATGCGTGCAATGAGCACCAACAACGACAATCCGACCGCAGCTTCACGTCCTTTCGACAAGGACCGTGACGGATTTGTCTTCGGCGAAGCCGGCGCACTGATGATCCTCGAAACCGAGGAACACGCAAAGGCACGCGGGGCCACCATTCATGCCCGCCTGCTCGGTTCCGGAATCACTTCGGACGGGTACCACATCGTGGCACCGCATCCGGAAGGCCTGGGCGCGGCGCGAGCCATGACCCGAGCAATCGAGATGGCCGGACTGACGAAGTCCGACATCAAGCACATCAACGCCCACGCCACTGCGACGCCGATCGGTGACATCGCAGAGGCAAAGGCAATCAACGCAGCGGTCGGCAATCACGCTGCGGTGTACGGCCCGAAATCCGCGCTGGGACACTCGATCGGCGCTGTCGGCGCCCTCGAATCAGTCCTCACGGTTCTGGCGGTGCGTGACGGGATCATCCCGCCCACGCTCAATGTTGACAGCCAGGATCCAGAAATCGATCTCGATGTCGTCAAGGGTGAACCCCGAACCGGCTCTTTCGATTTCGCACTGAACAACTCGTTCGGTTTCGGTGGGCACAATGTCGCGCTCGCCTTCGGTCGGGCCTAGCCCGAACCGCGGTTTGCACCTGTCCGCGGGTGTCGTTGCAACACAACGTCACCCGCGGACAACACCGACCTTTCGTTCCACCCAAGGCTCGTACTGAAGGAGGACGCGATGACCATCCTGGCCCCCGTGACAAAGTCCGAATCATCGACAGACCCGCGCGATCCTCTTGCGCGCCTGGAAAATCTGTTCGACCCCGGCACAACAGTGCCGCTCCACGCCCGTGACAAGTCCGGCGTGCTCGCTGCGTCCGGAAACATCGACGGCGTCCGCACCATCGCATACTGCTCCGATGCCACCGTCATGGGCGGCGCAATGGGCGTCGACGGTTGCAAACACCTCGTCAAAGCCATCGATACCGCCATCGAGGAAGAGTCCCCCATCGTGGGTCTCTGGCACTCCGGTGGCGCGCGTCTGGCTGAAGGCGTCGAAGCACTCCACGCAGTCGGACTGGTCTTCGAGGCCATGGTCCGTGCGTCGGGTCTCATACCTCAAATTTCCGTCGTGCTCGGCTTTGCCGCTGGTGGAGCCGCGTACGGTCCAGCCCTCACCGATGTCGTGATCATGGCGCCGGAAGGCCGAGTGTTCGTCACCGGCCCAGACGTAGTTCGCAGTGTCACCGGTGAACAGGTCGACATGGTGTCACTCGGCGGTCCGGACACACACACCAAGAAGTCGGGTGTCGCGCACATCGCCGCACACGACGAGGCCGACGCATTGCACCGCGCACGACGCCTGGTCTCGATGATGTGCGAGCAGGGCGAATTCGATCAGCGGGCAGCGGAACTCGGCGACAGCGATCTGCGCGCCATGATGCCTGCGTCCGCAAAACGTGCATACGACGTTCGTCCCATCGTTCACGAAATGCTCGACAACGTCGAAGGCGAGTCGAGCTTCGAAGAACTGCAAGGCAATTACGCGCGGAGCATCGTCACCGGTTTCGGCCGGATGGCCGGACGCACGGTTGGCGTCATCGCGAACAACCCACTGCGACTCGGGGGGTGCCTGAACTCCGAAAGTGCAGAGAAGGCCGCTCGATTCGTGCGACTGTGCAACGCATTCGGCGTGCCGCTCGTAGTCGTCGTCGATGTTCCCGGGTATCTGCCTGGCGTGTCGATGGAGTGGGAAGGCGTGGTTCGGCGCGGCGCGAAGTTACTTCACGCCTTCGCCGAGGCGACTGTCCCCCGCGTCACCGTTGTCACTCGAAAGATCTACGGCGGCGCATACATCGCAATGAACTCGCGAGCACTGGGAGCCACGGCCGTTTTCGCTTGGCCCAACTCCGAAGTGGCCGTGATGGGCGCGAAGGCTGCTGTCGGCATCCTGCACAAGCGGGCTCTCGCTGCGGCACCGGACGACGAGCGTGAAGCATTGCACGACCGTCTCGCTGCCGAACACGAGGCGATCGCAGGCGGCGTCGACCGCGCTGTCGAAATCGGCGTCGTCGACGAGGAAATCGACCCGGCGAAGACTCGCAGCATCGTCACCGCTGCGCTCGCGTCTGCACCATCTGTCCGTGCGCGCCACAAGAACATTCCGCTCTGACAACCCTGGACAGCAAGGTGGGCCTCGCCGATACGGCGGGGCCCACCTTTGTCATTCAAGTCTTTGTCGTTCAATCCGCGAGAGCACTCAGGGTTCAGGATGGACCTCGGTCAACTGACACGCCTACGCAGCCATGTCACTTCGGCGCCTTCGCCCGAACTCCGGAAGGGCTCGAGTTCCTCGTCCCACGGTGCGCCTATCGCCCGATCGATCTCCGCGGCGATGTCTCCACCGGAATTCATGATGGACCGCAGTTTCATCTCTCCAACAACGACATCACCGTTCGCACTGGTGGATCCGCGCCACAAGCCCAGACCGGGCACATGGCTGTACCGTTCGCCGTCGACGCCGTGGCTCGGGTCCTCGGTGACCTCGAAGCGCAACATCGGCCACGCCCGTAGCGAATCGACCAGGCGGGCACAGGTTCCGACGGGACCTGTCCAGTCCGTCGTCGCACGCAGAAGCCCGTCGTAGGCAGGCTGTGAGGTCCATCTGAGCTTGGCAGGGCTGTCCAACGTGGCGGACAAAGCCCAATCCACGTGCGGGCACAGCGCCGCGGGCGACGAGTGGATGTAAACCACACCAGTCGTCACGTCCGCGAATTGATTCATTTCGCGCACTCGAGCCTCCTGCTTCGACGAGGGACGTCTTCCCCAACGACCTCTGTCGAGTTCGTGCAGCACGCTCGATTGAACAGTGTGCCTTGTGTTACCCGTGTTGCGCCAGTGGAAGGAGAGAAATTTGTGCTCTATCGCGAAACTTCACCGACTACGCCATCTGACAATTCAGTCCACAAAGGCTTGGCCCAATCACCGAAGTCGCGATCGGTAAGCACGACGCACGCAGTATCGATCGTGGGATCGACCCACAGGAACGTCCCGGACTGGCCGAAATGACCGAAAGTTGCGGCCGAGTTCTCGAGACCTGTCCAATGCGGACGCTTCTCGCCGCGAATTTCGAATCCGAGTCCCCAGTCGTTGGGGCGCTGAGAGCCGTATCCCGGAAGAATTCCGTTGAGCCCCGGGAACTGCACGGTTGTCGCCTCTGCGAACGTCTGCGTCGAGATCAGGGTCGGCGAGAGCAGTTCAGCCGCGAACTTGGCCAAGTCGTCTGCCGATGCCTGCGCACCGTGACCGGCAGGACCGACAAGAGCCGCGCTGGTCATCCCCAACGGCGCGAATACCGCCTCGGCAAGATAGTCGGCAAATTCGATCTCGGTCTCCCGGGAAACCAACTCGGCAAGCACCTCGAATCCCGCACTCGAGTAGATCCGCTTCGACGCCACCGGCGCCTGAACAACACGTTCGGCGAATGCCAACCCGGAAGCATGTGCGAGGAGATGACGAACGGTCGACCCCTCAGGCCCGGCCGGCCCATCCAACTCGACCGCCCCTTCCTCCACCGCCACGAGAATCGCGTAGGCGCACAACAGTTTTGTCACCGAAGCCAGGGGGAAAACATGCGACTGGTCGCCGCTGAAACCACGAATGCGGTCGCCCTCACCCGGATTCTTCCCGGAGAGGACGACCGCTGCCGCATTGTCGACCGGCCACTGCTGGATTACGTCGAGACTGTGAGTACTGGGCACCCGATCAGACTACTGGCACAAGAGTTGCGCTTTCGATCACCAGTCAGCTTCGGTGTAGCGGATGACGCCGCGGATGTTCTTGCCATCCAACATGTCCTGGTACCCGTCGTTCACGCCTTCGAGCGTGTAGGTCCGAGTGACCATGTCGTCGAGGTTCAGCTTGCCTGCCTTGTACATCGCGAGGAGGTTAGGCACGTCCTGACGAGCGTTGCCACCGCCGAAAATGTTGCCCTGAAGGTCCTTCTGAAGCATCGACATCAGGAACAGGTTCAGCTTCACATCCATGTCCGTCAGGTGCCCCATTGCAGTGACAACACAACGACCAGCCTTTGCCGTCAGAATCATCGCTTCTTCGACGTACTCACCCTTCATTTCGCCGACGGTGATGATCGTCTTCTGCGCCATGCGTCCGTACGTAGCGTCGATGATCGGCTGAATGGCAGCGGCAGCGCTTTCGAAAGCGTGCGTTGCGCCGAATTTCAGGGCCTGCTCACGCTTCCACGGCACGGGGTCGATGGCAAAGATGTACCGGGCGCCCGATGCAACCGCACCCTGTAGCGCACTGATACCGACGCCGCCGACGCCCATGATCACAACGTCTTCGCCGGGCTTCACATCGGCGATGTGGGTTGCCGATCCCCAACCGGTCGGGACGCCGCAACCGACGAGTGCGGCAACCTCGAACGGAATGTCCTTGTCGATCTTCACCACTGACGACTGGTTCACGACCATGTAGGGCGAGAACGTCCCTAGCAGGCACATCGGGATCACGTTTTCGCCGCGAGCCTGGATCCGGTACGTGCCGTCGCTGATGGCTTGGCCGCTGAGGAGGCCCATCCCGAGGTCACAAAGATTCTGATGCCCGGCCGAACACGCCGGACAGGTTCCACAAGCCGGAATGAAGGACAGAACGACGTGGTCGCCGACCTCCAGTCCCTTGACCTCCGGGCCGAGCTTGGTGATGACGCCCGAACCCTCGTGCCCGCCCATGACCGGGAACGACGGCATCGGGGTCGCGCCGGTGACGATGTGGTGATCGGAGTGGCACATTCCGGCCGCTTCCATGCGAATTTGAACTTCGCCGGCTACCGGCTCGCCGATCTCGATCTCCTCGACGGACCACTTCTCATTGAGGCCCCACAGGATTGCACCCTTGGTCTTCACGTCACTTCACCCTTTCATTCGCACACCCGCATCTATCTCTGTGACCATAGCCACAAATCCGCGAAATTGGAACGTGTTCTAACGAAAGATTTTGAACTGCAGGTCAGACGTCCAAATGACCTGGCACAACCGGCTTGGCGACGACGAAAGAATGACCCACTGAGTGGGACAGGCCACACGGGCACCCAAAAGTAGAGCCACCCCCAAAGCACGCACCCATTCGACTCCACCTCCCACCAATCGGTCGGACACAGAGCAGCGGATCCGAGACAGGCCTGGGCACGTTCTGGTGCATCTGAGATTTGCCCCCTCAGGTTTGGAATGTGGTGTTCGCCGGTCGCGGATGCTGCCCGGGGTCGATCGAGGGCGGTGGGATGAACCACGGTTTCTTGTCGACCCCGATGCGGATCACCCACTTCCCGACGAACCCGGATTTCCGGTGCATCAACCGGTGATGCGAACGGCACAGCAGGACAAGGTTGCTCATCACCGTCGGGCCACCGTTCGCCCAGTGCCGAATATGGTGCGCATCCGTCCACGCGGGAACACACGCACAACCCGGGAACGCGCACCCCTTGTCCCGGGCGATCAACGCCACTCGCTGCTCCGCGGACACTAATCGCTTGCCGGGTTTCGCATCCAACGGCGCCCCGTGATCATCGAGCAGAACAGTCGAGAGGAAACAATCACACCCGAGGAGCCTGGTCTGCGACACGGACAGTGGCCCGAGCCAGGGCATGTGCCCGACATCAAGATCCGACACAGCCACTCCACCACCATCAGTTGGTGTTGCGGCGCAGTCCCGATGCTCAGCCAGATCACGCGCGTTGATGTGCACGTTCACATGCGGACGCTGCCCACCATCGAAACCGGTTTTCGCGCAATCCAGATAACGCCGAATCAGTTCGGTGAACCCATCCGCCGTGCGTTTCGCCGCAGACCGAGAATCCGGCGTTCCATCGGGTGCCGGGGTGGGCATCGTCAGATTCGACAGGGCGGAGAGCAGCATTTCACCGGTGAGGGCGTCGAAATCTCCGCGCACCACCACCCGGCCGTTCAACGTCGACGCGATCCGCAACTCGTTGCGATCGACATCTTCGGCGGGCGGAATCTCATCCGATTCGAACACTCGCTCCAAGGTCGCGATAACACTCCGCACCTTCGTGGTCGTCGACTCCACCCCCGACGCAGCAGCCAACAACAAATCGATACAGCGAGGGAGCGCCTCCTCCGGCATGCCCTTCGGCGGTGACTCGCAGAACGCCACGATCAACACCGCATGATCGAACGAGCAGTCCCCGCAATCGAAGCGAGCCGCCACCGCGGGAAACGGCCGTAGCGCAGCACCCAACGCGGCGATCTTCTTCCCGTCCCGGACCTGCAGCATCGTGTTCGCCGCCAACCAGCACCCCACCCCGCGGCTGGCAATCACCTGATCATCCGGGCGCAACGACAACTCGTCCACCACCGCCACCCGCACAGCCTCGAGACGAAGAATCTCCGCACTCGCCGACACCGCAACCGCACGCAACTCAGAAGCAGACAACCGCCACAGACGTCCGCGCAACCCCACCGCAGAACCAGACACCACATCCGACAACAAGACACTCATTGAATCCCCCGATCCCCACCCCAAACAATACTCGAACACCCGTTCGAGTCAAGAGTTTCTCGAGTCAATCCACCGAGCGTCCCGGAATCACTACACCGCATTGATAGGCGAGAACCACCAGTTGCGCGCGGTCGCGGACATCCAGTTTCGTCATCGCCCGGTTCACATGGGTTTTTGCCGTGACCGCGCTGATCACCAATTCCGCGGCGATTTCGTCGTTGGACATCCCGAGGGCAACGAGGGTTACCACTTCGAGTTCGCGTGGTGTCAATTGACCGAAAATCCCAGAAGTCGAGTCGGCCCGCGACGGAGTGGAAAGGAATCGAGAAATCAACGCACTGGTCGCAATCGGCGACAACAAAGAATTCCCACCTGCGACCGTCCGAACAGCATCAAGTAGATCCTCCGCTCGGATCCCTTTGCCGATGAAGCCGCTCGCTCCCGCCCGAATCGCCTGTGCCACATGTTCATCCACTTCGAAGGTCGTCAGGATCAACACGTGTACGTCGGTCAAATCCGGATGATCGGCAATCATGGCGGTCGCTTCGACTCCGCTGGTGCCCGGCATGCGAATGTCCATCAGTACAACGTCGGGTCGGTGCTCGAGCGCCGCCTGGAATGCCTGCTCTCCGTCTGCCGCCTCGGCGACCACCTCCATGTCGTCTTCCGAACCGATCAGCAGCGCAAGCGTTTGACGGAAGAGCGCCTGATCGTCTGCCACTACCACCCGAATACTCACGACTCCTCACGCTCCGAACCGCTGGAGACCGAGACCAGCGGCAGTTGGGCGTCCACACGAAATCCCCCGTCCGCGCGGAATCCTGCTGAGACCTCGCCTCCCATCGCCTGTGCCCTCTCCTTCATTCCCAGCAGTCCGTACCCGGGCGGTGACGTCGAAGGCACTGCCGTTCCGGAGTTTTCGACCGACAGCACCAGAACCTCGGCTTCGTACGACAACGACACGGTGACGGCCCCTGGCAACGCATGCTTGCTCGCATTCACGAGTCCTTCTTGGATAATTCGGTAGGCCGTGAGGTCTACTGCTGGCCCGAGAGGGCGCAGCGAACCCACTGCGTGCACTTCGATTTCCATTCCCGCACTGACGAATTGATCCACCAGTGCCGGTAGATCCGAAAGCCCCGGTGCCGGTTTCATCGAGCGATCACCGTCCTGAGCGTCACGGAGAACTCCGACCGTGGCCCGAATTTCATCGAGTGCCGCCTTGGACGTTTCCTCCACTCCGCGTAGTGCAGTCGTCGCCTTCTCCGGGTCTTTCCCGATCAAGTGCGACGCGACCCCGACTTGCAGGTTGACCAAGGCTATGTGGTGCGCGACAACGTCGTGCAAGTCTCGCGCAATCCGCATCCTTTCTTCGACGACGCGGTGTCGGGCCTCGTCCTCGCGCATTCTTTCCGCTTGCACCGCGCGCGCCTCGACGGACTCCAGATAGGCGCGGCGAGAACGGACCTCGGCGCCGGCGAAACTTGCCATCAGCAACCAGGCCAACAACCCCAGTGCCTCCTGCAGGAGATTGTTCCCCACTCCCAGGAAGATTGTGACGAGCATCAGCGAGCTGACTGTGCTCGCCGCTGCGAAGAAGGTCCTCCGGCGGTCACTCGTGCTGGCAACGTAGTAGAGGCACACCATCGCCGCGGAACCTGTGCCGGCATTCGGCGGCGCTGACAGTGCAATCATCAATACGCCGAGAAGTACTGCCACCGCCAGCGCCGAGAACGGGTAGCGCCTCCGGAATACGATGGTTGCCGCTGCGATCGCTGTTACAAGGACTCCCACAACTGTTACTTCGCGGGTGTCATTGCCATCGAGCGCGATGCGGTGCGCCGTCCACGTGGCAAGGAGCACGAGGATCGTCAGTGCCAGGTCGATGGTGCGCGGGTGTTCCGCACACCATCGACCCCACGTCGATGTCGAAGTCATCGATCTACCGTATCCGGGTCATACCGACAACTTGTCGCTCGTGGGTTCACTGGATTCCTTCGAATCTGCGAGCAGCGCAGTCAACTGCTCCCCCTCGACATCGACGTTCGGGACCAACCGGTCCAGCCATGAGGGGAACCACCATGCCTTCGAGCCCAACAGGGACATGACGGCAGGTACGACGGTCATACGAATCACGAAGGCGTCGAACAGAACCGCGAACGAGAGTCCGAGTCCGATCTGCATGATGAAGGCGTCGCCGCCGAAGATGAAGCCCGCGAAAACGGCGATCATGATCAGCGCCGCGGCCGTGACGACTCGGGCGCCCTGGTCGAAGCCCTTCACGACTGCTTCGTCCGGTCCGTCACCGTGGACGAACGCTTCACGCATTCTGGTCACGAGGAACACCTGGTAGTCCATCGCCAACCCGAAGACGATGCCGATCATGAAGATGGGCAACATCGCCACAACTGATCCGGTTTGGCCTTCGATTCCGAGAATGCCGGCGAACCAACCCCACTGGAAGATCGCGACCAGCACACCGAACGTCGCACCGATCGAGAGCAGAAATCCGAGAGTTGCCTTGAGCGGTACCAAGATCGAGCGGAACACCAGCATCAAAAGAATGAAGGCGAGGCCGACGACCAATGCGAGGTAGGGAACGAGGGCATCAGCCAGGCGATCCGAGACGTCGATCGTCAACGCTGTCTGACCGGTGACCGACATCGTGGCCCCGGTCTCGTCGGTCAGTGATCCGGCGACCTCACGTATATCTGCGACGAGCGCCTTTGTTGCCTCGGTTTCCGGGCCACTCGAGGGAACCACCGTGATGACTGCTGTATCGCCGGCCTGATTGAGTGCTGGCGGCGTCACTGCCGCTATGTCAGGCAGAGCACCGAGCTTTTCCTGGGCGCCGCTCAATGCCACTGCCGGATCGGTGGCGTCGGCAACGTCGACGACCACCATGAGCGGACCGCTGAACCCGGCACCGAACCCCTCGGATAGTCGGTCGGTAGCCCTGGCGGCAGTTGTGTCGGGCACTGGTGGGCTCGCCAAACTCAGGTTGATTCCGAAGGTGGGGATCGCCAGCAATCCCAACCCGAGGACTGACGCGAGCAAAACCGGAACTCGACGCCGGATCACGAACTTGGCCCATCGCGAGCCCGCCCCCTCCGACTGTTTCCGGTGTGTCAGTTCACCGCCGGACGCCAGCAGTCGACGATCAGACCGACTCAGGACGCGCGACCCTGCAAATCCGAGTGTGGCGGGCAGCAGCGTCAGTGAAATCACCACTGCAACAGCAACTGCGAATGCTGCAGCCAGACCCATGCTTGTCAGGAACGGGATGTTCACGACGAACAGTCCGGCCAGTGCGATGAGGACGGTCAACCCCGCGAACACTACGGCCGAACCCGCAGTCCCCGCTGCGCGGCCCGCAGCAATTTCCGGATCATGTCCGTCACGTAGTTCGGAGCGGTAGCGCGAGACGATGAACAGCGAATAGTCGATCGCCACGGCGAGCCCCAGCATCATTGCCAGGACGGTTGTGCTCGAACCCAATTCGATGAAACCAGTTGCGATGGTGATCGTGCAGATCGCGATGCCGATGCCGATCAACGCGCTGATCAACGGAAGCCCCGCCGCAACCAAGGAACCGAAGGTGACGGTCAGCACCACCGCGGCGATCGCGACTCCGATCACCTCTCCCATGGATTCGGCGCTGCTTTCCATCAGCACGTTGCCGGCAACATCGACTGCCAGCCCTGAATCCGAGGCGTCGTGGACGGCGGACTCGAGCAGTTCTTTCGAACTGTCCGGCAAGTCCATCGAGTCGGCGGTATAGGAGACCTGCATGTATCCGATCGTCCCGGTCGGCGACACTCCGCCGGAGGCATACGGATCCGATACCGCTGCAACCTCAGGGTCCTTCCCGAGCGCAGAGACCAATTCACTGACGGATTTCCGAATGGCCGGATCGGCGAGCGTCGTGCCCGCCGGAGATTCGAAGACTATGCGAGCACTGGCTCCGCCGGTAGACGATTCCGGGAACCGTTCAGCCAGAAGGTCCTGTGCCGCTTGCGATTCTGTGCCCGGGATCGACAATGTATTGACGGTCGGACCGGACAGCGTTGCTGCGCCTACTCCGCCCGCCACCAGCAGGACTACCCAGAAGCCCACCATTGCCCAGCGGCGGCGAAACGCGAGTCGCGAGAGTTTGTACAGGAATATCGACATGCGTATCACTGTGCCGATACACGACCCCGTCGCACATCGTGCACAGGTAGGCAGTTCGACGTACTGCGCTCGCAGTAGGGCGGTGGTCCCCAGTGCTAGACGGGCAGGCCCAACTCCCTTGACCACGGCGGATCCGCCCCTGGTCGTGACACGGTGACGGCTGCCGCGCGTGCGGCAAAGGTCAACGCGGCCGACCAATCTGCCTCGGAGAACCCGCGCACAACGGCGACGTCGAGTGCGTCGTGACGATCAAGGTAGGCCAGCAGGGCTCCGTGAACGGTATCGCCCGCACCGATCGTGTCCGCGACGTCGACTGCGGGCGCGGGCACCGAAACATCGAGTTCCTTGGTGATCAACCGCAACCCGTCACCACCACGGGTGAGCAGTACGGCGCCGACGCCTTCGTCGAGCCACTCGGCGCCGTCGACCGAACCCAACCACTTGGCATCGTCGTCGCTCACTTTGAGAATATCGATGGCGGGCAACCACGAACGAAATCGTCGTCGATATGCTTCCGGGTCCGAGATCACCGCCGGACGAATGTTGGGGTCCACCATGGTGAGTCGACCGCGGGCGTGCGCTTCGTGCAGCATGGCTTCGTAAGCGGAGGCCCCGGGCTCGAGCACCAGCGACAGCGTTCCGAACGAGAATGCCCGGGCAGAGGGAAGTTTCGGCAGCGCGAACTGTCGATCCGCCGTTCCCTCGAGGTAGAAGGAATACCGCGCACCTCCGTCCGCGGCAAGGTTCACGACGGCCAGAGTTGTCGGCTCGGGCCCACGTTCGACTCCGGTCGTGTCGACATTCGACGCGGCCAGCGAGTCGATCATCCGATCTCCGAACGCGTCGGTGGACAAGCGAGAGACGAATCCCACGTCGGATCCGAGTCGACCCACCGCGATCGCAACATTGAACGGTCCACCGCCCAACTTGGGTGAGAAGCTCTCCCCCACCGGAACCAGATCAACCAGTCCCTCACCACACACCACGACGGATCGTTCGCGTGTATCACTCATCGGTAGACCCTAACCTTCTCACCAGTCGAAGATGGATGTGACCTGCTCGGCACGAACGAGTTCGGGTGCCGAGCAGGTCACGATTGTGGTGGGATTCAGCTACCCACGCGCTCACCCGTAGTCGGGTCGAAGAGGTGAACAGGACCGTCCACCCGCTCGAAGCCCAGCGTCTGGCCATACTGCAGCTTCGATCGCCCGCCGGTGCGTGCAACGAGCGAGATCGGGTCGGCTTCGGTTCCAGGCACGTGTGCGTAGATGTACGACTCGTTGCCCAGTTCCTCTACCAGGTCGATCTGAGCTGCGATTCCGTCTCCGGCAGCAACCACCTGGAATTGCTCGGGCCGAATTCCTACTGTGACCGAAGCCAGACCGGCCGCGGCGATTGCCGCCATCTGCTCGCGGTCCAGCGGAACCTCGACGTCGCCGAAACGCACCCCACCCGAACTGACCGGCGCCGTTACCAAGTTCATACCTGGAGATCCGATGAAGCCGGCAACAAACGCATTGGCCGGCCGATCGTAAAGTTCGGTCGGAGAAGCGAATTGTTGCAACTTGCCGCCCTTGAGCACTGCCACGCGATCACCCATCGTCATCGCTTCCACCTGATCGTGCGTGACGTAGACGGTGGTGGTTCCGAGACGACGCTGCAACGCCGCGATCTGCGTGCGGGTCTGGACGCGTAGCTTTGCGTCGAGGTTGGAGAGCGGCTCGTCCATGCAGAACACTTGCGGTTCACGAACGATTGCTCGGCCCATGGCAACTCGCTGCCGTTGACCACCGGAAAGCTTGGCAGGTTTGCGGTCGAGGTATTCCGTCAGGTCAAGCAGTTTGGCCGCTTCGGCAACTTTCTTCTTACGCTCCTCGACGGGCACACCGCGCATCTTCAACGCGAACCCCATGTTTTCGCCGACGGTTTTATTGGGGTACAGCGCGTAATTCTGGAAGACCATTGCGATGTCGCGATCCTTCGACGGGACATCGGTCATGTCCTTGCCGTTGATGGTGATCGCACCGGAATCGATGTCCTCGAGCCCTGCCAACATGCGCAGGGCCGTGGACTTTCCGGAACCTGACGGACCGACGAGCACGATGAACTCCCCGTCCTTGATGTCAAGATCGAGTGAATCTACAGCGAGGGTCCCGGCACCTTCGTAGATGCAAGACGCTTTCTGGTACGAGATTTCAGCCATGACGAACTCCTGAGAGGGTGAGGAGAATTATTTGATTGCACCGAAGGACAGGCCGCGCACCAGTTTGTTCTGGGCGAACCAACCGGCCAGGATGACGGGCAATGCCGCCATGGTCGCTGCCGCGGAGAGCCGAGCCCAGTACAGGCCCTCGCCGGTGATGAACCCGACCAGGAAGACCGGAATCGTCTGCGCTTGAACAGCTGTCAGGTTGACTGCGAAGAAGAATTCGTTCCACGAGAAGATCACGCAGATCAGCGCAGTCGCAGCAATTCCGGGCGAGATCAGCGGGAGGATCACCTCTCGAACCGAGGTCCACAAACTCGCGCCGTCCATGCTGGCGGCTTCGAGAAGCTCGCCGGGGACTTCGAGAAAGAACGAACGCATCATCCACACTGCGATCGGCAGATTCATCGATGTGTACAAGATGACCAGCGCCCAGATGTTGTCGAGCAATCCGATGTCGTTGACGATCACGTACAGCGGCACGATTGCGGCGACGACTGGGAGCATCTTGGTACTGATGAAGAAGAACAGCACATCCTGCGTCTTCTTCACCGGGCGAAGAGACAATGCAAACGCAGCCGGAACACCCAGTAGCAGAACAAGAATCGTCGACATTCCTGTGGCAAATGCCGAGTTCGCCAGCGTTGTACCCAGACCGGAATCGAGGACGGCACGGAACTGTTCGAGGGTGGGAGTGAAGAACAGCTTCGGCGGGTCCGTGTAGGCGTCTGCCTCGGTCTTGAACGCGGTCAGGACCATCCAGAAGACCGGGAAGAAGAATCCGAGAGCGGCGATCCACGCCACGACCGACCACGGACTGAACTTACTGCTCTTCTTTTTCTTGACGACGGGTTTGTCGGTCGTCGCGCTTGTCGTCTCTACGGCAGTCATCACGCCGCCTCCTCGTTGCCGGTGAAGCTCTTGAAGATCAATCGGAGCGCGAGTGTCGAGACGATGATGGTCGCGATCACTGTCACGACACCCATCGCCGCAGCTTGACCTACGTCGAAGCCGAGGAATGCGCGCTGGTAGATGTAGAACGGCAGGTTCGAGCTGGCCACGCCTGGCCCGCCCGAGGTCATCATGTACACCGCGTCAAAGGTGTTCACGAGGTAGATCGCACCCAGAACTGCACCGAGTTCGATGAAGCGGCGCAGGTGCGGCAGTGTCAGTTCGCGGAACATCGCAAACGGCTTGGCTCCGTCCACCCGTGCGGCTTCGAGGATGTCTCGGGGCATGGACTGCAAGCCGGCCAGAATGAGCAGCATCATGAAAGGCGTCCACTGCCAGATCAGATTGATCATGACGGCGGCGAGCGGAAACTTGCTGACCCAGTCGACCTGGCCGACACCGAAAGGCTGGAGGACAAAGTTCACGATACCGAATACCGGGTCGAACATTGTTGTCTTCCAGAGCAATGCGCCAGCGACGGGGGTGATGAGAAATGGCGTGATCAGCAGTGTCCGCACGATCCCGCGACCGAGGAAGGCTCTGTCGAGTAGGAGTGCCAACGCGAGTCCGAGGATCACCGAAACGATGACCGTACCCACGATCATGATGACCGTGTTGACCGCGACTTCCCGAAACTGACTGTCCTTGAAAACCTCGATGTAGTTGTCGAACCCGTTGAAGTGCCGCGATCCCGGCCGGACAAGGTTCCACGACTGCGTCGAGTAGTAGAGGGTGAACAGAAACGGAATCTGGGTGACGACGATCGAGAAGATCAACGCCGGCAACAGGGGACCTCTACGACGCCAACCCTCGGCGCGGGAGATCTTCTTTTCGACACGGACCGGTGGCGCGTCGTCCACCGTAGTTCTGGGCTCGGCAACCGTAGTCATCGGTTCTCCTGATAGGTCTTGCCGACCACCTCGGCATACTGCTGGGATTGTTCGAGCGCTTCTTTCACGCTCTTCTGACCCGCGATGGCAGCACTGATCTGCTGGCTGACGCGAGTGCCCAGGTCCTGAAACTCAGGGATGGTGAGGAACTGGACGCCGGTGTACGGAACCGGTTGCACTGTCGGGTTCTTCGGATCTGCATTGTTGATCGATTCGAGGGTGATCGGACCGAATGCCTGTGCGGCCTCTTGATATTCCGGAATCTCGTAGGTCGATAGGCGACTTCCCGGAGGAACTCTCGACCAGCCGAGTTCGGTTCCGACCTTCTGGATGTAGTCCTTGTTCGTCATCCAGGAAATGAACTTCCAGGCGTCATCTTTGTTCTTTGCCGACTCCGGGATTCCGAGCGCCCAGGTGTAGAGCCAACCAGGATCGGACTTCTCGACCTTCGGGGCCTTCGCATATCCGATGTTGCCGACTACCTTCGACGACGCAGGGTCCTCGAGAACCGACACAGCCGACGTCGCGTCGTACCACATCGCCGTGTTGCCTTGCGCGAATTGTGTTGCACATTCACCGAATCCGCTTGTGGCAGGGCCCGGCTGACCATGCTCCTTGACCGTGTCCACGTAGAACTGAACCGCATCCTCGACCTGCGGACTGGTCAGCTGCGCATTCCAATTCTCGTCGTACCAGCGTCCACCGAAGGTGTTGATCACGGTGTTCAGCGGCGCGAGTACCTCACCCCAGCCAGGCTTTCCACGCAAACAGATTCCCGCCATCTTGGCATCCGGGTTGTCGAACTGCGCTGCCCAACCTGCAACTTCTTGCCACGTCGGGTCTTCGGGAACTGTTATCCCCGCCTGATCGAACAGATCCTTGCGGTACATCAGGAACGACGACTCCCCGTAGAACGGGACCGCGTACATACTGTCCTCGTATGACAGAGAAGTCTTGATCGACGGTATGAAGTCGTCCGCGTCATAACCGGGCGTCTTGTCTGCATACTCGGACAGGTTCGTGAGCCAACCGTTGGCGGCCCACTGAGGTGTCTCGTAGTTGCTGATCATCACGACGTCGAACTCACCGCCGCCGGTTGCCGTCGACGCTGTGATCTTGGCACGCGCCTGGTTCTCGGAAAGGCTGACGAATTTGAGGTCGATGCCAGGGTTCTCGGCTTCGAAAGCCGGCGCCAGTTTGATGGCGTCCTGCATCTGCGAGTTCGACACCATCGCGATGGTGACTGTTCGTTCGCCGGAACCACCGAGCGCACCAGCGCCCGCACATCCCGACACCAGGAGGCAGAGCGCCGCCGCGGCAGCGCCCCACACTCGTCTTCCTGTTTTCACGGATTACCTTCCTTCACACTTGCGTGTCAGTCGCGCGCTCGGACAGCGAAACTCGTGAGATCGCTAGCCTTCGAGCAGCCACTGGGCGCACTCGACGTCGGTGACGAGTACGTTTGCCAAACCTCCGCGCAATGCGCCCAGAACGGCCTGGCGTTTGTGTGTTCCCCCCGAAATCAGAATCGTCTGATCGCAGGATTTCACTGCGTCGAGCGATACGGAGACCGTTCGCTCAGGCAGTGGCCCCTCCACTGGATTGCCGTCGATCGTGTAGAAACGGCCGCCGATTTCACCGACAGCGCCTCGACTTTCCAACTCGTCCAGCATGGTCGAGTCGACGAAGCTACCGGCAAACAAGGTCGTGGCAGTCGAGACGGCACCAACTCCGAAAACCATGATGTCGGAATCAGTTCCGGCTTGCAGCGCCTTCGAGATGACCGAGTCGTTTCGCATCGACTCCACAGTCGCCGGGTCGGCGTATAGCGGAGCATTGAGGCGAATAGGATTGGCCTGCAACTGTTGTGCACATCGGCCGATGGTGAAGTCGACACCGGTTTGGTAGTCGGTCACCGTCATGGAGCCGTCAAGTTGTACCACAGCCGAGCACTTCGCCGCCTTGTCTGGCAAAGATCCTGCTACCGCAACGGTTTCCGGACCCCAGGTAAACCCGAGAACGCTCGACGGCTGCAGACGACGAACCAGAACTTCCGCTGCTCGTCGGCCGAGCGCGTCGAAGTCCGGATCGTCCGAGTCCGAATTTGCTTCGGGCACAATCAAAACTTCGGCCAACCCGAAGTGCTTCTCCAGTTTCGATTCCAACTCCGTGTTCACCGAACCTTCGAGCTCCGGCGGCACCATAATCTCGACCCTGACCAAACCTTGCGTCCGCGCCCTGGCCAACAGCCGCCCGGCCGTAGGCCGCGAGACGCCCAACTTCGCTGCAATCTCCGCCTGAGTAGCGCCTTCGAGGTGATACATGGTCGCTGCCCGCAAGGCGAGCCGCACATCCTCGGAAGCCGGCAACTTCGACGACTTGAGTCCTGCGGGCTGAGCCGACTGGTTCACACGGTCTCCTTGTGTATCAGGTTCAAAGTTTCTTGATCGTGAGCAGATGCTCACTAGATGTTCTTATGCTCATTAAGCTAACATCTACGTTGTGACCCACACAACAGTTTCCGGAGAATCCGTCGATCTACCTGCGACAATTCGGGCAAATGTCCTTGTTGAGACCGGAAAGATGCAGATGGTCGAGAGACCACGACCGTCCCCGAAGACGGGTGAAGTCCTCGTTCGCATCCATGCCGTGGGCGTGTGCGGGTCGGACGCGCACTACTTTCACGAAGGTCGCATCGGCCCTTACGTAGTCAACTCACCGCTCGTTCTCGGACACGAAGCATCGGGACGCATCGCCGCAGTCGGTGACGGCGTCGACCCAAGACGCATCGGGCAGCGCGTCTCCATCGAGCCTCAGAAGCCCGATCCGACAAGTCCCGAATCCAAGGCAGGCAGATACAACCTCTGCCCTCATATGGAGTTCTTCGCGACGCCGCCGATCGACGGTGCACTGACCGACTACGTCACGATCGGTGCCGACTTCGCCCATCCCATCGCAGATTCCGTGTCCTACGAGGCAGCTGCGCTGTTCGAGCCACTCTCCGTAGGGATCGCCTCAGCCCAGAAAGCGGGAATCACTGCCGGCTCTCGTGTGTTGATCGCCGGCGCCGGCCCGGTAGGAATCGTGACGACGCAGGTGGCCAAGGCATTCGGCGCGACGGAAGTCATCGTCTCGGACATCGATGCGGCCCGGCGTGATGTGGCACTGAAATTCGGCGCAACAACCGTCGTTGATCCTCGTGAAAGCGACGTACGCTCGCTGGCCGTCGATGCGTTCATCGACGCCTCGGGTGCCACGGCCGCAGTAATCGACGGGATTCACGCAGTTCGGCCCGCTGGGACCGTCGTTCTGGTCGGAATGGGTGCCGACGAGATACCGTTGCCGGTCCCGATCATTCAGAATCGCGAACTGATGCTCACCGGAGTGTTCCGGTACGCCAACACGTGGCCGATCGCCGCCGCACTGGTCGCTGCCGGGCGCGTCGATCTGGATTCGATGGTCACAGCACGCTTTTCACTCGAACGATCGCAAGAGGCCCTGGTGGCCGATCGCATTCCCGGCAGCATCAAAGCCGTAGTCATCGTCGCCGAAGGAGACTAGAACTTTCATGGAACTCAATACGAAGACCTTGCTCGACTTCGATGCTGAACTCGAAGTGCCGAACTACGACCGGAGCAAAGTCACCACCGGCATAGTGCATTTCGGTGTCGGAGGCTTTCACCGTGCACACCAGGCCATGTACATCGATACCCTCCTGCGACGAGGTGAAGCCTTCGACTGGGGAATCTGCGGAGTGGGAGTGATGCCGTCGGACAAGCGAATGAAAGACGCACTCCGCGCGCAGGACGGCCTCTACACGCTGGCGCTCAAGCATGCTGACGGAACCCTCCAGGGCCGGGTCATCGGGTCGATCGTCGAGTACTTGTTCGCGCCCGACGATCCGGAGGCGGTGATCGAAAAGATGGCATCCGAATCGACGAAAATCGTATCTCTCACCATCACCGAGGGCGGATACAACATCTCGCACACCACGGGCGAGTTCGACGCGTCCCATCCCGATGTGATGCACGATCTCGAGCCGGGAACACTCCCCCGCACCACCTTCGGTCTGATTTGTGCTGCACTCGCACTCCGTCGCGACCGGGGCCTCGCCCCGTTCACGATCATGAGTTGCGACAACATCGAAGGCAACGGATCGGTCGCCAGGACGGCTGTCGGAGCGTTCGCCGCCCTGAAGGATCCCGAACTTGCGGAGTGGATCGACGAGAACGGCGCCTTCCCCAACTCCATGGTCGACCGGATCACACCCGTCACGACAGCCGAGGTGACCACCGAGATCGCCGAGACGTTTGGCGTGGACGATCAGTGGCCGGTCGCGGCTGAGCCGTTCACCGCGTGGTTCCTCGAGGACGAGTTCACCTCAGGCCGGCCACCTCTGGAGAATGCCGGCGTCAATCTCGTGCCGGATGTTCGCCCGTACGAACTGATGAAACTGCGCCTTCTCAATGCCAGCCATCAAGGCATCGCGTACTTCGGCTACCTTGCCGGATACCGCCTGGTCCACGAGGCATGCCAGGACGAACTCTTGTCAGGGTTCCTGCTCGACTACATGAATCTGGAAGCGACGCCGACCCTTGATCCGGTACCCGGCGTCGACCTCGATCAGTACAAGAAGACCCTCATCGAACGATTCTCGAACCCCCAGGTCCGCGACACGATTGCGCGTCTGTGCGCCGAGTCGTCCGATCGAATTCCCAAGTGGCTGTTGCCCGTCATCCGGACCCAACTCGACACCGGTGGGTCGATCAACCTGTCCACCGCAATTGTCGCCAGCTGGGCCCGCTACGCCGAGGGCACAGACGAGAACGGAGATCCCATCACCGTCGTCGATCAGCTGTCGGACGTTCTGGTGCCGCTCGCCCAGAAACAATCGAGCGACCCGTTGGCCTTCATCGGGTACCGCCAAGTGTTCGGCGATCTCGTGGACGATCGCCGATTTGTCGCAAGCTTCCGAAAGACCCTCGACTCGTTGCACTCCGTCGGAGCCAGAAGAACCCTCGAGGAGGTGCGCGGGCTCTGACTACGCCGAGACGTCGTGCAGGTGATGGATCGGATCGTGAATGAAGTAGGCCGCCAACGATTCGACGGTGAACGCCGATCCGTCACTGCGGAGACCCCGTCGTTGGCGGCTACCCTCTGGCACGGTTTCGAAGGCGTTCGCGACTTCCGCCGCGGCGTCGGACAATTCCGATGCCACCGTTGCCGGATCTTGGTCGTTGTACCGCTCGGCCTCGGCTGTTGCGTCTTGATCCCAGTTCTCGAATCGCGGATCGTCGAATTCGAGCATCTGTTCCAACCGCACCTTGAAGATCCGGAACACGTCGCGTACGTGGGCGGAATACTCCAGCGCTGACCATGTTTCGCTGTCCGGTCGCTCCGTCACATTCTCGCGCTCCAGTACCTCGGCCCACGAGACGGCATTGCTACGCACAAGATCTGGAACATCCGCGAACGCCACAGCGGACGAATCAAACCCGCACTCGCCGCATGGGCGTTCGAGGACCCAGGTCCAGTTCTTTGTATCCGGGGTGATCGGCATGGATCGAGAATAGTCCGCCAGGGCGGGGTCAGTCTGCTTCGATTGGCCGATGAAGCGAATCATGATCGCTATTGCGACTCCATTCGTGCTGATGCTTACTTCGTGCGACGGGGACGTGGGCGACGCGGAACCCCACGAACTCGCCTTCACATGCGACGACGCACATGCGTACCTCGAAGTTTTCGGGACGGTCGAGGCGGCGTTGGCCCGGCTACAGAGCCCTGGATGGAACGATGTCCCTGAACTCGTGGGTTCCGCCAGCGCCTGGGCAGCGTTCACACCGCAACAGCAGACTGCGATAGTCAATTCACTTCATGCGGCTTCCCGAGGTACGTGTTAATCCGTGTTCGGTGCCAGCGGCTCTATTGACACGCACCCGGCTCGACGCTCGCCTGGGCGAGCCTGTGCCCTTGTGGACGAAGCTCCAACTGACCTCGTCAACCCTCTTGAGAGGGAAGCGATTCGACGAGTTTTCCTTCGGAACGCAGTAAATGTTCGGCCGCCAAAATCAACAGGGAGAAGGATTCGCACGAGAGCCCCTCGGTTGCATGCATCAACCTCTCGGGCGCCGGAATCGACCGGTCGCCCGCCGAACCCTCGGATCGCTGCGCAAAAAGCACGGTCGAGAGTTCTCGTTGATTGACCACCCGACCTGTCCTGTTCGCTTGCTCGAACATGGTATTCAGCCGTTCGACCAGAGCCTCACCCTCAGCTGATCGAATAGTGTTGCCGAACAGCCTGTTTCCGTGATTGTCCATAAAACCAGGCGCGATCGAGTTCTTGATTGCCACAGTACGTTCTCCGTTACTTTTGGTCCGTCGGATCAGGGGTCCAACCCGCCACAGTTCGCCGAATCCGTGTTGCGGCGCGCAGCGGCGTCGCCACCCATCGACAGCACACCGATATCCCCCGGCGCCCGTCGGCCTCCGGTAGTGCGACCTCGAAATTGCTGTCGATTCTCAACATCTCGTTACACTTTATCAACAAATGTAACTCTTCGACAAGTGTTTTGTTCCAATTGCCCGGTTCTACACTCGGTCGAGGCAATTAACCGAACTCTCGCACGCCGCGGATTCCACGATTGACGGAGCACGAAAAAGCGACAATCGAGCCCGAGTCGCCACCGAAGTACACAAGGATGGATTCGGCACAAAGAAATGTTTCCCGTCACCCTCATCAGACAACTGAGCGTGACCGAGCGCAAAGTCCTCGACATTGACAGCCCGTGTTAGACAGCGCTTTTCAGAACCGATAATGGGCCTCGAACTTGCGGGGCCAATTTCCGCTTCCAGCCCTCGCGTTGAGTCGGTACCGACGGTCGGCTCCCGGTCAGCGCGTCGATGAAAGGTTGCGTGTATTGCTCGGCAGTCGAACGGATTTCGATCGTTCACGTTGAACGCAATCTCGGACTGAAGTCAGCTGTCCATGGTGATGCCGGTAATCACACCCGTGGCGTCGGACAACCGATCTGCAGCTGCGCGTGCGATCCCGAGTCGTATCCAACCCCGAGTCGGAACTTGCAGTCGCCAGCTCTAAGGCGGCCATTCGGGCCCGGTGCCGCCTGTTGAGGGGCAGCCGAGCCGCGGGGGGACGGCTCGACTGCCTTGCACCTACACCGGTAGGCACATCTAAAGCGTGACACTTCAGCACGTTGAGCACATACGCCGAAATACCTGAATAGGTGCCTACTTTCCTTCATCTTCCGACATGTCGCTGTCTCGGCCTCACCTAGTGGCACTGAATATCCGACGCTGTCGAGGGCTGCGCATCCGGATCCGAGACCTTCATCTCGTCTGGGATCGACGAAGGTGCGACATTCATGTGCAACCGCAAGATCCTTGTGCAACCGCAAAGGATCGACTCACCTCGCAACGAGATCGGGGCTTTGTAGCGACACCCGACAAAACAAATAGGACCTTCGTCGCACGATCCACGCACCAAAACCCGTAGGCCAAGGCACCAGCGCACCGGACAATGAAACGATGCCTCACCTAGCGCTGGACCGTGTCGATGTTTGAACCTAAAACAGTAGACACCGCCATCCTCGTTATCTTCATCGGAACGGCCATCTCAGCAGGCGCCACTCTCGTCATGCCATGGGCGTACGGACGGATGCGGCGCACCAAATCGGCCATCCAACATGAACAGCCAAACCCGAGTCGGAAACAAATCTCGACAATCCTCATCGTCGCATTCCTTGCATGCACCATCCCGGGTCTCACTCAAGTCGCGCTGACCAAGCGGCGCGCCAACGCAGTAGCTGACGTAGCCTCCACAACCCAGGCCGCGGCTCTAGTTTCGTACGCTCTGATCTACCTCACCCTGCTGTGCTGCGCACTTGCAATCGTCCGTAAAAACTCCTCCCTAGAGGTGGGGCAACACAGTCAGATTGCGCTTTGGGCTTGCCTAGCCCCCTGGGCACTGGCCATCGCCCACACCATGTACGAAACGGGAATGCCGCCTATACACGCCGCGGCATACCCGGCAGTGGTGCTCGCCCTCTACGCCTTCTCCGCGACAATTCCTGACCTCAGGATACTGGCGCCGATGATCGGGCTTGTCGCCGCAGGCAGCATCACGCTCGGACTAGTCACACCCGCCAAAGGCTTGATGGCAGGGGCCAGTGGCGCACTCACTGATTCCGAAAAAGCGAACTTCGGATCCACCCTCCTTGCAGGGTTTTACAACCACCCGAACGTGCTCGGAGTGATTCTCGCCCTTGGTGCTCCAGCAGTCCTACTCGCACAAAGCTCTCGCGCGAGATGGACGCTGATCGGTATTGTCGGCGTTGCAGTTTTGTGGTCCGGGTCCAGGACTGCGCTCGCCGCCACTCTCGCCGCCTTTGCTGCAGTCTTCATTGCAAAACTCCTGAGTAGCCCGCTCCGTGGAAAGTGGGCCGCAGTGGCTTTGATGGCTGCGGCCGCCACGATGGTCACAATTCCATTGATGACAACTGACGCCCACGCACTGTCGTCGAGAGGCAGGATCTGGATTGGCAGCCTCGCAGCCTGGCGCGAGAATCCTGTGTTCGGCAAAGGGCACGCCTGGTACAGCGAGATCAGCAAAGTACGAAACGACCTTATAGACATCGCGTTCCATGGACACAACATGCTCGTGAACTCACTGGCGACTGGCGGACTACTCACTGCCGTCACTGTCGGCATACTGCTACTCGTCGCCTCCAGGTCCGCCGCATGCTGGGCCCGGCAAGGTCAGTTCTACCCACTCGCGTACATGGTCGCCTTCTTCGTGACAGGCGCAACAGAAGTGGCAACCAAATTCCGGGATATCGACCCGATCTTTTGGGTCGCGGTAATACCCCTGGTTGTGATCGCAATTAACCAGCCAAAGAGTAGTGAACGCAGCCATACGACCGTTCCGGCTGCGTCCTTCCCGCTTGAACCATCGGACCAAACCGACTTACCCAACGTCGTGTCATAGATACTCCTCCTGCTCCTGATGTCGGCATACTTGGTCGGCCCGCCGTGGAGTAAGAGTTGCGTAGCTCACCCCTCCGAACGAAGCTCGGCCATCGGTTCTGCGAATCGTCGGATAGTCCGCCAATTTCGTTCCGCTGTCCGCGCATCTCGCCACGAGATATTTCGACCTTGCGTTCGATCAGGCTTCCGCATTCCCGGCGACTGCTACCTCCCACCGGGATACCCCGCCCGTAAAGAGTTCGCCCGATTTCTCGGCGGGAACCAGGGGCGCCATTGACATTCAACCGCATACAGTGCCGACTGTTTCGATTTGCTCCACTGCGAAGGCCCGACGGAAGTGTCAGCATGCCTAGATTCGAAAATTGTGGATCCAGAGGCGGAAGCGTTGGGTGGAGGTTGGATTCGGGCAAGTCTGTGGCCGATGGTGCTGCGAAGACTGGCGAGACTGAACCTAAAATTGAGTGCGGTTTCCGATCTCTCCCCCGAGGTCAGGGCCACCCTCGTTTATTTGCTGGGTTTCCACTCAACTTGCATCTTTGTTTCACAGTTGCCGAGTAACTTCGAGGTGCCCAATCCACCGGGCGGCCGATCAGGAGGTGCCCCGCCTTCTCGGACTCGACACACATAGGCCTCAGGCTTCGACCTGGCCGGTCGCATGGCGGGCCAACCAGAGCGCGCCCGTTCCTGACAGTTCAGATGCGACGGCCGGCTGAGCTGGGCGTGGAGCCACCTCAGCGGGCGACCTCACATAGAGGACAGCGCCTTGAGTAGCCGGTTCCCACCTATTGAGAAATCGAATGCGCATATTCGCGGCCGGTCCGATCGTGAACACTCACCGGAACTGAAATACGTTTGGTATCAGCATTTTTCCTTCGACCACCGATCGCGACTACCCCTTCTCCTCAACATTTACAAACCGGACAGCCTTTTCTAATGTGCAGAGACTTACCCTGCTTTCAATACGAACGCCTCCTTGACGATCATCTAGAAGATGTGGCGTCGAAATTCGATGCTGCCGCCCTCGCCACGAGCAACGTGGCCAGCATAAGGTCGGTGGATTGATTGAGAACGTGGGCAGAATGTGGGCATACGCAAAAAAGACGCCCTCCCGGATTCCTCGAAAGTGCGTTTGAACTGCAATTATTCTGTGGGGCGGGCGGGGCTCGAACCCGCGACCAATGGATTATGAGTCCACGGCTCTAACCGACTGAGCTACCGCCCCATCCGGATGCGATGCATCGCGGCGAATCCGAATGTTACCGGCACATCCGACGCGGATCACAATCGGGCAGGCGGTGACGCGTTGCACTCTTTCGAGTCGAGTCTTCCAAGGTTGGTCGGCACAGGCGCGATGAGCCGATACCGTGGGAGTGCACACCCCACGGAACAGGATCACCACATGAAGCTTGCACTGACCGAATTCAAGAACTCGAAGGCCACGATCCGGATCATCATGTCCGACGGCGCGAAGCTGAACGGCACCGTCACCGATTTCACCGAAGACACTCTCGTCCTCAATTCTCCGAATGGTGTCTATTACATCAACCCCAGCCACATCATCCGGCTGTTCGAGCCGTCGGATCGCGCAGCGAAGTAAGCGCACCCGTCAAACAGTTCGACGGTTCCACCGAAAGCCCGACGCAGACACTTGCGTCGGGCTTTGGTGCATCTGTCGCCAATATCTACGCGTCGCGTTCACGGGTGCTGATGACGCCTATCCTCTCCGACATGGCGAACGACAGCGGACCACCTGAACTCGTGTTGTTCGACCTGGGCGGTGTGCTGTGGCGATTCGAGCCTGAACTTCGCGCCGCAGAACTGGCAGCGGCCATCGGCGTCACTGAAGAAGAGATTCATGCCCTCGTGTTCGCGTCCGGGTTCGACCAGGAATGCGACCTCGGCCTTCACTCCGAAACCGCGATCCTGGAACGCTTTCGACGGCTCGGGTTTCCCGGTGACCGCGACGACCTTCGCCGAGCCTGGGCCAAGGCCTTCATCCCGGACCGCGCAGTCATCGATCTCGCAATCGCGCTTCGAAGCGAGGGCGTCGCGGTCGCCACACTCTCCGACAATGGACCTGTCCTGTTGGCCGCCATCGAAAGTGTTGTAACTCCAGTGGCAATCGACGAGCATGTTTTCTCCTGCATGCTCGGAGCTACCAAACCCGACCCTGCGGCCTTCCTGGCTGCGCTGGAGTTTCTCGATGCGCGTCCACAGCAGACCTTCTTCGTCGACGACAACCCGGTGAACGTCCTCAGCGCTCGACGGCTGGGAATTCTCGCAGAACAAGCAAACAAAGCGGCAGACGTCGAATCGGCACTTCGATCGGCGGGTCTGCTGCAAACGCACTAGCGGCGACGAATACAAGAAAGCCCCCCACCCGATTTCTCAGGTGAGGGGCTTTGCTGCTCCCCCGGCTGGACTCGAACCAGCAACCGTCCGATTAACAGTCGGAAGCTCTGCCAATTGAGCTACAGGGGATTGTCTTGCTCGCTTCGCCCGTTCCGGCGTTGCCTGAGAAACTGTAGCGAATCCTCCACCGAAGTACCAAATCGCCTGCCCAGCGAGTCATCAGGCAGGATGGAGTCAGGACGATCGGTGCTGGAGGGAAGCAGGAATGATGCGTTTGTTGATCGGTGTTGCAGCTGGGTACGTCCTGGGAACCAAAGCGGGCCGCGCACGATACGAGCAGATCAGCCGGGCCGCGAAGGCGGTGGCCACTAGTCCGGCCACCAAGAAGGTGTTGGACGCGTCACGGCAGAAGCTGGCCGACTCACTGAGTACTCAGCCCAAGCTCGAGCCGATGAAGCCGATCAACGAGGAGACCACGATTCTGGTCCCCCACGACCAGTTGAAGAAAAACCGCTAGGTCAGACGCTTTGGTCGCCGACAGCCTGCTCACGCAGCTGTCGGCGATACTGCTCCAGCGCCACGAGGTCTCCGAACAGTGAGTTGTACTCCTCGGGGGCCGCAGCAGGTGAAACGCGCTGAAGCTTGGATTTGAGGTCGGCAACCTGCTCGCCCACCCACGCTTCCTGCAGTCGTGCGAGCACTCCGTTGATGTAGCGCGGAACCGTGTCTTCGTCGCACGGCATCGGTTCGACGGCCAGCTCAGATACAACCGAGGCCACCGTCATGTCCTCGACGCCCTTGGTGACGACTTCGATCCACTCGGCGCCACCGAGCCCCTTGCTCGTTCCACCGGCGTCAGCCATTGCCTGTCTGATGACAACGTAGGCGGGGTGGGTGAATGACTCGGGAGGCAACGAGTCGAAGACACTGCCGGCGATGCCAGGGTGCTGCAATGCGGCCTTGAGGACAGCTCGCTGCGTCGAGAGCGCCGGATCGTTGGGCCGGGGCCTGGAGATTCCGATCGGCAGCGCAAGCGCATCGGCGGCAGGTGCCTCGACAACCTGACGACGCTTGGGCGCCGGTGAAGATCCGCGCGTCGACGCCCGTTTGCGAGCTTCGTCACGCACGCGTCGTCGAACCGACGGAAGATCGTCCCAACCGACCCATCCGCACAACAGATTCGCGTAGCTGTCGCGCAGAGTTGATTCCTTGATCTGCGCAACGACGGGGACGGTGCGACGCAGTGCCTCGACGCGACCTTCAGCGGTCTCCAGATCGTGTTCGGTGAGGATGGACTTCACCACGAACTCGAACATCGGAGTGCGCCGTGCCACGAGGTCGCGAACGGCGGCGTCACCAGACTTCAGACGCAGATCGCACGGGTCCATTCCGTCGGGCGCGACGGCGACGAACGTCTGCCCGGCCATCTTCTGATCACCCTCGAACGCCTTCATCGCAGCGGCCTGCCCTGCGGCATCACCGTCGAAGGTGTAGATGATCTCACCGCGAAAGTAGCTGTCGTCCATCAGGAGTCGGCGGAGCATCGCGAGGTGCTCCTCACCGAAGGCGGTTCCACACGAAGCGACGGCGGTCTTGACGCCGGCCAAGTGCATCGCCATGACGTCGGTGTAGCCCTCGACGACTACCGCCTGGTGCCCCTTGGCGATGTCGCGCTTGGCGAGGTCCAAGCCGAACAGGACCTGAGACTTCTTGTAGAGGATCGTTTCCGGCGTGTTGACGTACTTACCCGGCATGGTGTCGTCGTCGAAAAGCTTGCGGGCACCGAAGCCGATGACGTCACCGGCGACGCTGCGGATCGGCCACAGAAGACGGCGATGGAACCGGTCGATCGGACCTCGTCGCCCCTCTTTGGACAGCCCGGCTGCTTCGAGTTCCTTGAATTCGAAGCCCTTGGACATCAAGTGTTTTGTGAGAGTGTCCCAACCTTCGGGCGCGTATCCACACCCGAACTGCAGTGCTGCGGCACCGTCGAAGTTTCTCTCGGTGAGGTAGTCGCGAGCCGCCTGGGCATCGGGTTCGCGCAGACGAGCGGCGTAGAACTCCTGAGCCGCCGCGTTTGCCGCGATCAAGCGTGCACGAGTGCCGCGATCGCGCTGAACGGACGGCCCACCACCCTCGTACGAAATCGTGTAGCTGAGCCGATCCGCCAACTGCTCGACAGCCTCGACAAAGCTGATGTGATCCATCTTCTGCAGGAACGAGTACACGTCCCCGCCCTCACCGCAGCCGAAGCAGTGGTAGAGGCCGTGGTTGGGTCGCACGTGGAACGACGGCGACTTCTCGTCGTGAAAGGGACACAGACCTTTGATCGAATCGCCACCGGCACGCTTGAGTGAAACGTATTCACCGACGATGTCCTCGATGCGAGTGCGTTCGCGAATGGCCGCGATGTCTCTGTCAGAAATTCGGCCCGCCACGTACATCAGTCTAGGCGGTCCCCCGGCACCTCCTGACAACGATATGTTGATGGCCGACTCTGCACCGCAGCGATGGGACCGACGATGACTGAAAACGCCTCGAGCTCGCACGAAGGGCGATCAGGAACCCGATTCGGCGTGTACGAGTTGCGTCGCCTCCTCGGCCGAGGCGGAATGGGTGAAGTGTACGAGGCGTACGACACCTCGAAGGATCGCCTGGTCGCACTCAAGTTGCTCCATCGCGAACTTGCGGCCGACCCGTCATTCCAAGCTCGTTTCCGCCGAGAATCTCGCACCACCGCCGCCTTGAACGAACCGCACGTGATCCCGGTACACGACTGGGGCGAAATCGACGGAGTCCTCTTCATCGACATGCGATTGGTCGAAGGCCACACATTGCGAGCCGAGTTGACCGAGTTCGGCCGACTCACACCGGCGCGAGCCGTCGACATCGTCTCGCAAATAGCGTCAGCGCTGGACGCAGCGCACGCGCGCGGACTCATCCATCGCGACGTCAAACCAGACAACATCATTCTCACGAACAACGGCTTCGCCTACCTCGTCGACTTCGGAATCGCATACTCACAGACGGACACGAAGATCACCACCGAGGGAAGCGCAGTCGGTTCGTATGCATATATGGCGCCGGAGCGGTTCGGAATCGAAACGCCGACGGCCGCAGCGGATGTCTATTCCCTGGCTTGTGTCCTCTACCAATCACTCACCGGAACAACACCTTTCAACACCACAAGCATCGAGCATCTGGTCAATTCGCACCTGAACGCTCCGCCGCCACGCCCCACACTGACAGTTCCGTCGCTCCCGCAAGGTTTTGACGCCATCGTGGCTCACGGCATGGCAAAGGATCCCGCACACCGCTATCCGACTACGGGAGCGCTCGCACTCCAAGCGCGGCAGGCCCTCTCGACGACCGACACCCCCGGTGCCGCCGGCGGATTGCACCCCACGATCGTCGGGCCGCCCATCTACACCACGGCGAATCCCGCTAACGGGAACTACACGCACATCGCGACAAAGACCAAGCGAAACCGAGCCCCGATCGCGATCGGTGCGGCTGGAGTTGCACTCGTTCTGGCCGCAGGAGGCACGGCAGCCTGGGTGATGTTGGGGAACTCGGGACCCGAATCACCCACCACTGCAGCAGCTTCCATCGCCACGTCAGCACCGGCACCCACTCAGGAGCCGGCCAGAACGCCCAAGCTCGAGCCGCTACCCACCGCCGGACTGCAGGCGACCACGACCACCCGGGCGTCGAACCCGGGCGCGAGAAATGGCGACCTCGGGGTCAGCAAGCCGATCACCGTCCCCTCGTGCAAAGGAACCGGAATCGTGGTGTTGGCCAATGCCACCGATCCGGCAACGTACGCCAGCGAGATCCAGAACTACCTCGACGCGTTCCCCGGCTCGAAATACCTACGCACAGACCAGTCCTGCCCGTCACTGCGTCAAGTCTCCGATTCGGGGACGGCGATCTACACGGTGTATCGCGAATCCGGGAACACCGAGTCGAAGATCTGCAAGGACGTTCGCGCAGCAGGCGGCGACGCTTACGGCAAGTGGCTCGATACCACCACCGACCCGTCGACGCGGATGACCTGCTGAAGGCGTAAGCGGCTCAGCCCCAGCTGGCCTGCGCGCCCAGGCTCGCTTTGTCCACCCGTTCCAGCCGACTCTCCGTGTACGACGCGATCTGATCCACCACTACCCGGACCCGAGCACCGTCGTCCGCGGCGCGTTCCCACGCGGGCAGCAGGATCGGATCGAGCCCGGCCGGCGCAGTTGCCAGCAGCCATTCCGCGACGCGATGAACACGATCACGCTGTCGATCCTGACGCGCCTTGTGTCCGGCGTCGGACATCACGTAGTACAGCGCCACGGTCTTGAGCAACGCCACCTCGGATGCGACGGCCTCGGGTATGTCGAGGTCGGCTTGATACCGCGAGAGGGGTCGGTCACCGTGTGTCAGCCGGGTGCTGGCGATCGCCGCGGTGGCGAAGCGACCCACCAATTCACTCGTGAGATTCTTCAACGCGACGGAACTTCCGAGTGTGCCGTCGAAACTTCCGACCCCGCGTACGACGGGGAGTTCGGACAACCGTTGAGCGGCGTCGATCAGATCGTCGACTACCAATCCCCGAAACTCGGAGGCCCCCAGTTCTGCCAGCGCGCGCTGCTCGGACGGATCGGCAAGCGAGCGAAGGTCGATACGGCCTGCGATCACCCCGTCCTCCACGTCGTGCACGGAATACGCGATGTCGTCGGCCCAGTCCATGACCTGAGCTTCCAGGCATTGCCGACGCTCGGGCGCCCCCTCTCGAACCCAGGCGAGCACCTCTGCGTCGTCGTCGTATGCCCCGAACTTCGCGCCGGGCTGCGGCCGGGTCCAGGGGTACTTGATGGCTGCGTCGAGTGATGCCCTGGTGAGATTGAGGCCGGCACTGAGACCGTCGGGGCGCAGGATCTTGGGTTCGAGGCTGGTCAATATCCGCAGATTCTGCGCGTTGCCCTCGAAACCTCCGCAGTCCTTGGCGACTTCGTCCAGGGCCTTCTCGCCGTTGTGACCGTACGGCGGGTGCCCGATGTCGTGCGCGAGACCGGCGAGGTCCACCAGGTCCGGATCGCAACCGAGTCCGTCGGCGATCCCTCGCCCGATCTGTGCGACCTCCATCGAGTGCGTCAACCGCGTGCGAGGTGTGTCACCGTCGCGCGGGCCGACAACCTGGGTCTTGTCGGCCAAGCGCCGCAAAGCCGCGGAGTGTTGGACACGCGCCCGATCTCGCGAGAAGTCCGAACGATGCTGCGCCGCTGCGATCTGCGAACCCGGCAACCCCGCACGCTTCGGCGCCTCGACGACACGACGTTCGAGGTCGTGTTCGGAGTAGGTGCCGCCTCCGTAGGTGGTGTGAGCTGTCATGGTCTCTATTGCCCTGCCGTGTAGGGGAAGTCTGCCGAGAAGTGCGTGAGCTGATACCAGAGCAGCGCGCCGGTTTCGCGAGCGATTCCGTGCAACTGGGATTCGCGGGTGAAGACAGCCGGGCCCTGACGAGTAGGTGCGGTCCACGCCTGGAGTCCTGTGTCGCGGGCCATCGTCCGCGTTCGCAAGGAGTGCCACGGGTCACTGACCAGGACAGCGGAATTGATTCCCTGCGAGGACATCTCGGCGCTCACCGCGTCGATACTGAGAAGTGTGTCCGAACCGGTCTCCACTGCGGTGATCGCACTCGACGGAATTCCGCGATCGGTCAGATACATCTTTCCCGACGCCGCTTCGGTGTACTCGTCACCTTCTTGTTTACCGCCGACAGTGATGATCTGCGGCGCCACTCCGCGCTTGTACAGCTTGTACGCCTGCTCGAGTCGGGCCTCGAAGACGGACGACGGAGTGCCGGAATACTGAGCCGCGCCCAGAACGACTATCGCGTCGGCCGGCCGCGTGTCGTCGATGCGCGCCACCTGCCACACCCGGAACGCAGTACCCCCGACCAGAACCACGGCCATCAACACGGCACCGGCGATCAGTCGGCGCGTCCAGCGAGCCAATCCTGCCCCGAAGCCGCCCGCCCGTGAGGGTGATGGGTCGTGGGGGCGGTTACCGAAAGCAGGTTTCACTCCCGCAATTCTGCCAGTTCGCGGCGATCACCTCCGATGCCGACGCGCCACAACGGATAGATTTGCGTCATGGCCCTCGCACCACACTTCTCGCAGTTGTCCTCGGTAGAGCAGAGTCGGACAATCACCCGACCCGTTCGCCGTCGGGGAAGCGCCGCCGCCGTCGCTGCGATTTTCGCTCTGCTGGCGCTCGTCTTCAGTCCTGCGCTCGCCTCGGCAGACGCCCCGATGGTGTTGCCGAATCACATCACCGACACCTCCGGGGTTCTCGACGCCGGGCAACGCAGCGACATACAAGCCGCGATCGATCAACTCGGCGAGGACCACCAGATCGATCTGTGGGTCGCGTTCGTCCCCGATTTCAACAACCTGGGTGGCCAGGCGTGGGCACAGCAGACAGCCACGAAGTCGACGCTGAGTACCAAGTCCGTCCTGCTTGCAGTTGCCACGGCGGAGCGTGCTTACTACCTCGACGTCCCCGCTGAGCTGAGCAACATCACGGATTCCGACATCGAATCGATCAATTCCGACGCGGTGGAACCGGCTCTTGCCGAGGATGATTGGACCGGCGCGGCAATTGCCGCAGCTGGAGCACTCGGCGACGCGAACAACACGAGCGGCGGAATGGGAGTCGGAACACTCCTCATCGCGGGCGGCGCTGTGGTGGTCGGGACGGGCGGCGTGGTCCTGTACTCACGTAAGCGCAAGAACGACAAGAACAAGGCAAGCGTCGAAGCCGCGAAGAACATCTCCCCCGACGACATCGCCAGCCTCAACGCACTCCCGCTGCCGACGCTCGACGAACGCGCGAAGGAGATCCTCGTCGAGACGGACAACGCGATCGCCGGCAGCCAGGAGGAGCTCGATCTGGCCCGCAGCGAGTTCGGAGATTCCGCCGTCGCACCCTTCTCGGCAGCATTCGACAAGGCCAAGGCCACCCTCGCCGAAGCCTTCGCGATCAGGCAGCGACTCGACGACGCCATCCCGGAAACTCCCGATCAACGCCGCCAGATGCTGATCGACATCATTTCCTCGTGCGGTCGAGCCGACCAAGAACTCGAAGCTCGCGTCGAGGAGTTCGACGGGCTTCGCGACCTTCTCATCAACGCCCCCGCACGTCTCGATGCGTTGACGCAGAGTGTTGTTTCTCTCAGCGTGCGCTTGCCCGAATCCGAGGCGATTCTGACCAAATTGAAGGATCAGTTCCCCGCGCCGACGCTGGCATCTGTCGTGAACAACGTCACCATGGCCAGCGAACGCCTGACGCTCGCCGAGAAGTCGATCGAGGAAGGCCGCGATGCCACCGCGCTGCCGGCTGGTAAGCAAGGCGCTGCCGTCACCGCGATTCGCACTGCCGAAGCGGCTCTCGATCAGGCACGCAAACTACTCGACGGCGTCGATCACGCCGCCGACGACATCCGAAACGCCATCGCGACTCTTCCGTCCGCGATGGACGACGTCCAGCAGGGCATCACTGCTGCGGACGCTTACCTGGCGCAGGGCGGGCAGAAGTTGGCGGACGCGAAGGCCGCAGCCCAGGCAGCGTTGGCGAATGCTCAGACGTCGAAGGACAGCGATCCGCTGACAGCCTTCAACCAGATCGTCGCGGCCGACGCCCAACTCGACGCACTGCTTGCCGACGCTCAGGAGCAGAAGCAGCAGCTCGAACGTGCACAGCAGCGCCTCGCCCAGGACATTCTGGCCGCACAGGCTCAGGTGACCGCTGCAGGCGACTTCCTCGGAACCAGGCGCGGCGCGATCGGGGCGGAGGCGCGCACTCGCTACGCGGAGGCTCAGCGGCACCTGCAGGCGGCCCAGCAATTGCAGGCTTCGGATCCGTCGAAGGCACTGCAACACGCCCAGGCCGCGACAACCTTGGCGACGCACTCACTTCGCGCCGCGCAGAACGACGTCAACACCTGGGAAGCAAACCAACGACCCCGCGGTGGCGGCGGCGATGCGACGGGAGCGATCCTCGGCGGCATCCTGATCAACAGCATTCTGCGAGGTGGCGGCGGGCCCCGCTCGTACGGCGGACCGAGCAGCAGCGGACGCTCCGGTCGCGGTGGCGGCGGCGGTGGTTTCGGCGGTGGCGGCGGCGGCCGAACCAGTCGAGGCGGCGGCGGCCGGTTCTGACGGATCCCGTCGAGGTAGTAAAATCCCTACTTTGTTCACGACCGCACTCGTCGTACGCTTCATCCGGCAAGTCGGGATCACAGATCATACGAAGGTGTTATGGAAAGCGTCGCCCCGCAGATAACCGTCGTTGTACCTACATACAACGAGCGTGAGAACCTGCCAAAGCTCGTCGATCGCCTCGCCGCGTTGAAGATCCCGAACCTGCACGTCCTCGTGGTGGATGACAACTCCCCCGACGGCACGGGCGAGGTTGCGGACAAGTTGGGTATCGATGGTCCCATCCCGGTCGGAGTGCTTCACCGCACGGTCAAGGACGGACTCGGCCGTGCTTACGTCGCGGGCATGAGCCGGGCTCTGGCGGAGAACGCCGACATCGTCATTCAGATGGACGCGGATCTCTCCCATCCGTCCGAAGCGATCCCCGCCATGATCGAGATCCTCACCACTACCGATGCGGCAGTCGTTCTCGGCTCCCGTTACGTCGAAGGTGGCGCAGTTGCCGGCGACTGGCCGTGGCATCGCAAGGCTTTGTCCGCCTGGGCGAACTTCTACGTCAACGCTATTCTGCGACTGCACGTCAAGGATGCAACTGCAGGCTTCAAGGCGTGGCATGCAAAGACCTTGCGCGACATCGACGTCGAATCGGTGCAGAGCAACGGCTACGCGTTCCAGGTCGAGATGAACTACCGAGTTGTTCAGCGCGGCATGAAGATCGCCGAAACGCCAATCCGCTTCGAGGAACGCACCGAAGGTGTCTCCAAGATGAGCCTCTCGGTTCAGTTGGAGTCCGCTCTGGTGCCGTGGAAGCTCAAGTTCGGCAAGAAGTCTCTCTGACCTGCGCGGCTGATCGAAAATAATCGGCGGTCTGCGTGTCCGACGGGTAGAACGACTCAATCGCGATCTCTGCGAGCGTGACGTCGCGCGGCGTACCGAACACGGTGGTGGTGCTGAACATCGCCAATTCGGTATCGCCGGCGCGTACGCGCAACGGAACCAGCAGGGAATTCGCGCGGTCGTCGTGCCAGTCTCCGCCGCTCGGATAGGTGCGCAACTCGTCGAGCAACGACGCCAACTGCGCATCCGCACTGACCTCCACTTCCCGCGCCAACCTGGCGAGCAGGTGGGTCCGCCACTGCGTGAGGTTCACGATCCGCGGCGCCATGCCCTCGGGATGCAAACTCAAACGCAATACGTTCACCGGTGGTTCCAGGAGGAATTCAGCGGCCCCCTCGGTCAGGATTCTCACGGCCTGGTTCCCGGCGATCATCTCCCATTGCTGATCGACCACCACGGCCGGATAAGGGTCATGCGCGTCGATGATGCGATCGATGGCCTCGCTCACCGCTGACATCGGCGCTTCCGCCAACGATTTTTGCGAGTACTCCGGTGAGTGGCCACTTGCCAGCAGAAGCGTGTTCTGTTGTCGTAGAGGAACATCCAGACATTCGGACAGGTGAAGGATCATGTCCCGGCTGGGTTTGGAGCGGCCGGTTTCAATGAAGCTCAGGTGCCTGGTCGACACTCCTGCCGCTGCCGAGAGACCTAACTGAGTGAGCCTTCGCCGCTCCCGCCACCGCTTGAGTTCGGTGCCAACGTCCATCGTCTCGAAGGTCATTCTTTCAAGTTAGCGACCCGAGGTAGCCGAGACCATGACCTCGGAGGTAATCGACCCGAAGCAGTTTCGGAGGAACAGTGGTCTCAGCCGGCGAGACCGCCGGATGTTCACCACCGGAACTGATCAAGGGAGCGACCATGAGCGACTTCGACGCAATCGCCGACGCCTATATCGACATGTGGAACGAAACAGATACCACCGCCCGTAGAGCACGGATCGAGCAATTGTTCGCACCCGGCGGCCGCTACACCGATCCGCTCGCGGACGTCACCGGACACGATCAGATCGACGCGATGATCAACGCTGTGCAGCAACAATTTCCGGGCATGCACTTCACCCTCATCGGGCCGGTGGACGCGCACCACCGACAGGCTCGATTCGGTTGGGCTCTCGGCCCGGCGGGGGCCGAGTCACTGATCGACGGGTTCGACGTACTCGAACGCGACGACGACGGCCGGGTGACGCTTGTCCTCGGGTTTCTCGACAAGGTACCTACGGCCTGACGTGCGTCTACAACCGACAGCCTTCGCCACGAAGGCTGTCGGTGGTCCGTGGCATCATCGTTGCCGATGAACGCCGACGGATTTACCTGGTCCACACCGATTCCCGAGTCCGAGGGTGCTGAGTACGGCGCTCACACGCTGACCGTCAACGGCCTTCCCTCCGTCTATCGAACCGCCAAGACGACGCCGACCAAGCTCGGTCAGTTCGTCACCCTGTGGCGCCGTTCCGAGGCCGGGCCCATCCGCCCCTTCGACACCAGCGACGGCGTCGCGCTGTTTGTGGTGAAGGTCTGCGACGAAGAACATCTGGGTCACTTCGTCTTTCCCACCGAAACTCTCGTCGAACACGACATCGTGTCGACGAACTTCTCGGGCGGCAAGCGCGCTATCCGGGTCTATCCGCCCTGGGTCACGCCGACCAGTGTGCAAGCCGTCAGAACCCAGCGCTGGCAGAAGCAGCATTTCGGCGAGTTCCCTGATGTATTCAACTCACCTGATACGTCGCGATGATGACGCCTGTTGTCGTAGGAACACTTTCGGTGAGGGTGAACTGAGCGAGCGCAGCACCGTCGGGGAACAATCTGCGCCCGGTTCCGAGAACCAGCGGATGAATCAGCAGAGTGTAGGTGTCGACGAGACGCCGTTCGGCCAATGACGTGATCAAGTCGCCACTGCCCAGAATCACCAGATCCGGGCCATCGCTTTCCTTCAGCGCGGCGACCGCGTCGGCGGCATCGCCTTTCAACACAGTCGAGTTCTTCCACGGCAGCGGTTCACCCAAAGTCCTTGACGCTACGTACTTCTGCGTGTTGTCGAGCACCTCGGTAAACGGATTGTCCGTCTGAAACGGCCAGTACGAGGCGAAGTTCTCATAGGTTCGGCGTCCGAAGAGCAACTCTGATTTCTTCGCCATCCCCTCCCCCATTTTCTGTGCCATGACGGAATCGTTGAAGGGTGCCGCCCATCCACCGTGCTCGAATCCGCCACGACGATCTTCGTCCGGCCCGCCAGGTGCCTGCATGACACCGTCGAGAGTCACGCTGTTGGTCACGCTGAGTTTTCTCATAACTTCGATCCTGCGCCTGAAGATCCACCATGGAAAGAGAAAACGGGCGGTCCTTCTCGAATGAGAAGAACCGCCCGTCAGCTTCGAACGAATCAGGAACCGATCAGCCGCGCAGCCAGGTAGCTTTCCACCTGATCGAGGGCGACGCGTTCCTGCGCCATGGAGTCACGCTCACGCACCGTCACAGCCTGATCTTCGAGAGTGTCGAAGTCGACCGTGATGCAGAACGGTGTGCCGATCTCGTCCTGGCGACGGTAACGACGACCGATGGCACCGGCGTCGTCGAACTCGACGTTCCAGTTCTGACGCAACTGCGCCGCAAGATCTTTTGCCTTCGGCGTCAGATCCGCATTGCGCGAGAGCGGCAGCACTGCGGCCTTGACGGGAGCGAGTCGACGATCCAGTCGCAGCACCGTGCGCTTGTCGACGCCGCCCTTGGAGTTGGGTGCCTCGTCCTCGGTGTACGCGTCGACCAGGAAGGCCATCAGCGAACGCGTGAGACCTGCCGCCGGCTCGATGACGTACGGCGTGTACCGCTCGCCCGTCGTCTGGTCGTAGTAGTTCAGCTCGGTGCCCGAGTGCTTGGAGTGCGTCGAGAGATCGAAGTCGGTACGGTTCGCGATACCTTCGAGCTCGCCCCATTCGCTGCCCTGGAAGTGGAAGCGGTACTCGATGTCGGTCGTGCCCTTCGAGTAGTGCGAAAGCTTTTCCGGCGCATGCTCGTACAGCCGCAGGTTGTCCTTGTTGATGCCGAGGCCGGTGTACCAGTCCAGGCGGTAGTCGATCCAGTACTGATGCCACTGCTCGTCCTCACCCGGCTTGACGAAGAATTCCATCTCCATCTGCTCGAACTCGCGGGTGCGGAAGATGAAGTTGCCCGGGGTGATCTCGTTACGGAAGCTCTTGCCGATCTGACCGATGCCGAACGGCGGCTTCTTCCGCGAGGTGGTCAGCACATTGGCGAAGTTGACGAAGATGCCCTGTGCGGTCTCGGGGCGAAGGTAGTGCATGCCCTCTTCGCTCTCGACAGGGCCGAGGTACGTCTTGAGCATCATGTTGAAGTCGCGCGGCTCGGTCCACTGGCCGACGGTGCCGCAATCGGGGCAACCGATGACATCCATCGAGACGTCGTCCGGGTTGTCGAGCTTCTTCTTCTCCGCGTACGCCTCCTGCAGGTGATCCTGACGGTGACGCTTGTGACAGTTGAGGCACTCGACGAGCGGGTCGTTGAAGACACCGACGTGACCGGATGCGACCCACACCTCGCGGGGCAGGATCACCGAGGAGTCGAGGCCGACGACGTCCTCGCGGCTGGTGACCATGTTGCGCCACCACTGACGCTTGATGTTCTCCTTGAGCTCGACACCCAATGGGCCGTAGTCCCATGCGGACTTGGTACCGCCGTAGATCTCACCGCACGGGTAGACCAGGCCTCGCCGCTTGGCGAGATTGACAACGGCTTCGATCTTGGACTTGGGTGCCACTCGATTGCTCTCCATCTGGGTAATAGATGCATGATTTTCGTGCGCTTTTCGCACCATCAGCCTATCTGGCGGCTGCCACGCACTTCCGTCCAAGGTTGACATGCATACTTGTGCATATCAAAATGAAAGTGATTTGCAATAATGTGGTGAGATGGCTATGCCCGGACATCATGATCTACCCCTCGAAGGAGCCTCGCTGTGAGCATTGCGGATACCGGCGATCTCCACAAAAGCCATGATCATTCCGACCTCGGACACACGCACGACCCGTTCGAAGCCGCACCCCCGGCGCCCGTGCCGCCCAAGGAAACTTTGGCGGCCGCCGGCGAAATTCTGCGGGCGCTGGCTGCACCCGTTCGCATCGCGATCGTGCTTCAGCTCCACGAGTCGGAGCGTTGCGTTCACGAACTCGTCGGCGCTCTCGGCGTCACTCAGCCACTCATCAGCCAGCATTTGCGCGTTCTCAAAGCAGCGGGCGTCGTCCGCGGCGAACGCAACGGACGAGAAGTTCTCTATCGACTCGTCGACGATCACCTCGCACACATCGTCGTCGACGCTGTCGCCCACGCCGAAGAAGGATGAGATTCCACCGCATGAACACCCCGGGCAGTACGACCTCGAAACGTGGACCGGCCACCGTCGGCGTTCGTTCCACGAAACAGCGCAGCGCCATCTCCGCCCTGCTCGACGACATCGACGAATTCAAGTCGGCACAGGAACTGCACGACGAACTGCGCAAGCGCGGTGAAGGCATCGGCCTGACCACCGTCTACCGCACGCTGCAGGCACTGTCCGACGCCGGAACCATCGACGTCCTGCGCACCGACACAGGTGAGTCCGTCTACCGACGCTGCTCCTCCGGACACCACCATCACCTGGTGTGCCGCAACTGCGGATTCACCGTCGAGGTCGAGGGCCCGACGGTCGAGCAGTGGTCACAGACCATCGCCGAGGACAACGGATTCACCGAAGTGAGTCACACCGTCGAGATCTTCGGCACCTGCCGCGACTGCGCCGCCAGCTGACAGCTGACAGCTGACAGCTGACAGCTGACAGCGTCAGGGAATCAAACCCTGACGCGCGGTATCGGCGCCGGTCAGCGCGAGTAGCAACATCGTGGTCAGTGCCTCGTCGTCCAGTCCGGCCGCCGGGAACGTGTATCGCAGGATCACGTCCGCCAGACTGCCGTGGCCGAACACCGCGATCGAACCGAATTGGATGGTCCGGTTCCGCTCGGCCACCTTGCGATGCAGTGCCGCGCTGACCGGTCGGTCCCACGCGAGGACACACGTCATGGACAGCACGTCCAGACCCTCGGACAAATTCATCGCCTGGATCGAGCACAGCGCGCCGGAGTACTGGAAACCAAGCGAGCCGTCCGCAGCCACATCGACCGTCACGAAATGCGCCAGCGAGGCGGCCGCGCGTTCTTGTAGGCGGGCTGCTTCGTCGGTGGTGTCGGTCATGTTCTCCCCTGTCATTTGACGCCACCGAATCTACGGTCGCGTGAGGCGTATTCGACGCAGGCGGCCCAGAGATCGCGGCGGTCGAAATCGGGAAACAGCTTCTCCTGGTACACCATTTCGGCGTAGGCGGATTGCCAGATCAAGAAATTGGACGTCCGCTGTTCCCCCGACGGACGCAGGAAGAGATCGACGTCGGGCATGTCGGGCTCGTCGAGGTACTTCGCCACCGTCGCCTCGGTGATCTTGTCCGGATTGATCTCACCGGCCGCGACACGCTTCGCGATTTCCTTTACCGCATCGGCAATTTCGGCCCGCCCGCCGTAATTCACACACATGGTCAAGTTCATGACTGTGTTGTTCTTGGTCAGTTCTTCGGCGATCTCGAGTTCCTTGATCACACTGGCCCACAGGCGCGGCTTACGACCGGCCCAGCGAACACGCACACCCATTTCGTTCATCTCGTCGCGTCGGCGGCGGATGACGTCACGGTTGAAGCCCATCAGGAATCGAACCTCGTCGGGACTGCGCTTCCAGTTCTCGGTGGAGAATGCGTAGGCGGAGAGCCACTCGACACCCATCTCGATGCACCCGCACACGGTGTCCATCAGGACAGCTTCACCGCGTTCGTGCCCGGCGGTTCGCGGCAGACCGCGCTCCTGCGCCCACCGTCCGTTGCCGTCCATCACCAACGCGACGTGGCGCGGGATGAGTTCGGTTTGCAGGATCGGCGGGGTCGCCCCGGACGGATGTGGGTCCGGTGGCCGGATCACCCGTTCAGCAGCAGGATCAAGCGGAGTTCGCGGTTCGCGTCGTCGAATCACGGGTTCCATCCTGCCTCACGGGCAAGTCGACCTCGACGGCTGCATGCGGCCTCGAACGCTCGATCAGCGGCAACGTCCGCAATTGACGCTCGAGATGCCACTGCAGGTGTGCCGCGACCAGTCCGCTGGCTTGCGTCCGCAGCGTCGCGGGCGCCGAATCGGTGCCCTCCCACTCCCCTCGGAGCAGGGCTTCCATCAAGTCGAGCACTCCGGGCGACGGCGTCGCAGCACCCGCCGGGCGGCAGTAGGTACAGACGGCTCCGCCTGCGGCGACATGAAATGCACGGTGCGGTCCCGGAGCGCTGCAGCGGGCGCACTCTTCGAGGGCAGGCGCCCAACCCGCATAGCCCATGGCTCGCAACAAGAACGCGTCGAGCACGAACTCGACCGGCCGCGCCTGCTCGGCGATCGCACGCAGTGCCCCCACCGTCAATCGCTGAAGCTGCGGGGCCGGCGCGCGTTCCTCGCCGGCCAACCGCTCGGCAGTTTCGAGTACGGCGCAGGCCGTGGTGTACCGGCTGTAGTCGTCGACGATGTCAGTGGCGAATGCATCGACCGTCTGCACCTGAGTGATGATGTCGAGATTCTTGCCCGGAAGTAGTTGCACGTCGATGTGAGCAAACGGTTCGAGTCTGGCACCGAATTTGGAGGTGGTCCGGCGGACACCTTTGGCCACGGCACGTACCAACCCGAACTGACGGGTGAGCAACGTGACGATGTGGTCGGCTTCGCCCAGTTTGTGCAGGCGCAGCACCACCGCCGTGTCTCGATACAACCTCACTCGACCAGTGTCCCACGTTGTACCGACGACCGATCCCGATGCCGCGCCCGATGACAAGTCGGAAATACGGCGGGTGCGTCCGGATAGACTGGCCCGATGCCGAGCGACGCAATTGCGCAACCTGTCACTGCAGAGTTGACCGGTCGCGAAGCGCGGTGGGAGCGACACAACTCCGAGCGTCAGAAACGGATACTCACCTCGGCTGTCGAACTGATCGAAGAGCGCGCGGCAGGTGCCGAGGTGTCCGTCCAGCAGATCGCCGACCGTGCAGGCCTCGCCAAGTCGGTGGTGTACCGACAATTCAGCGGCCGGGACGACCTCGATCGACGAGTCCGAGCGTTTGTGCTCGGCCAATTTGCGGCGGCCCTGGATGCGTCGATGAGCATTTCGGTAGGCACTCTCGACCAGATCCTGACCCGAACCATCAGCGCCGTCGCCGAGTGGATCACCGAGCATCCGCGGATTCACGAGTTCATGGGTACCGGCCCCACCGACTACGACGACGAGAGCATCGACGCGATCAGCAGTCTGAAGGCCACAATCGCCGACTCGGCCCGCACCACTATCACCGAAGTCGGTCGATCCGTGGGGATCGACTCCTCACCCTTCGATTCACTACCGTTCGCAGTGGTGACAATGGTCGAGGGCACGCTCACCCACTGGGTCCGAAGCACCGATCCGAAACCGAGCCGCGAAGAGATCGTCGCCGACCTCGCGAAATACACCTGGTACATGTTCGACGGCGTCGCCCGCTCGAGCGGGCTACAGATCGATCCCCATGTCGAATTGTCCACGCTCATAGCCGAGCTGGTGTCCTCCGACGGAGGAACTTCGCGGCCGGACTAGATCCGGGTCTTGTCGGAACGCTTCGGCTCGCCGCGGTAGCGGGCGTAGTCGCCGTCGATGCGCAGCTTTCGCCACGCACGCTTCGACACCGGATTCATCAATCCGAGTTCGTCTGCCAGGGCTCGCATTTCACCGAAGTAGTTACCCAGGATGCGGCGTGAATGTGGGCTCCCCCAGAAGGCGCTCTTCATCACCTCGTCCGGGATTCCGAATTCTTCGGCGAATTCCTTTGGCGGTGACATTATTTCGCCCGCAAGCCAACGCATCGTGCCGGGGAAGGCGACCGATGTGATGGCGCGACTCGTACGACTGAGTCTGGGGACGTGATTGCGCAGGAACTCGTGAGCAAACGAGATGTGTCTCGCTTCTTCGGCGATGTGAATCTCCATGGTGCGGAGCATCGCCGGCGGCGTGTCCTTACCCTCGCGGATGAGATCCTTCTGGAAGTGGTCGATCGGTTCTTCACCAGCCAGAATGCCGATGAAGAAGATGACCGGGAACTTTGCTCCCAGCACTCCGATGATCGGCGACAGCCGCCGGAACATCGGACGCATACCCGGTACGTCGATGTCCATACGATTGACGAGCTCTTGGAACATCTGGATGTGATTGCACTCTTCGGTCATCTCGTGCAGGCAGTACCGGAACTCAGGCGACTGGTTGGGTAGCGCCATGATGTATTGCAGCATTCCCCGGATCAAGATGCTCTCGAATGCCGAACCCACCTTGGTCACATTCGCCTGACGCCACATTCCCATGGCGATTCGACGCTCCAACGACTGGTCCTGGTACCACTGCGTCGCTCCGAGCGGATCCGACACGGATGAGAGCACCCACCTCGGATCATGCGGATCGATCGCGAACTCTGGTGAATCCCAGTCGATGTCGAGATAGGGATCGAAACTGCGGGCAACTGAGCCCTCGGACAAAGTCTGCAGTACCTGGCGGTACGGCTTTTCCACTTCGATCGACGCTGACCGAGCCATCGGTGTCTCCTCACGGCCAGTCCGCCGATTGGAGTCGACGGACTTGAATGAGGTCAAACATAATGGGACACCGCGTCCCACGCAACCCCTTCAGGGGCCTGATTTCAGGCCCGCCGCACCGGGATGATCTCGCGAACCTTCTCGTCTCGGAGATACAGACCCGCCCACATGACGATTCCGGTGTAGACGGCAAACAATGTCGTGCTCAGCAGAGGCTGTTCCGCTCGAAGGTTGGTCAACACGGCTCCGCCCAGGTAACCGGTGAGCAGAATCGCGCCGAGTATCGACGTTCGCGGAATCACGTACAGCGCAAGGCAGATCAGTTGCACCACCCCGGCCGTCAATGCCAGCGAGTCCGGCAACCCAAGTTCGGCGGAGGCATCCTTGACGGTCTGAAGGTTGAGAATGTGGATGATGCCGTCGAAGAGCATGAAAACGACGAACAGCCCACTCAGGACAAATCCGACCTTGCGAGCCGTGGCCGAAGGTGTCGTCGTCGTGGCGTTACCGGAAACAGTTTCGTTGTGGACGGGCTGGGTGGTCATCGGAATCTCCTGGGGCGAAGGCGAGCGGCCGGTTGCCACTTCGCTTGCAATTACGACTCCCGAGCGATCGAAAACTCATCGCGCCGGCCGTTACTACACACCCGGCGTTCGGGACGATTCACCTCACGTGGTCTGATGGACGGTGACACGGGGTGCCGAAGAAGTCGGCTGAGATCAGACCCGATGAACCTGACCAGTTAGCACTGGCGGAGGGATGTCGACATGACCGAACAGCAATTTCAGCGCGCATTGAACCTCGACGAGCAGATCGTTCTGATCACCGGTGGCGCCCGCGGGCTCGGCGCCGCACTGAGCCGAGCATTCTCCCGCTCGGGCGCCCGCGTAATCGTGAACTACAACAAGAGCCGCGATGCCGCCGAGGCCCTGGTCGCCGAACTGGGTGAGGATCGCACCTTCGCAGTCCAGGCGGACGTGACGGACCGCAGTTCCGTCGACCAGTTGTTCTCCGCTGCACGCGAGAGATTCGACGCACTGATCTCGACCGTGGTCGACAATGCACTGGTCGACTTCTCGTTCAACGGCGATGCCCGGCCGAACGCGGACACGATCACCTGGGCCGACTTCGACTCTCAACTACGCGGAGCTGTTGCCGGAACACTCAATACCACCCAGGCAGCGCTACCAGGCATGCGCGAATTCGGCTTCGGCCGAATCATCACTGTCGGAACCAATCTGGTCCAGAATCCGGTAGTTCCTTACCACGACTACACCGCTGCCAAGGCCGCACTGTTGGCACTGACACGGACGCTGTCCGCCGACCTCGGTCCGGACGGGATCACAGTCAACATGGTCTCCGGCGGCTTGCTCCGCACGACCGATGCGAGTGCCGCGACACCGGAAGCCGTGTTCGACATGATCGCGGCAAGCACTCCCCTGCGCCGAGTCACGACGCCGGACGAATTTGCCGACGCTGCACTCTTTTTCGCCTCCCCATGGTCGCGGGCCGTGACCGGCCAGAATCTGGTTGTCGACGGCGGACTCGTCAAGAACTGATGGGCGCACAGCTACGGATAGGTGCGTTCCTGCTCGGTTGCGGGCATCACAGTGCGGCGTGGCGACACCGCGACTCACCGGTCGAAAGTCTCGGTGACATCACGTATTACGAGTCGCTCGCCCAGATCGCCGAACGCGGCAAGCTGGACGCCGTTTTCTTCGCTGACGGTCACAGTGTTCGAGAACCCGAGTCTGGTGCGTCGTGGTTTCTCGAACCGATCACCGCGTTGACTGCCATGGCACGAGCGACGGCGAACGTCGGCCTGGTCACCACCATCTCCACGACCTTTTACACGCCATTCCACGCGGCACGACTTTTGGCATCGCTCGACCACATCAGCGGCGGACGGGCCGGATGGAACGTCGTGACCTCGATGTTCGACCAGGAGGCGCGCAACCACGGACTCGAGGCGATGCCCGATCACGCATCCCGATATGAACGAGCCGACGAATTTGTCGAAGTGGCCCTCGCATTGTGGGATTCGTGGTCGGAAGACGCGCTGATCCTCGACCGGGCGGGACGTTTTGCCGACGCAGGCAAGATTTCTCGCATCGATCACGACGGCAAGCATTTTCGTGTCGACGGCCCGTTGACGGTTCCTCGATCCCCGCAGGGCAGACCGGTTTTGTTTCAGGCCGGGGCGTCCGAGCAGGGTCGCGATCTGGCTGCGCAGCGCGCCGAGGCGATCTATTCGGTTGCCTACGACCTACCCAGCGCGCAGAGCTACTACGCGGACGTGAAGTCGAGAATCGAGCGCGCCGGCCGGGATTCGAACTCGGTCGCCGTCATGCCGGGGCTGGTCACCTACGTCGGAAGTACTGTCGCCGAGGCACGGGCCAAGAAGGCCGAACTTGATCGCCTGCTGCCCACCGAACAGTCGATACGCCAACTCTCGTTGTTCACCGGACAGGATTGCGAGGACTGGGATCTCGACGGGCCCGTGCCCCCGTTGCCTCCACTCGAAGCATTCAGCGGGCCGCAAGGACGCTACGCAACTATTCTGCGGATCGTCGAGAAGGACGCACCGACTGTGCGGGAACTCCTCGGGACGCTCGCTGCGGGTGGTGGTCACGCAACGATGATCGGCACACCGGAGTCGATTGCCGACGAGATGGAATCCTGGTTAGACGGCCGCGGTGCCGACGGTTTCAATCTGATGCCGCCGACCTATCCGCAGGGCCTGGAAGATTTTGTCGATCACGTGATTCCAGTGCTGCAGGCGCGTGGGTTGTTCCGACACGAATACGAGGGAGCGACTCTGAGAGAAAACCTCACCTAGTCCGGCAGTAGCGGCACCGACAGGTCCGGATCGCGTCCCAGGAGCACTCCCCTCGTGAGAGCCGCCGAGCCGAACTTCTTCCGGACGCTGTCCATCGCCGAGTCGAGGGCGGCAGTGTCCGGACCCGCGAATCCTGGACCGTCGAAGGGCAATTCGAGTTGTTCGGCGCCGTCCCGATCCAGGTTGGAGACAGCGACACCGATCAACGTGATGCCCTTGTCCGCGATCATCGGTATCGCTTCGTCCAGCAGCACCATCGAGGCGTTCAGCAATTCCGCTGTGTCGGCGGTGGACCGGCGCAGCGTGTGAGATCGAGTTGCCCGCGTGAAATCCGCGAAGCGAAGCCGGAGCGTGACCGTGCGCCCCGTCCGCTGCGCCGAACGCATGCGTCGACTGACACGGTCGACAAGGGACATCAACGACGCATCGAGTTCTGCGCGGGAATGGGATCCGCGACCAAGCGCATGCTGAGCACCCATCGAACTGCGGCCACGATAGGCGCGGACGGGGCGCGGATCTCGATTGTGCGAGAGCGCGTAGAGATGGCGACCGGCGCCGCCCCCGAGAATCGAGACGATCGAGGATTCGTCGTGCCGAGCGATGTCACCCACCGTCACGATGTCGAAGTTTCGCAACTTCTGGGCCGTGATCTTGCCGACGCCCCACAGCTTCTCGACCGGCAACGGATGCAGGAATTCGGTCTCGCCCTCCGGCGGCACTCGCAGCAATCCGTCGGGTTTCGCGAATGCACTCGCGACCTTGGCCAGGAACTTGGTGCGTGCGATCCCGACCGTGATCGGTAGTCCGACCTGCTCGGCCACGTCGCGTCTGAGGTTGGCCCCGATCTGCAGCGGGTTTCCCACGATTTTGGCGAGCCCGCCGACCTCGAGAAAGGCCTCGTCTATGGAGATTCCTTCGACCAGCGGCGACGTGTCGTGAAAGACGTCGAACACGTCTTTGCTCGCCTGCGAGTACGCCGACATTCGCGGGGGAACGACGATTGCCTGGGGACACAGTGATCGAGCCTGACCACCACTCATCGCAGTTCGAACCCCGAATGCCTTGGCCTCGTAGCTTGCCGCCAGGACCACGCCACCGCCGACGATGACCGGTCTGCCCGCCAGAGTCGGGTCGTCACGTTGCTCGACCGATGCGTAGAACGAATCGAGGTCCGCATGGAGGATCGTTGCGTCACCCGTAGGTCGACCACCCCCAGGATGATTACCGCCAGAACGAGCACCGCCAGGGTGATTACCTGGCGTTTCTCGATCCAACGGTTCATGCGACACGAACATATGTTCCCATGCGCCACCGACACAACGAAAGGCCGCAAATAGATTCCATGGAATTGATCACGAATCGGGCGTACGGTGAAAGAATGATTCCACGGAATGCATATCGGTTCGGGGTCTGCTCATGACGGGGTCGGACCTGAGCGGTCACTTCGACAACCTCGTCCGCTTCGAAACCGAACTGTGGACGGCCGTCGACCAGCGACTCCGAATCGAGCACGACCTGCCACTGAGTCGATTCGAGCCGATGCAGATCATCGACAGGCTAGGTTCCTGTCGGGTCTTCGACATTGCCGAAGCCCTCGCGATCACCGTCGGTGGCACGAGCAAATTGGTGGATCGGATCGAGTCCTCGGGGCACTGCCGTCGACAATCCAATCCCGCCGACAAACGATCCTCACTCATCGCGTTGACCCCCGACGGCATTGGCCTGTTGCAGGGGGCGAAGGCCACGTTCGACGACGAACTGGCACGCCGTCTCGGTTCCGTGCTGACGCCCGAGGCTCTCGATCGGTTCGGCGCCACACTGGCCACGCTGCGCGAAGCCAACCGCCGACTGACACTCATCACCAAGGAGAAAGCATGACCGACACAATGCGCGCAATCGTGCTCGACGCCCCCGGCCCGCCAGAAGCATTGACGATCAAGGAGATTCCCATACCGGCGCCTACCACCGGCTGGGTACTGGTCCGTGTGAAGGCCTTCGGCCTCAATCGATCCGAACTGCACACCCGCCTCGGCCTCGCCGAAGGCGTGACGTTCCCGAGGGTGCTGGGCATCGAGGCCGTCGGCGAAGTGGTGAACTGCCCCGGCGGGGAGTGGACCGAAGGGCAGCAGGTCGCCGCCATGATGGGCGGGATGGGTCGAGTCTTCGACGGCGGATATGCCGAGTACACGTGCGTTCCCGTCAGCCAGGCCGTTCCCTTCTCCAGCAAACTGGACTGGTCGAGAGTGGGAGCTGTTCCCGAGATGCTGCAGACGTCGTACGGCTCTCTGACGGTGGGACTGGATGCGAAATCCGGTCAATCCCTACTGATTCGAGGCGGAACCTCCTCGGTCGGCATGGCAACCGCAGTCCTGGCGAAGCAGTGGGGGCTCACGGTCCTTGCGACCACCCGCGATGCGAGCAAGACGTCATCGTTGACCGCGATCGGGGTCGACCACGTTGTCCTCGACGACGGTACCGTGGCAGGCCAGGTGCGAGACATTTTCCCGGACGGTGTTGATCTGGCTCTCGAATTAGTCGGAACACCAACACTTCCCGATACGTTGCGCGCCACTCGCGTTCACGGGACCGTGTGTTTCACGGGCATGTTGTCCAACGAGTGGACAGTCAAGGACTTCTATCCGATCGACTACATTCCACGCGGAGTGCGATTGACCTCGTACGGCGGGGACGCGTCCGACCTGCCTGCCGACGTACTGCAAGACTTCCTCTCCGCTGTCGCGTCAGGCGAGGCGGTGGTACCGATCGACGAGGTGTTCGCGTTCGAGGACATCGCGCAAGCGCATGCCAAGATGGAAGCCGGTACGGCTCGTGGCAAATTGGTGGTGATGATCTGACCTGGTTTCTCACACCTGGTTTCTCACACCACGAATCGATAACCCATCCCCGCCTCGGTGATCAGATGCTTGGGGCTGGCCGGGTCGTCCTCGAGCTTGCGACGAAGTTGAGCCAGGTAGACACGCAGATAGTGAGTCTCGGTGTCGTAGGCCGGTCCCCACACCTCCCGAAGCAATTCCTTCTGCCCGACCAGCTTTCCGCGGTTGCGCACAAGCATCTCGAGCATGCCCCACTCGGTCGGAGTCAGGTGCACCTGTTCACCGCGCCGACTCACCGTTTTGGCAGCCAAGTCCACCGTGAACGACGCGGTCTCGACCGACGGTTCCGAGGTATCGGCCGCCGAGGTTCCACGCCTCGCCGCTGCGCGCACGCGGGCCAGAAACTCGTCCATCCCGAAGGGCTTGGTGACGTAATCGTCGGCACCGGCATCGAGGGCCTCGACTTTGTCCGCGGAGTCGGTGCGCGCCGACAGCACGATGACCGGCGCCGTGCACCAGCCACGCAGGCCTGCAAGTACTTCGGTGCCGTCCATGTCCGGCAGTCCGAGATCGAGAATCACCACGTCCGGCGGCCGTTCCGCTGCAGCGCGCAGGGCCCCTGCTCCGGTGGACGCCGTCACCACGTCATATCCACGCACAGTGAGGTTGATGCGTAGTGCCCGCAAGATCTGCGGTTCGTCGTCGACAACCAGTATCCGGCTCATGACTCGCTTCCATTCGTTCCTGCACCGGCCAGTTCGACCATCATCGTCAACCCACCGCCCGGAGTGTCGGTGGCACTGACCGTTCCGCCCATCGCGTCGACAAATCCACGAACCACGGACAGCCCGAGGCCCACTCCGCCGGTGTTGTCGCGATCTCCCATCCGCTGGAACGGCTCGAACATCGATTCGGCTTCACCACGGGGTACACCGGGGCCGGTATCTGCGACGGTGATGACGGTGCGGTCTCCGACGCGTGCTGCTCCCACTCGCACCGGTGTTGTGCCGCCGTACCGCAATGCGTTGTCGACGAGGTTGGCGATCACTCTCTCGAGCAAACCCTGATCGGCTTGCACGGCAACAGTACCCACGTCGACGATCACACTGTGGGACCGGGAGTCCGACCGGCCGCCGATGCCTAATCCAAGCAACGCCCGGTGAACAACTTCGTCGAGGTACACCGCCCGCAACGTCGGCTTGACCACTCCCGCAGCCAGTCTGGACGAATCAAGAAGGTTGCCGACCAGCGCGGTCAACTGATCCGCAGACTCCTCGATGGTGGCCAGTAGTTCTGCCGTGTCCTCAGGTGAGAACTCGATGTCGTCGCTGCGCAAGCTCGACACAGCAGCCTTCACGCCGGCGAGCGGTGTCCGAAGGTCATGGCTCACAGCCGAAAGCAATGCTCGGCGCAGTTGATCAGCCTCGGTCAATGCAGCCGCCTTGCTCGCTTCGACCGTGAGCTTGTCCTGACGGATCATGCCGACCGCCTGGTGCGCGACAACGGTCAACACCCGACGATCACGCGCACTCAACTCCGGCCCCGACAGCATCAGTGCGTATTCGCCGTCGTTTACCTCGCACACGGAATCCGCGTCAGCTTCACGTGCCGGCGGTTCTGCACCCACGGCCGCGACTACGCCATCCTCATGATGCACCACTGAAACCCCCCGTTGACGGTAGATTTCGCGAGCTTTCTCGAGCAGCGTGGACAGGTCAGCACCGCGGAGAACCGACCCCGCAAACAGTGTCAGAAGTTCCGCTTCCTCCGAAGCGCGCTTCGCTTCCCGAGCTTTTTTGGCGGCAGCGTCCACCAGAACGGCCACTGCCACAGCCACTATCAGCAGCACCACCGTCGTGATGAAGTTGTCGGGTTCGGCGATCGTGAAGCTGTACCTGGGGTCGGTGAAGAAGTAATTGAGCAGCAGTCCCGATAACAGAGCAGACAGCATTGCCGGCCCGACACCACCGAGCAGCGCGACCAGAACCACCACCACGAAGAACAACGCGTTTTCACCCTGCACGCCGGAGATCCGGTCGATCAGACCCATGAGTCCGGCTGCGGCCGTCGGAACCACCACTGCCGCAATCCACGACAGCAAGCGGTACTCGGATCGGCCGAACAACGAGATCCGCCGACGGACGGTCGTTTCCTCATGGGTGACCATGTGAACGTCGATGCCGCCGGACTGCTGAACCACCGCGGCGCCGATCCCCTCGTCGAGGATGCGCGCCAGCCGAGAACGTCGAGACGTTCCCAGAACCAACTGTGTGGCGTTCTCCTCGCGGGCGAATTCGAGAAGCGTCGACGGTACGTCGTCACCGACAACGGTGTGAAGCGTGGCGCCGACCCCGACGGCCAACGCGCGCACCTTGCCCATTTCCGGGGCCGAGACTCCGGTAAGTCCGTCACCGCGTACGACGTGGACCACCATCAGTTCGGCACTCGATTTCGACGCGATACGGGATGCGCGCCGTACCAGCGTTTCCGACTCCGGTCCCCCGGTCACGGCAACGACGACACGCTCGCGCGCCTCCCAGGTATCGGTGATCTTGTTCTCGGCCCGGTACTTCGCCAGGGCGGCGTCCACCTGATCGGCCACCCACAGCAGAGCCAGTTCGCGTAGCGCCGTGAGGTTTCCGCGTCTGAAGTAGTTACCCAATGCCGCATCGACACGCTCCGGCGAATACACGTTGCCGTGAGAAAGTCTGCGGCGCAGCGCCTCCGGAGTGATATCGACCAGCTCGACCTGCGCCGCACTACGCACTATCGCGTCCGGAACCGTCTCCTGCTGAACCACGCCGGTGATGTGCGCGACAACGTCGTTGAGGCTTTCGAGGTGTTGCACGTTGACCGTGGACAGGACGTCGATCCCGGCTTCGAGCAGTTCCTGTACGTCCTGCCAGCGCTTGTGATTCTCACTCCCCGGCGTGTTGGTGTGTGCCAACTCGTCCACGAGGACAAGGGCCGGCCGCCGAGCCAACACGGCCTCGACGTCCAGTTCCGGCATCCGTGTTCCGCGATAGTCCACCAGCTTCGGCGGAATGATCTCGAGGTCACCGATCTGCGCCGCCGTGCGGGCGCGGCCGTGTGTCTCCACAACGGCCGCGACCACGTCACAGCCACGATCTCGACGTCGATGAGCCTCACCGAGCATCGCGAAGGTCTTTCCGACGCCGGGGGCAGCGCCGAGGTAGATACGCAATTCACCACGTTTGCGTGCCCTACCGAAAGATTGACCGACCTTCTCCGAAGAACTCACGTGACAATCATCCACCAGTCGTCGGCGCAGCACACGTAGGTGCCGTCAATCCGAGTGCCAGGTTCAATTCCAGGACGTTGACTCGCTCGGCTCCGAGAAATCCGAGTTGCCGACCGTCGGTGTGCTCAGCCACCAAGTCCCGCACCTGGTCTTCCGAGATGCCGTTGTTCGCCGCCACCCTCGCGACCTGCAGCTCGGCGTACGCCGGACTGATATGGGGATCGATACCCGAGCCCGAACCGGTGACTGCGTCGACGGGAACCGATGCCGGGTCGACGCCCTCACGTGCCGCGATGGCTGCCCGGCGCTCGATGATGAATCCGGCCAGAATCTCGCTGCTCGGCCCCTGGTTGGACGGCAGTGCCGCAGCGGGATCACCGGTGGCAAAAGGATCCTCGTCCGAAACGGATCCGACAACGCGGTTGTGGAAGAACGGGTCCTGCTGCCCTTCGGCAACCTGCGGATCAACACCCACCCAGGCACTGCCGACCACGCAACCGGCGGCATCAGTGACCGGTGAGCCTTCGGCAGATCCGGAGCTGATCCGGCTGACCCCCCACACCGCGGCGGGATAGATCACACCGAGAACGACCGTGAGTGCAAGTAATACGAGCAAACCCGCCCACACCTGTTTGGCAAAACCGATAGTGAAACGCATGTCAGGTCACCCAATTCCAGGAATCAAACGCACGACGAGATCGATCAACCAGATACCGACGAACGGTGTGATCACACCGCCGAGACCGTAGACGAGCAGGTTACGTCCGAGCAACTGCGATGCTGTCGACGGTCGGTATCGAACACCCTTGAGTGCCAACGGAATCAACCCGATGATCACCAAGGCGTTGAAGATCACGGCCGAGACGATCGCCGATTCGGGGGTGGCGAGCCGCATGATGTTCAACGCGTCCAGCTGCGGGTAGATGCCGCTGAACAATGCCGGCAGGATTGCGAAGTACTTCGCCAAGTCGTTCGCCAACGAGAATGTGGTCAAGGCGCCGCGGGTGATCAGCAATTGCTTGCCGATTTCCACTACCTCGATCAGCTTGGTGGGATCGGAATCGAGATCGACCATGTTCCCGGCCTCTTTAGCTGCCGAGGTTCCCGTGTTCATCGCGACCCCGACATCCGCCTGGGCAAGGGCGGGCGCATCATTGGTCCCGTCACCGGTCATCGCGACGAGACGTCCGCCTTCCTGCTCCTTCCGGATCAGGGCCAGTTTGTCTTCCGGCGTGGCCTCCGCCATGAAGTCGTCGACGCCCGCCTCATCGGCAATCGCCTTCGCGGTCAACGGATTGTCGCCGGTGATCATGATCGTGCGAATACCCATCGCCCGGAGTTCGGCGAACCTGTCAGCCATTCCCGGCTTGACGACGTCGGACAACGCGATCACGCCGAGGATCGAAGTGCTCTCACCGTGCTTGACGGCAACTACCAGTGGTGTTCCGCCGGCTTGGGCGATGTCGTTCACGCTATCGGTCACCGCGGTCTCTGCATGTCCACCGCCACTGACGACCCAGTTCATCACCGCATCTGCTGCACCCTTTCGGATTTGGCGTCCGGAGTGGTCGAGTCCGCTCATCCGCGTTTGTGCCGTGAAGGGAACGAACTCGGCGCGTTCCTCGTCGAGCGTCGGTTCGGCCGCGAGAGAGAACTCTGCTGCGCACAACTCGACGATGCTCCGTCCCTCGGGAGTTCCGTCGGCCAGGCTCGACAAGCGCGCTGCCGCAGCAAGATCGTCGGCGGATACGCCGGGTGCCGGGTGGAGCGCGGTCGCCCGGCGGTTGCCGAAGGTGATGGTTCCGGTCTTGTCCATCAACAGGGTGTCGATGTCGCCCGCAGCTTCCACGGCACGCCCCGACATCGCGAGAACGTTGCGCTGGACGAGGCGGTCCATGCCCGCGATACCGATCGCCGAGAGCAGCGCTCCGATGGTCGTCGGGATCAGGCAGACGAGGAGTGCGATCAGCTTGATCGGATCCTGCTCGTGCCCCGCGTACAACCCCATCGGGCCGATGGCTACGACGGCGAGGAGGAAGATGACGGTCAACGACGCGAGCAGGATGTTGAGCGCAATCTCGTTGGGTGTCTTCTGACGCGAGGCGCCTTCGACGAGCGCGATCATCCGGTCCACGAACGAACTGCCCGGTGCTGCGGTGATTTCCACGACGATCCGGTCGGAGAGAACCGTCGTACCACCGGTGACGGCGCAGCGGTCGCCACCGGATTCACGGACTACCGGGGCGGATTCACCGGTGATCGCCGATTCGTCCACGGAGGCAATACCTTCGACCACGTCGCCGTCGCCGGGGATGACCTCGCCGGCAACCACGATCACCCGGTCGCCGACCACCAGTTCGGTGCCGGAAACCGATTCGATCGCACCGCTCATCGTGATCCGATGCGCTGTGGTGTCCTGCTTGACCTTGCGCAGGCTGGCCGCCTGAGCCTTGCCTCGCCCTTCGGCCACGGATTCGGCGAGGTTCGCGAAGATCACCGTGAACCAGAGCCACAGGGTGATCACCCAGGAGAACACCGAGGGATCGGCGATCGCCATGACGGTGGTGATGACGGAGCCGACGAACACCACGAACATGACCGGGTTACGCGCCAAGTGGCGTGGATCGAGTTTGCGTACGGCCCCCGGCAACGCGGTGATCATCTGCCGCGGGTTGAATACGCCTGCGTGTACTTGACGGGACTGCCCTGGATCAACCTTGTCGGCAGCGTCTTGCGCTACCACGGGTTTCTCACTGATACGCACGGTCATTGAAGAGCCTCCGCTAGCGGGCCCAGCGCGAGGGCCGGGAAGAATGTAAGTGCAGCAACAAGAACGACGGTTCCGGTCAACAGGCCGGTGAACATCGGACCGGATGTGGGGAGGGTGCCGGCCGTCGGCGCCACCTTCTTCTGAGAGGCCAGCGCACCGGCCAGAGCGAGAACGAAGATGATCGGCAGGAATCGGCCTAGGAGCATGCAGATTCCGAGGGACGACTGGAACCAGTCGCTGGTGACGGTCAGACCGCCGAACGCGCTGCCGTTGTTGTTCGAGGCGGAAGCGAAGGCGTAGAGCACCTCGCTGAACCCGTGGATCGATCCCGGCGTGCCCGGATCTCCCCCGTTGCCTTGATAACCGGTGGTCGAACCGAGGATCACGGTGATGGCGGTACCGATCAGGACCAGTGCGGGCATGACCAGGATCGACAGCGCCGCAAGGGTTATCTCGCGACGACCCAACTTCTTGCCGAGGTATTCGGGCGTGCGACCGACCAACAGTCCGCCGACGAACACTGCGATCAGCGCCAGCACGAGAATCCCGTAGAGGCCGGTTCCGACTCCGCCCGGCGCGATTTCGCCGAGCAACATGTTGAGTAGGACCGCGCCGCCGCCGAGGGGCGACATGCTGTCGTGGGCCGAGTTCACCGCACCCGTCGACGTTCCCGTGGTCGCCACCGCGAACAATGCCGATCCGGGGATTCCGAAGCGAACTTCCTTGCCCTCCATCATCGAACCAGCTGCTGTGGCGGCAACACCGCGTGCGCCGGATTCGGCAGCGAGCGTCACCGCGAGCAGTCCGCTCCACAGGATTCCCATCACTGCGAGCAGGGTGAGGCCTTGCCTACGATCACCGACGAGAGTTCCGAATGTTCGTGTGAGGCAGACCGGAATCAACAGGATCGCCAGAATCTCGACGATATTGCTCAGCGGGGTGGGGTTCTCGAACGGGTGCGCCGAGTTGGCAGCCAAGATCCCGCCGCCGTTGGTGCCGAGTTCCTTGATCGCTTCCTGGGACGCGACGGGAGCTAGTGCATTGGTCACCGCATTGCCGTCGAGGCCGGTGGAGGCGAAACCGCTGTGGAACGACTGGATCACTCCCTGGCTCAACAGGATCAGGGCGATCACGAAGGAGAACGGGAGGAGGATGCGCAGAGAACCACGCGTCAGATCGACCCAGAAGTTGCCGATCTCGCCGCCCCGGGCAACCCGAATGAAGCCACGAACCAATGCGATGGCCACCGCCATCCCGACTGCGGCAGAGACGAAGTTCTGCACCGCCAGGCCGACGGGCTGAACGAAGTTGCTCATCGTCGTTTCCGGCGTGTACGACTGCCAGTTCGTGTTCGCCACAAAGGAAATCGCGGTGTTGAAGGCAACGGCAGGGCTGACGCCGGACAGTCCGTCACTCAGCGGTAGTACACCCTGAATCCGTTGGAGAAAGTACAAGAACAATGCGCTCGCCAACGAGAATCCGAGAACGCTTGCGGCGTAGCCGTACCACGTCTGCTCGGCCCGCGAGTCGATCCGGCCGACGCGGTAGATCACACTCTCGACCCGCAGATCCCGCGTCGACGAGTAAACGCGTGCCATGTAGTCGCCCACCGGAACGTAGGCAATTGCCAGAACGGCGAGGACAAAAGCGATCTGCAGGCCGGCTGCAAGAGCGGGCGACATCAGAACCTCTCAGGATCTACGAGTGCAACGAGCAGATAAATGACCAATGCCGCGGCGACGGCGATCAGAACCACGCTGACCACACCGGCAACCGTCATTTGGGAGCGCTCGCCTGTAGGGCGCGCAGCACCAGCGCGCACACGAGAAAACCACCGAGAATCAGAGCAACGTAGGCCAGATCGGCCATGAGCTTCCCTCTTCGAAATCTTTTGCCGTGCTGCTGTGCATCGCAGCCATGACGCTCGGTCGCCCTCGACCGGATGCGCTCTCTCAGCTTCGACCTCCAGAGAGGCCGATTCCGTGTCTCTGACGATCCACTTACGCACTGACCTGGCGTCTTGACGCGATCTTGACGCGGAACCCAAGTTCGCTAATACTGAAACAAGTTACTGTTCGTTCGAACGAACAGTTTTGCGAAGGGAACTTGATGACTTCTCGAACCGACCACGATCTCGCCCCCGGCCTTGTCGACCAGGTTGCGAGTCTGGCTTCGGGTGCTACCTCGTCCGTCGCGGCCACGGAGGCAACGCTGAGCCGGATCGAGGCCACTCAGCCTCACCTCAATGCGTTCAAGATCGTGCGGCGCGAGAAGGCACTCGAAGAAGCTGCCGAGTCCGACAGGCGTCTCGCACTCGGCGAGCGCCTACCTCTTCTCGGCGTGCCGATCGCAGTGAAGGACGATGTCGACATCACCGGCGAACCCACCGCCTTCGGTTGCCCTGGCGATTTCCCGGCCAAGACCGAGGACTCGGAGATGGTTCGACGCCTCCGCGACGCCGGCGCAGTGATCGTAGGCAAGACCAACAGCCCGGAACTGGGCCAGTGGCCGCTCACGAGCGGTTCAGCCTTCGGTTACACGCGCAATCCGTGGTCGCGTCACCACACTCCAGGCGGATCGTCGGGCGGCACCGCCGCGGCCGTCGCTGCCGGATTGGTCAGCGCCGGAATCGGTTCCGACGGAGCCGGTTCCATCCGAATCCCCGCGGCCTGGACCAACCTCGTCGGAATCAAGCCGCAGCGCGGGCGCATCTCCACCTGGCCCGACGCCGAAGCCTTCTACGGCCTGACGGTCAACGGCCCGCTCGCTCGCACCGTCGCCGACGCGGCACTGCTGCTCGACGTCGCTGCCGGCAACCACGACGGCGATCTCCACAAGCCGACACCGGTCACCGTCAGCGACGCGGTGGGACGCGACCCCGGAAAGCTGAAAATCGCTCTTTCCCTTCGTAATCCGTTCACCGCCACTCCTGTGAAGCTGGACCCGGAAGTGCGCCTGGCCGTGCATTCGATCGCCGACACGCTGCGGGAACTCGGACACCACGTCGTCGTCGACGATCCCGCATACGGCCTGATCTTCGGCCTGAACTTTCTGCCCCGCTCACTCGTCGGGGTCCACGACTGGCTCGGACGCGTTCCCGACCCGACACTGGTCGATGCCCGAACACGCGGAAATGCACAGAACGGCAAGCTACTTCGTGGTGCGCCACTGCGCGCGGCCCGCGCGGCCGAACCGCGGATGCGAAAGCGGATCGGAGCGATCTTCGACACCTACGACGTCGTCCTGGCACCCACGACGGCAACTCCACCGATCATGGCGACCGCGATCGACGGCATCGGTGGTTGGGACACCGACAAGGTCATGACCGGCGCCTGCCCGTACGCGTGGCCGTGGAACGTCCTCGGCTGGCCCTCGGTCAACGTGCCGGCCGGATTCAGCAAGGCCGGCCTGCCCATCGGTGCGCAGTTGATGGGCAACGAGAACACCGAGCCTCTGTTGGTCTCCCTCGCTTCACAATTGGAATCGGTCCTGCGTTGGGATCAGGTCCGACCCGAGCCGTGGTGGTGACCCGATGAGTAACCGGGACGTTCGCGAGCGAATACTCGACGCCGTTCTGCACGTCGTCGGTACCGACGGCATCCCGGGTGTGAGCAACCGGCGCATCGCCGCGCAGGCCGGCGTCTCACTCGGATCGATCACGTATCACTTCGCGAGCCAGTCGGACATGCTTCGCGCTGCTCTGTCTCGATTCGTGACAGACGAGACGTGGCGCCTGCGCGCCTTGGCCGAGGAGTACCGCGACAAAGGTCTCAGCGTCGAGGATGCCGCGGCAATAGCTGAGAAGGTGACGCGAGATCTTTCGTTCTCGGCCGAGCGAATCGCTCCGTTCGAGATGTACATCGCCGCCGGCCGCGACCACGAACTCCATGAAGTGGCGGTCGAATGCTTTGCCGCTTACGACGATTTGACCGTCACGATTCTGACGGCACTCGACGTACCGGATCCCGAATCGATTGCATCGACGCTCGTCGCCGTCATCACTGGACTCCAACTCCGACGCCTGGCCACCGGCGTCGACGAGCAGGACATCGGCGCGGCGATCCTCAGGGTCCTCCGGCCCCTGTGAGTGGTTAGGCAGTCCCTGGACTCCTTAACCGCTCACGGGGCCGGAGGCCCTAGAAGCCCAGCCGGCCGAGCTGCTTCGGGTCGCGCTGCCAGTCCTTGGCGACCTTGACGTGCAACTCCAGGAAGATCCGCACACCGAGCAGCTTCTCGATCTGCAGGCGCGCACTGGTACCGACTTCCCGCAGACGCGCTCCGCCCTTACCGATGACGATGCCCTTCTGGCTGGGCCGCTCGACGTAGAGCAACGCGTGGACGTCCAGCATCTCGCCCTGCTTCTCGGTGCGTCCTTCGCGCGGGATGACCTCCTCGATCACCACGGCCAGGGAGTGCGGCAATTCCTCACCGAGACCCTCGAGCGCAGCCTCACGGATGAGTTCGGCCATGAGCACCTCTTCGGGCTCGTCCGTCAATTCGCCGTCCGGGTAGAAGGCCGGGCCCTCGTCCATCAGACCGGCGAGGACGTCGACCAGGATCTCGACCTGTTCGCCCGACTTCGCGGACACCGGAACGACCTCGGATTCGGGGCCGAGCACGGTGGACAGCGCAAGCAACTGCTTTCCGACGGCGTCGCGGCTGACCTTGTCGATCTTGGTGACGATGCCGACCAGCTTGGTCTTGGGCGCCATCTGACGAATCTGCTGCACGATCCAGCGGTCTCCGGGCCCGATGGCCTCGTCGGCCGGGATGCACAGGCAGATGACGTCGACCTCGGAGTACGTGTCACGAACCAGGTCGTTGAGGCGCTGCCCGAGCAATGTGCGCGGCTTGTGCAGTCCAGGGGTGTCCACCAGGATCAGCTGCGCATGCTCGCGGTGAACGATGCCACGAATCGTATGGCGCGTCGTCTGCGGGCGCGAGGACGTGATCGCGATCTTGCTGCCGACCAACGCATTGGTCAGCGTGGACTTACCCGTATTGGGTCGACCCACGAAACACACGAAGCCTGACCGGAATTCGTTCTTGCTCATAACTGCTCCTCGCTGAACACTCGCTCAGTCATCGGTGTCTTCTGTCTCTTCGTCTTCGGACCGCGGGATGCGCTGCACGAACACCGTGCTGATGCGTACCCGGCCTCGGCCCGTGTTGGTTCCCTCACCGCGCAGGATCAAACCGTCGTATTCCACCTCGGAACCAGGAAGCGGAACTCGGCCGAGTACGTATCCGATCAGCCCGCCGACGGTCTCCACCTCGTCGAGTTCGAGTTCGAGATCGAACAATTCGCCGAGGTCTTCGATGGGAAGCCTCGCGGATACGCGGAACATTCCGTCGCCGAGATCCTCGATGGGCGGCGTCTCGTCCTCGTCGTACTCGTCGGCGATCTCACCGACGATCTCTTCGATGACGTCCTCGATCGTGACCAGCCCGGCGATTCCGCCGTACTCGTCGACGAGGATCGCCATGTGATTGCGGTCGCGCTGCATCTCGGCCAGCAAGCTGTCGAGTGGCTTCGAGTCGGGAACGAAGACCGCCGGCCGCATGACGTCGCAGACGTTGACGTTCCGGCCGCCGTCGGGCAGGTGGTAGGTCTGCTTGACCAGATCCTTGAGGTAGACGACACCGAGCACGTCGTCGACGTTCTCCCCGATGACCGGCAAGCGCGAGTGACCACTGCGCACGGCCAACGACGTCGCCTGTCCGGCATTCTTGTCATTTTCGATCCACACCATGTCGGTGCGAGGCACCATCACCTCGCGTGCCGACGTGTCTCCGAGTTCGAAGACGGACTGGATCATTCGGCGTTCTTCGTCGGCGACGACGCCGCGTTCCTGCGCCATGTCCACGAGTTCACGCAACTCGATTTCCGAAGCGAACGGACCGTTGCGGAAGCCCTTACCCGGGGTCAAGGCGTTACCCACGAGGATCAGGACGCGACTGATCGGCCCGAGCAGAACACCGATCCACAGCAGTGGCAACGACGCGGCCATCGCGATGGAGTACGCATGTTGGCGCCCAAGCGTTCTCGGTCCGACGCCGATGACCACGTACGAGACGAGAACCATGATCACCGCGGTGACGGTCAGCGCCCAGCCCAACGAGAGGATGTCGATCAGACCGCCCACGAGTACGACGGTGGCCGTGATCTCGCACAAAATGCGAAGCAGGACCATCAGGTTCACGTATCGCGGACGATCGGTCAGAATGCGCTGCACGCGCGCGGCGCCGGCTCGCTCTTCCTTTGCCATCTCGTCGATGCGCGCCGACGAAATGGTGTTGAGCGCCGAGTCGACGGCCGCGAAGACACCACCGACCGGGACAAGAGCAATCGCCAGAACAAAGAGCGCTATGGCGCTACTCACTACAGAACCCCCGGATGCCTGTTATCGGTCCACTCCGTCGACGAAACCGGTCTTGCCGAGCAGCTTCTGATCGCGTTCGGCCAGTGCTGCTTCGCGGTCGATACGGCGAAGGTCTTCGTACCACTCTTCGAGGAGGCTGTTCTGCAAGCCGAACATCTCCTTCTCCTCTTCCGGCTCCGCGTGGTCGTAGCCGAGGAGGTGCAACACACCGTGGACGGTCAGGAGGGCAAGTTCGTGGGCCAGTGAATGCCCGGCCTTGTCAGCCTGATCCGCGGCAAAAGACGGACACAACACGATGTCGCCGAGCATCGACGGTCCCGGCTCCGGGGAATCAGGACGGCCACCCGGCTCGAGTTCGTCCATCGGGAACGACATGACGTCGGTCGGGCCCGGCAGGTCCATCCAGCGAACGTGCAGATCCGCCATCGTCGCGGAGTCGACGAGAACCATCGACAGCTCGGCCGCCGGATGGACATCCATCCGAGCGATCACGAAACGGGCAACGCTGATCAACTCCGGTTCGGAGATGTCCATGCCCGATTCGTTCGAGACCTCGATGCTCATGTGCGACGCTCTTTCCTGGGAAAAGTAGGGGTTGATGCGTCGATCAGCCTACCGTCGCGGTGAATGAGCATGTGCAGCGCGGCGCTGCGCCCGGTTTCCGACGGCCAACTCGCCGGACCGATCCGATTCGTGACGCTCGTAAGCGTCGACGATGTGGGAGACCAGCCGATGACGTACGACGTCACTGCTGTCGAGGGTGGCGAAATGAATATCGTCGATCCCGGTGAGGATTTCGGATGCCGCACGCAGACCCGAACGGGCCCCACCAGGTAGATCGACCTGGGTCACGTCTCCGGTGACCACGATCTTGGAACCGAACCCGAGACGGGTCAGGAACATCTTCATCTGCTCGGCCGTGGTGTTCTGCGCTTCGTCCAAGATGATGAAGGCGTCGTTGAGCGTCCGGCCGCGCATGTAGGCGAGCGGAGCGACCTCGATGACTCCGGCCTGCATCAACTTCGGAATCGCCTCGGGATCCATCATGTCGTGCAATGCGTCGTGCAGCGGGCGCAGATACGGATCGATCTTCTCGTGCAATGTGCCGGGCAGAAAGCCCAGTCGCTCGCCTGCCTCGACTGCCGGCCTGGTCAGGATGATCCGAGAGACCTGCTTGGCCTGCAACGCCTGAACGGCCTTGGCCATGGCGAGGTAGGTCTTGCCGGTGCCGGCCGGGCCGACTCCGAACACGATGGTGTTCTCGTCGATGGCGTCGACGTAGCGTTTCTGGTTGAGGGTCTTGGGCCGAATCGTCTTGCCCCGACGCGAAAGAATGTCGAGGGAGAGCACCTCGGCCGGAGACTCGCCGACCTCGTTGGTGAGCATGCCGATGGTTCGTCGAACAGCATCCGGTGCGATGGGTTGCCCCCGACCGGCCAGCGACGCCAATTCACTGAACACACGTTCTGCCAGCGCAACGTCTGCAGCCGTCCCCGACAAGGAGACAGTTCCGCCACGTACGTGAATGTCGGCACGAAGCTCACGTTCGATCGCGGTGAGATTCTCGTCCGTCGCCCCCAGGATTTGACGCACGGTCTCCGGCGCCAGATCCATACTCGAACGGACGGTGCGCTCTGCGGGCAGAGCGCGATCGGTGATGGTGGTTACACGGTTCCCGTCGAGTTCACTGTGTTCACTCACGTGGTGAATATGGCCTGCTTTCTGGTCCGATCAGCCCACTCGACTCGTGAGCCTCGATACTTCGAAGTCTAGCGCCAGAGTCGGACACGGCCCACTTGTTAATCGTCCCGGCCTAATCCTCGCGGCGACCGGACGGCAGCGATTCTCGGATCCATTCCGACGCTTCGGCGACGACCTCGGCGCTTCTGTCCGGACTGATACCCGCGATGACCAGGCATACGGCGGCAAAGGATTCGCCAGAGTCGGTGATGAGCCCACTGTTGGCCTGATCGAACAAAGTGATCGTGATCGCCTCGGTCATCGCTACCAGAGTCTCGGCCGGCAGGTATGTCGAGAAGGTGCCGTCACGCTGACCTCGCTCGACGACGCTGATACTCACGGCGCGCGCGGGCTCCATCAAATCGAGAATCCGCTGCTCCCCCAACTCTTTGCGAGCAAAACTGAGTAGCATCCGGAATCGATCACCGACCGGCCATGACAGCAATGCCAGTACGGCAGTCGCCAGATCGGGGCGCTCGGGCGGCTCACCGGCTTGGCTCAGCGCAGCAACGAGATCGGTCGACGCCTCGTCCACGATGCCGTTGATCAGCGCCTCACGGCTGTCGAAATGCGCGTACACGGTTCGTCTGACCACACCGGCAGCCTTTGCGACGTCGTCCATACTCGCATCCGGATCAGCAGCGAACGCCGTGATCGCCGCCTCGATGATGCGATTGCGATTCGCCGCGGCCTGACTACGACGCTGCCTTCCGCCCGATTCGGCAGTTCCCGAAACGACTGTGCCCGAATGCGTCAACGCGCGTTCCACCTCTTTCGACTGCCCAACTGTGATCTAGGTCAATCATAGTTGCACATCGGTGTGCAAGTTATTAACTTACACATCAGTGTGCAAATAGATCGAGGAGTCTCTTCGATCATCAGGAACGGAGTCGCGTCATGACGACACTCATGAGCAAACCTGTCTCGGAGATGGACCAGCCGTACTCACGGCGGTGGGCCGCGCTCGGGGTGTTATGCCTGAGTTTGCTGATCGTCGTGATGGCGAATACCGCGCTGATCGTCGCGGCGCCGGACATGACCAGAGACCTCGGGCTCACCAGCACTCAACTGCAATGGGTCATCGACGGCTACACAGTCCCCTACGCCGCGCTGATGTTGCTGTTCGGCGTGATCGGTGACAAGTACAGTCGCCGCGGAGCGCTTCTGGCCGGACTCGCCGTGTTCGCCGGCGGCGCCGTCTTCGGCAGTATCGCGGACACCACCAACGCCGTCATCGCGGCACGAATGATCATGGGCGTCGGCGCCGCGATCATCATGCCCGCGACGCTCTCGCTTCTGGTCGCCACCTTTCCCAAAGCGGAGCGATCACGCGCCATCGCGGCGTGGGCGGCGACGTCGGGTCTGGCGATTGCCCTCGGTCCGCTACTGGCCGGCTGGATTCTCGACAGTCATTCCTGGAGCATCACTTTCCTGATCAACGTCCCGATCGCCGCCGTCGCTGCCGTCGCCGCCGTAATCCTGGTGCCGCCGAGCAAGGCCGAGCACCTGGGCCGGATCGACTGGATCGGCGGCGCACTCTCGGTGGTCACCATCGGCTCGCTCGTGTACTCGATCATCAACGGATTCCACTTCGGGTGGACCGGCGGACCCATCGGCACCGCCGTGCTCGCTGCGATCGGTCTCGTCTCGTTCGTCGTCTGGGAACGGCGTCACCCGCAGCCACTGCTCGACGTCCGCAAACTCGGCCAGCGCATGGTCGGCGGCGCGACACTCGCCGTACTTCTGCTCTTCCTGGCCGCCTTCGGTGCCATCTACTTCATCTCACAGCAGTTCCAGTTCATCCTCGGCTACGGCGCACTCGAAACCGGTGTTCGTCTGCTGCCCTTGGCAATTGCCGTTTCGATCGGCGCCGTGGTCAGTGGCCGGATCACTCCGCTGATCGGCGTCCGGGCATCCATCGTCGGCGGCATGGTCGTCGCCGCGGTCGGTGTTCTGATTCTCACGCAGGTAGACGGCGATTCGGGCTACTGGATGTTCGCTGTCCCACTGATCCTGCTCGGCCTGGGCATCGGCTTGAGTGAACCGCCGGCCACCGACGCCATCATGGACAACTTCTCCGAGGACGATCTCGGCGCTGCTGGTGGCCTCAACGACACCGCCATCGAACTCGGCGGCTCTCTGGGAATCGCGATCCTGGGCTCGATCCTCGCTGCGAGCTACAAGGATTCGATCGCAGGATTCATCAGCGGTATGCAGGTTCCACAGTTGACGGGTGAGCTGGCGCAACAGGCCGCGTACGCGATGGAGGTGTCGGGAGAATCCGTCGGCGGCGCTTCGTTGGTCGCCGAAGAGATGGCAGGCAACCCCTTGGCTGCAGCTCAGGCAGCGCCGTTGCTCGACGCCGCCGGCAGTGCCTACGCCGACGCGATTTCGGCGGCCAGCTGGGCGGGCGGCCTTGCACTGTTCGTGGGGGCAGTTGTCGTGGCGTTCATCCTGCCGGGCAAGAAGGCCCCTGTGCAAGAAGGCCCCGTGTCAGTCTGACGTGCTCGGAGCCAGCGGGTCTTCGGCGAGAACCAACTCGCGGGAGACCCGCCAGGACTCGGTCGAGGGTGAGAGAAATGCGTCGTGCCCTTCGCCCTCGATCACACGCAGTGCCACGGGATCACCAGCCGCTTCGGCAGCCTTCGCATACCGGGAGCTCACCTTGGCCGGCACCTGCAGATCCTCCGCACCCGTGACGCACACAACGGGAACGCCGATCGGCAGTCGATGCTGTGGCGACGCATTGCGATACAGATCCGGGTCCGCTTCGAACGGAACGCCGAACAGATCCTCGATGAAGCTGATCCGTCGTCCACGCTCGCCTGCCGACGCCAGATCGAGTGCGGCAGCCTGCGCGATTACCCGTTCAGGCCGGGTGAACGTGTCCTTCTCTCCCGCCAGCCACACTGCAAGATGTCCGCCGGCCGAATGCCCGAGCAGGCGAATCTGATTCAGATCGAATTCGGCCGAGGACTTCGCGGCAACCAGTCCGGGGATTTCGTCGTACGCCGTTTTCACGTCGGCGGACATTTCCGGCCAACCACCGCCCGCCCCGAGGCGGCGGTATTCGATGTTCCACACTGCGACGCCGTGCCGCGCGAGTTCGACGGCAAATGCGGTGCCCAGATTCAATCCGTACTGCCCGCTCCAGAAGCCGCCGTGGATCTGCATGACGATCGGGATCGGGCCGTCAACCGCCTCGTCGGGAACGTAGAGATGCCCGAACTGTTGCTCGTGTCGGCCGTACGGAATCTTGAATCGAGGCACCGAGGAAATCTATCTCAGGCGAGGGCGCTGCCTGCGGCCCAGTCTGCCCACGAGAGGGTCCAGTCGCCGTTCTGCCACACCTCCAGCGGAGCCCCGCCGGTGTTCTTGATCTCGACGACATCTCCTGGCTGCGAGAAATCGAAGAACCATTTGGCATTGGCCGCACTGAGATTGAGGCAACCGTGCGAGGTGTCGGTGTTTCCCTGCGCCCAGACGGTGCTCTCCAACTCGTGAAGATAGATACCGTCCGTGCTGATGCGGGTGGCCCAGTTGATGGATTCCTTGTAGCCCAGGCGCGAGTTGATCGGCAGACCGTAGGTCGACGAATCCATGATGACGGGATTGGCCTTGTCCATCACGGTGTACGTGCCGGGCTGGGTCCAGAACGAGAGCGTCGTGCCGCCGATCGTTTCGGTGCCGCCCATACCCATCGAGGTCGGCATCTCCTTGATCACCTGACCGTTTTCGTAGACGGTCACCATCTTGGTGTTGTCGTCGGCGACCGAGACGTGGGAGTCGCCGATCTTGAAGGACACGGTGTCGTCCTGTTGGCCGTACAGTCCGTTGCCGAGTTGCTTGCCGTAGATGTTCGCGTTCACCGAGACCGTCGTGCCTGGTGCGTAGTAATTCTGCGGACGCCAGTGAACGTTCTGACCGTCGACCCAGTACCACGATCCTTGTACGGGCGGATTGGTGGTGACCACCAGAGACTTCTCGGCCGCGGCTTTGTCACCGATCAACTCGTCGAAATGAACGGCGACGACCGTGCCGACGCCGTACGTGCCACCGTCCGAAATCGAGGCGCCACCGGTGGTGTTGATGTACGCGCGAGTCTGATTACTCGGCGCGACGGTGGTCAGCGTCGTGTTCTTGGTCGTGGCAACACCATTCGCGTCGACGGCATCGACGACAAGCTTGTAGGTCTTGCCGTATCCGAGTGGTTCGCTCGGCTTCCAGGACGTCTTGTCAGGCGTCGTGATACCGGCGACTTCCTTACCTTCGGGATTGGTCAGCGCGACGGTCGTCAGTGTTCCCTTCGCGACCTGGACCTCGATGGGATCGAGGGGGCTCACTGGGGTTCCGCCGTCGGCGGGAGTGACGGTGACGAGCGCCTCGCTGGTCGGTGTGGTGGTGACGGCATTACCGGAAGAGCCAGGATTGTCTCCGGTGGAGACGGTGCACCCCGCAACCAGCATCATCGCCGCCGCGGCACACACCGCTCCGGCAATTCGCATATGCGCACGTGACAACATCTGGCCTCCTGAAATCCCCGAACCAACTCACGCCGAAGGCGACCCCCGACGTCCTTACGATAGTGCGCAAATCTGACACTTCGCTGAGCGCCGGATCCGATTCAGCTCGGGATCACACCAACGTCAGTGCAGTCACAACAAGATCAGTGCAGTGGCCGTGGTCCCCAGCGATCGGTCAGCACTCCGATCGCGCCGAGAGCAACAGCCCCGGCGGTCGACGTGCGCAGGACCGTCGGCCCGAGAAGCACCGGAGTGGCCCCGGCCTCCGACAACGCACTGATCTCCGAATCGTCGAGCCCACCTTCGGGACCGACAACGAGAAATACCTCGTCCGCGCTCGCCAACGGCAAGCCGGCCAACGGCGTCGTCGCCGATTCGTGAAGCACCGCAACCACAGCGCCGCGGGCAACGGCGTCGCGAACCAACGCGATCACCGCCGCCGTCTTGTGCAGATCCGAAATCTCCGGGACGAACGCGCGTCTGGACTGCTTCGCCGCAGACACTGCGGCACTTCGCCAGCGTGCGACGCCCTTGGCGAGCTTCGGGCCTTCCCATTTGGCGACACAACGCAAGGACTGCCACGGAATCACGGCGTCGATACCAGCCTCGGTGGCCAGTTCGACGGCCAATTCGGAGCGCTCGGCCTTGGGCAGTGCCTGAATCAGGGTCACCAACGGCTTGGGCTGCTCGAGAACCTGAACGTCGCTGACCAACAGTTCGAGGCGATCCTTGCCGACGCTCGTCACCTCGGCGTCGGCTACCCGGCCACGGCCGTCGGCCAACACCAAACGCTCGCCGACACCGATCCGGCGGACAGTGGCCGCGTGGCGACCCTCCTGCCCGTCCAGAACTGCGATTTCACCGACGCCGGGAACCGGGTCGAGAAAGAAGACCGTTGCGGCCACCGTCAGCGGCCGCTGAATGCTTCGCGAAGACGCGAGAACAGACCACCGCTGTTCTGCGACGTCGTCGAAACGACCTCGGCCTCGTCACGATCGCGGAGCAGCTTGAATTCCTTGAGCAGCTTGGACTGCTTGTGATCGAGGCGGCTCGGGATGACCACCTCGAGGTGAGCGTGGACGTCGCCGCGCACTCCCGACCGCAGTTTCGGCATACCGTGACCGCGAAGAACAGCAACGTGCCCGGGCTGGGTGCCTGGCTCGATGGTGATTTCCTTGGGGCCGTCGATGATGGTGTCGACGGTGACACTGGTACCCAGTGCTGCGTCGACCATGGGAACACGGATGGTGCAGTGCAGGTCTTCACCGTCCCGAACGAAGACGTCGTGCTGCTGCTCGACGATCTCGACGTAGAGGTCGCCGGGGTGTCCGCCGCCTGGGCCGACTTCACCCTGCGCAGTCAAACGGATGCGCATGCCACCGGCAACGCCCGCCGGAACCTTCACCGTGATGTCGCGCTTGGCCCGCACTCGGCCGTCGCCGCCACACTTGTGGCAGGGATCCGGGATGGTCTCACCGGCACCGCGGCACGTCGGGCAGGGACGCGAGGTCATGACCTGGCCGAGGAACGATCGCTGGATGGACTGAACTTCGCCGGCACCGTTGCAGGTCTCACAGCGGACAGGCTTGGAGTCGCCGTTGGTTCCGGCTCCGGTGCAGCTGTCGCACAGAATGGCCGTCTCGACGGTCACGTGCTTGCTGACGCCCGTCGCACATTCTGCGAGGGTCAGCTTGGTGCGAAGCAACGAGTCGGCTCCGGGCTGAACGCGACCGCGCGGCCCACGACCTGCGCCGCCACCGCCGCCGAAGAAGGCTTCGAAGACGTCGCCGAGGCCACCGCCACCGAATCCGCCGCCGAAGCCACCACCTCCGCCGCCACCGGACTCGAGCGGGTCTCCGCCGAGATCGACGATGCGACGCTTCTCCGGGTCGGTCAGGACCTCGTAGGCCGTCGAGATCTCCTTGAACTTGGCCTGCGCCGCCTCGTCAGGGTTGACGTCCGGGTGCAGTTCGCGTGCCAGCTTGCGGTAAGCGCGCTTGAGCTCCTGGTCTGTCGCGTTCTTGCCGACGCCGAGCAATCCGTAGTAATCCCGTGCCACGTTGAGTCTCTCGTCCTTCTCTTACTTCTAGGTTTTCCTCAGTCCTCGCGAGGAGGTGTGCCGACCAAATGTCGACGTCCGTCATCGCTCGGAGAGAACTTCGCCGATGTATCTGGCAACGGCGGCAACCGATGCAATTGTTCCCGGATAGTCCATCCGAGTGGGTCCGAGCACACCGACACCACCGAAAACGGTACCGGCCGCGCCGTAGCCAGTCGAAATCACGGAGGTTCCGCGCATCTGTTCGACCTGCGTCTCTTCACCGATCTGGACGGTGACCGTGCCGGAATTCTGCGTCGCAGCGAGCAGTTTGAGGACCACTACCTGCTCTTCCAGTGCTTCGAGCACTGCGCGCAGCGAACCGGGGAAGCCGGCCAGACCGGAGAAATCGGCGGCGTTGCGCGTGAGGTTGGAGGTTCCGCCCAGGACGAGGCGATCTTCCGGATGTTCGACCAGGGTCTCGACCAGAACCGTTGCCGACCGGATCACGGCGTCGCGCAGGTCGGCCGGAGACTCGTCGGCCAGTTCCGCCACGGCAATCGACGCGGCGGCCAGGCGCTTGCCTTCCAGGGCCCCGCCGAGAAGCGCGCGCAACCGGGACAGGTCTTCGTCTTCGAGGACGTCCCCGAGTTCGACGATTCGCTGATCGACGCGGCCGGAATCGGTGATGAGAACGAGGAGCAGGCGCGCCGGCGTCAATGCGACCACCTCGAGGTGGCGAACCGACGACGCGGACAGCGACGGATATTGGACAACCGCGACCTGACGGGTCAGTTGCGCGAGCAGTCGCACACCGCGGCGCAGAACGTCGTCGAGGTCGACACCCGACTCCAAGAACTCGAGGATCGCTCGTCGCTCGGGTCCGGACATGGGCTTGACGTCGGCGATGCGATCGACGAATTCGCGGTATCCCTTGTCGGTGGGGACGCGGCCGGAACTGGTGTGCGGTTGGGCGATGTAGCCCTCGGCCTCGAGGAATGCCATGTCGTTGCGCACAGTGGCGCTCGACACTCCGAGGTTGTGACGCTCGACCAGGGCCTTGGATCCCACCGGGTCCTGGGTGGAGACGTAATCGGCCACGATTGCACGTAAGACCTCGAAACGCCTGTCGTCGGTACTCGACATCGTTGCCACCTCCGTTTCCTGAACAGAACGAACACCGACATTTACACATCGGTTCCCACTGGCAGTCTAATCGCCCGAGCGCCAGAGACGGCTGTTGCCCTTACTGTGGAGTGAGATCGGCGAAGGGTCGATCGCACAACCATGGACAAGGCGGCACATGATCTTCAAAGGCGTGATGGACGGCAAACCGTATCCCGATCACGGACTGTCTCTACGCGACTGGTCGAAGTTCCCTCCACGTCAGGTTCGACTCGACGAGATCGTGACCACCACGAAGGTCCTCGAACTCGATCGCCTGCTGTCGGAGGACTCGACCTTCTACGGCGATCTGTTCCCTCACGCAGTGCAGTGGCGCGGCACTCTCTACCTCGAGGACGGCCTGCACCGAGCGGTTCGTTCGGCCCTGCGAAACCGCGTCGTGCTGCACGCGCGTGTCTTCGACTTCGACGCGATGCCCGGTGTCATCGAGGGCGTCCGCTGACGCTCACGCGACTCAGGCGCCGAGACTCAACCGACGAACGCGAGCAGTGCGGGATTCGGCTGCCCCGGCCAGGTTCCGGTGAGCGTCGCCGAGCCTGACACTCGATCTGCGTCGATCACTCTCACCACGGTCAATTCCAGTTCTCCCGCGCTGATGATCGAGTCGGTGCCGACTGTCGAGCAGGTCACCGATTCGACGTCCGGTACGGAAGCGCCGGCCGTACCGCTGCCTACTACGTGAGCCGTCACCGGGATGTGATCGGCGGAGTCCGCGAAAACCAGATCGACTCCGGCCCCACCGGTCAGAATCGCGGTCGCCACCACGCTCACGTAGACCGGATCGCAGCAAGCGTCGTACACCCACCGCTCGCCCAGTACCGAATGATCCATGGTTGCGATCAGCGCAGTCTCCGCCCCGTCCAGCGGAGCACCACGATAAGTGAGCGGGACCTGAAGAATTCGACCGTCGGCAGAGCGGAGCAGATGCGTCTCGACTCCGACCTCGCCGTCCGGGTCGTCGAAACGATAGGCGTCGACGCGTTCGAGCGTCGAACAGTCGACCGACCTGATCCATGGCTGCTTGGGCACCCACGCTCGGAGCAGGTCGTTCTTGGACGGATTCAGCTGCGCACGATGAATGATGGCCACCACGGCCACATTACGCGGCGAAGGATGGTGCCGCGTCAGGTCAGGATCGTGCGAATCACCGCATCAGCGAGCAGGCGGCCACGGTCGGTGAGAACCACGTGATCGTTCTCGATCACGGCCAACCCGTCGACTACCACCTGTTCGGCCGAAAGGCGTTCGGATGCAGACAGTTCCGACAACGGAAGTCCCGTACGCAACCGCGCGGTCAACATGACGCGCTCCATGTGTTCGTCCTCGGCGGTCAGTTCTTCGCTGCCGCCGACGGGAAGTTCACCGAGGGCCAACTGTTCCGCGTACCGTGCCGGGTGCTTGACGTTCCACCACCGCACTCCGCCGACGTGACTGTGCGCGCCCGGTCCGGCGCCCCACCAGTCACCACCGTCCCAGTAGCCGAGGTTGTGACGGCACCGGGTGTCACCGGAGTCCGCGGTTTCCGCCTTTGCCCAGTTGGAGACCTCGTACCAGTGCAAGCCGGCCTCGGACAGGCGTGAATCGATTCGTTCGTATCGTGAGGCCAGCACGTCGTCGTCCGGCGCGGGCAGCTCGCCGCGCCTGACCTTGCGAGCCATGGCGGTGCCGTCCTCGACGATCAACGCGTAGGCCGAGACGTGGTCGACATCGGCGGAGAGAACCGCATCGAGTGAGGCGTCCAGATCTTGGTCTCGCTCCCCTGGCGTTCCATAGATCAAATCCAAGTTCACGTGCGAAAAACCAGCTGCGCGAGCCTCTTTCGCGGCAGCGACGGCGCGGCCGGGAGTGTGGGTGCGGTCGAGGATCTTCAGGACGTGCTGAGCCGCGGACTGCATGCCGAGGGAAATGCGGGTGAATCCCGCACTGCGGAGAGCGTCGAAGAATTCCGGCGACGTCGATTCGGGGTTCGATTCCGTGGTCACTTCGGCGCCGGACGCCAAGCCGAAGCTGCTGCGAACCGCCGACAGCACGTCGGACAGCCCGTCGCCACCGAGCAGCGACGGCGTTCCACCGCCCACGAACACCGTCTCGGCCGCCGGGGCGCCCGTCATCTCGGCCGCGAGATCGAGTTCGCGTCGCAAACCCTCCAGCCACGACTGCGGCGACGCCGAGGTTCCGAGCTCACCGGCCGTGTAGGTGTTGAAATCGCAGTACCCACACCTGGTGGCACAGAACGGGACGTGGATGTAGATCCCGAACGGCCGTTTCCCGACACCCTCGAGCGATCGCGCGGGCAAGGCGAAGGGCGTCGCCTCGCTCTGTCGAGTGGGAGTCGTGCTGGTGGCATTCACGCCTCCAGTGTCCCAGCATCCGGAACGCACACCTATTCAGCCTGCGATGCAGGTCGGCGCGTGGCCTGAACTCGATATTTCCCCCGTTTTTCGTGGAAATATGCGCCCGAGTCGGAATTATCGAGTTGACGTGGCACAATGGTCCGCATGACCGGACTCGGAGTGCGACTTGTGGCGCGTCGCCATGTCGACTTCAAGCGTGTGTGCAGCTCGTCGTGTCTGCACCTGTGTAGCTGTTGATCTTTCACTGATCTTCCAGCCTTTCCCGCTCATCTCCATCTGCTTCACCGAAACAACTCTCTGCAGAGACACGTCGTTTCAGAGATACAGCTTCTCCAGCTGTTCGTTTTCGTGAGCACACCTGCCGGCCGCGAGCTTTCCGAGACCGAGGACAGCCCCCTCGATTTCCGACACGGACCGGTGCGTCCCGATCAGACACCGCCACAGTTCGTCGATAGTGCGTGCCGCGTGCCGATCAACCGCCCAGATCCAGGAGTTCATCGATGACGTCGACCACCGACGCCGCCACACCCGCCGATTCGGCAGCACCTGCCGAAGCCCGGCCCGCACGCGCTGCGCGTCCCGCCAAGCGTCGCGCCGAAGGTCAGTGGGCCCTCGGTTACCGCGAGCCGCTCAACGCCAACGAGCAGGCCAAGAAGGACGACAACCCGCTCAACGTTCGGGCCCGCATCGAGAACATCTACTCCAAGCAGGGATTCGACAGCATCGACAAGGGCGACCTTCGCGGCCGCTTCCGCTGGTGGGGTCTCTACACCCAGCGCGAAGAAGGCTACGACGGCACCTTCACCGGCGACGAGAACATCGACCTGCTCGAGGCCAAGTACTTCATGATGCGCGTGCGTTGCGACGCCGGCGCTCTCAACGTCGAGCAGCTGCGCACCATCGCCGGCATCTCGAAGGAATTCGGCCGGAACACCGCCGACCTGTCCGACCGCGAAAACGTCCAGTTCCACTGGATCGAGGTCGAGAACGTTCCGGAGATCTGGAAGCGCCTCGAAGCCGTCGGACTCAAGACCACCGAAGCGTGCGGTGACTGCCCCCGCGTCGTCCTCGGTTCTCCCCTGGCCGGCGAATCGCTCGACGAGGTCCTCGATCCCACCCCGGCGATCGACGAGATCGTGCGCCGCTACATCGGCGACCCCAAGTACTCCAACCTGCCGCGCAAGTTCAAGACCGCCATCTCCGGTCAGCAGGACGTCGTTCACGAGATCAACGACATCGCCTTCATCGGCGTGAACCACCCCGAGCACGGCCCGGGCCTCGACCTCTGGGTCGGCGGCGGACTGTCCACCAACCCGATGCTGGCGCAGCGCGTCGGCGCCTGGATTCCGCTCGACGAGGTCCCCGATGTCTGGGAGGGTGTCGTCTCGATCTTCCGTGACTACGGCTACCGCCGTCTGCGCGCGAAGGCAAGGCTCAAGTTCCTCATCAAGGACTGGGGCATCGAAAAGTTCCGCGAGGTTCTCGAGACGGAGTACCTCGAGCGCCCGCTCATCGACGGCCCCGCGCCGGAGAAGCCCAAGCGCCCGATCGACCACGTCGGCATCCAGAAGACCCGCAACGGCCACAACGCAGTCGGCTTCGCTCCGATCGCCGGCCGCGTCTCGGGAGACATCCTGGCTCAGGTCGCCGACGCCGCGGAGAAAGCCGGCAGCGACCGGATCCGCTTCACGCCGTACCAGAAGCTGATCATCCTCGACGTCGCCGACGAGACCCTCGAGCCGCTCATCGCCGATCTCGACGCGCTGGGCCTTCCCGCCCGACCGTCGCACTGGCGCAAGAACCTGATGGCCTGCTCCGGCATCGAGTTCTGCAAGCTCTCGTTCGCCGAGACACGCAAGCGTTCGCAGGTGCTCGTGCCCGAACTCGAACAGCGTCTCGCCGACATCAACAGCCAGCTCGACGTGCCGATCACCATCAACATCAACGGTTGCCCCAACTCCTGCGCTCGCTCGCAGATCGCCGACATCGGCTTCAAGGGCCAGCTCGTCGACGACGGTGAGGGGAATCAAGTCGAGGGTTTCCAGGTTCACCTGGGAGGCAGCCTCGGATTCGACAGCGCCTTCGGACGCAAGCTGCGCCAGCACAAGGTCACCAGCGTCGAGATGGGTGACTACATCGACCGCGTCGTACGTCAGTTCGTCAAGAACCGCAACGAAGGTGAACGGTTCGCCGAATGGGCAGTGCGCGCAGACGAAGGAGATTTGCGATGACAGTGGACATTTCGCGAGCAACCGCCGACGAGCTTCGGTCCATCGCCGAGCGCGGTGCCGTAGAACTCGACGGAGCCAGCGCACAGGAACTGTTGCAGTGGACCGAGGACACGTTCGGTGACGGGGCGAGCGCAGCGACGGGGGATCGTAACGGTTACATTGTTGCGTCGAACATGCAGGATGGTGTGTTGGTTCACCTTGCCGCACAGGTGCATCCGGGCGTCGACGTACTCTTCCTCGACACCGGCTACCACTTCCCCGAGACCATCGGCACACGTGACGCGGTCGAGCAGGTCTACGGCGTCAACGTCATCAATGCACGCGCGCTGGCAAGCGTCGCCGAGCAGGATGTCGCCGAGGGCAAGGATCTGTTCGCCCGTGATCCCAACCGCTGCTGCGCATTGCGCAAGGTCGCACCCCTCAAGCAGACACTGTCCGGCTACAGCGCGTGGGTGACCGGCATCCGCCGCGTCGAAGCGCCCACCCGCGCCAACGCTCCCCTGATCTCCTTCGACGAGGCCTTCGGCCTCGTGAAGATCAACCCGATCGCTCCGTGGTCGGACGAGGAGATGCAGAACTACATCGACACCAATTCCATCCTCGTCAATCCTCTTGTCGACGAGGGCTATCCGTCCATCGGCTGCGCACCCTGCACCAGCAAGCCAGCCCCCGGCAGCGATCCGCGTAGCGGTCGTTGGGCCGGTGCCTCCAAGACAGAATGCGGGTTGCACGCATCATGACAGTTGACTTGACACTTTCACGTCCTCAGCTCGACGGCACACAGTTCGATACTCTCGACGCCCTCGAGTCCGAAGCGATCCACATCTTCCGAGAGGTAGCCGGCGAGTTCGAACGCCCGGTCATTCTCTTCTCGGGAGGTAAGGACTCCACCGTGCTGCTGCATCTGGCGATCAAGGCCTTCTGGCCTGCGCCGCTGCCGTTCACCCTGCTGCACGTCGACACCGGCCACAACCTGCAGGAAGTTCTCGACTTCCGCGATCACGTCGTCGCCAAGTACAACCTGCGCCTGCACGTGGCCAGCGTCGAGGAGTACATCGCGGACGGTCGCCTCACCGAGCGCCCCGACGGTATCCGCAACCCGCTGCAGACCGTTCCGTTGCTGGACGCGATCTCCGAGAACCGCTTCGACGCCGTCTTCGGTGGCGCTCGCCGCGACGAGGAGCGCGCCCGCGCCAAGGAGCGGATCTTCTCGCTGCGCAACGCTTTCGGCCAGTGGGATCCCAAGAAGCAGCGCCCGGAACTGTGGAACCTCTACAACGGTCGCCACTCCCCCGGCGAGCAGGTGCGCGTCTTCCCGCTCAGCAACTTCACCGAGCTGGACATCTGGCGTTACATCGCCCGCGACAACGTCGAACTCGCCAGCATCTACTACGCCCACCAGCGTCCGGTGTACCAGCGCGACGGCATGTGGATGACCCCCGGAGTCTGGGGTGGTCCGGCTGACGGCGAAGAGCTGCAGACCCTTTCGGTGCGTTACCGCACCGTCGGCGACGGTTCGACCACCGGTGCTGTTCTCTCCGATGCGGCTGACAACGAAGCGATTCTCGCCGAGGTTGCGGCATCACGTTTGACCGAGCGCGGCGCGACCCGTGGCGACGACCGAGTTTCCGAAGCGGCCATGGAAGACCGCAAGCGAGAGGGCTACTTCTGATGAGCGATCTGCTCAGACTGGCAACTGCCGGCAGCGTCGACGACGGAAAGTCCACCCTCGTGGGCCGCCTGTTGTACGACACGAAATCCGTTCTCGCCGACCAGATCGACGCCGTGACCCGTGCGTCGGTGGACCGCGGTCTCGACACCCCTGACCTGTCGCTCCTGGTGGACGGACTGCGCGCCGAGCGTGAGCAGGGCATCACCATCGACGTGGCGTACCGCTACTTCGCGACCCCCAAGCGCACCTTCGTGCTTGCCGATACACCGGGCCACGTGCAGTACACCCGCAACACGGTCTCCGGCGCCTCGACGGCTCAGCTCGTGATCCTGCTGGTCGATGCCCGCAAGGGCGTCATCGCGCAGACTCGTAGGCACGCAGCGGTTCTCGCGTTGCTCGGTGTCCCGAAGCTCGTTCTCGCCGTGAACAAGATCGACCTCGTCGAGAACCCCGAAGAGGTCTTCACCTCGATCTCCGCCGAGTTCAACGAACTCACCAGCTCACTGGGCTGGGCAAGCGAAGACGTCGTCGAGATCCCGGTATCGGCACTGCACGGTGACAACGTCGCCATCCGCTCCGACAAGACCCCGTACTACACCGGCCCCACGCTGATCGAGCACCTCGAGTCGATTCCCGTCGACGCCGAGCCGCATCGCGTCGGCCTGCGTTTCCCGGTGCAGTACGTGATCCGTCCGCGTACCGCCGAGTTCCTCGACTACCGCGGATACGCCGGCCAGGTTGCCGCCGGTTCCGTCGTACCCGGCGACGAAGTGGTGATCCTGCCCTCGGGTACGCGCACCACCGTCACTCGTATCGACACGGCCGACGGCGAACTCGACGTCGCCCACGCGGGGCGCAGCGTCACGCTGATCCTGGCCGACGACGTCGACGTCTCTCGCGGCGACACCATCGCCTCGCCGTCTGACGCACCCGAGCCGATCGGCGAATTCGACGCCACCGTCTGCTGGTTGGCCGAGAAGTCGCTGCGCCCCGGCGCACGTCTGCTGCTCAAGCACGGCACGCGCACGACGCAGGCCATCGTCGGCAGCTTGGTGGAGCGCTTCAACGAGCAGGATCTCACCACGGATCAGGGCCCGGATACTCTCGAGCTCAACGAGATCGGCAAGATCTCGATCCGCGTGGCCGAGCCGATCGTGGCCGACGACTACGCAGTGAACCGCCACACCGGCAGCTTCCTGTTGATCGATCCCGCTGGTGGAAACACTCTCGCAGCCGGCTTGGTCGGCGACGTCATTTCCGCTGTCGAATTGGGCGAGCGCGTCTAAGAAGATGGTTCCGCTCATTGCTGTTGCGCACGGCAGCCGTGATCCCCGTTCTGCTCGGGTGATCGCGGCTGCCGTGGCGGCTCTTCGTGAAGCCCGGCCAGACCTCGATGTCCGGCTGGCGTTTCTCGATCTCAATGCACCGTCCATCGATCAGGTCCTGGACGGAGTTGCACACGACGGCCACACTCACGCCGTTGTTGTTCCGATGCTGCTGGGCAACGCCTTCCACGCTCGGGTAGATCTGCCCGGGCTCTTGGCCGCTGCCGCGACACGCCACCCCCAACTGACCGTGTTCCAAGCAGACGTACTAGGTCGCGATGCTCGGCTTATCGAGGCAGTGCGCGAGCGAATCCTCGAAGCGGGCGCCCGGCCGGACGATCCGTCGGTCGGTGTCGCTCTTGCGGCGGTCGGCTCGTCCGACGCGCGTGCCAACGCCGCGACCGCAGAACTGGCGTCCACTCTCCTGAGCGGAACCAACTGGTCGGGCGTTCGAATCTGTTTCGCGACATCCGCGGAACCAACAGTTGCCCAGGCGATCTCCGCTCTCGAGCAGAACGGCGCCGAACGCGTTGTCGTCGCACCCTGGTTCTTGGCTCCCGGCCTACTGACCGACCGGCTCAGCGCTGCAGCAGCAACGGTATGTCCGCGCGCGCGTTTCGCCGAAACGATCGGTGGGCACTCTCTACTGATCGAAACGATGATCGACCGTTACCGACAAGTCGCTGATGCACTACCCGACCGTCTGGTCCGCTCCGCCTGATCCGGTTTCACAGGCCGTTATCAGATTGTTACCGTAGTGTTGGATCTGTCCAGCCTGCGAAGGTTCATCCTTCGCCTGCGAAACAGATCTTTGGGTGCAATCCCCTCAGAGCGCCGCGAGAGGGAACACCATCACTCACAATCTTCGCCTCGGCACAGCCGGCACCGCCTGGGTCCTGTCGGTGCTCTACCTGCTTGTCGAGATCTTCACGGCCGGAGCCTGGAAGACGCCGTACAGCTTCGCGCGTGACTCCATCAGTTCGCTGGGCGTGACGACATGCAGCGTGGATTCGTGTTCGCCGATGCACGACGTGATGAACGCGGCCTTCATGATCCTCGGTGCGCTCACCATCCTCGGTGCGGCCTTGCTGCACAAGTACATTCCGGACGGTCGTGCGAAAAAGTGGATTCTCGGCCTTGCCGTCGTCGTTGCACTGAGCACCGCGGCTACCGGCCTCTTCCCGGCCAACGACGGGACCTTCGTTCACTGGACCGCAGTACTTCCCGGCTTCGTCGCCCGTCATGCCGTTCTCGTACTCATGGCAATTCAATTCTGGAAGCACAGCAAATGGATCGCAGTATGGTCGGGACTGTGCGCGGCCACCGGAATCGTCGGCGCCGTACTGCTTCTCGGACGAACACTCACTTTCGGCTTGGGTGAACGCTTGACGCTGTACCCGCTGCCGATGTGGATGGCAGTCACCGGCGTCGCAGCCCTGCTCGCGTTGATGCGCCGAACCGTGTTGAAGAACGTGGAATTGACACTGCCCGGTAACGGATTCATCACCGCTCTGTTGTCGTTGCGCCCGCGTCGAACTCGCGCAGCAGTGCCTACCGACGTTCTCGCACCGCGGGAGCTGACGAGTTTGTAGCGAACCCGGGGTGACCAGGGACACACTGGTAGGGAGGCGACGCGAGGAGACTTCCATGACCAGTGCATCTGTTCGACACGGAATCGTGGCCGGCATCGACGGCTCGGCAAGCGCGGTCAACGCCGCGAGGTGGGCAGCATCGGCTGCAAAGAGATTCGACGAACCATTGCGACTGACCCACGTTCTGCCGGGACAACCCGAGTCAGGTGGCGGTACCAACGTCACCGACGAAGAGATGTTCGACCACCACCTTCGCGTCGAGGGTGCAAAGTTACTCGACGAGGCCGAGGACGCCATTCGCGACGATCACACCGACGTCACCGTCGAACGCGGCCTCGTGACCGGCACTCCCGCAACCACACTCGTCGAACTTTCGAAATCCGCTCGCATCGTTGCACTCGGCCAGGCCGGTACCAGCGAAATGCAATCGGTGTTTCTCGGTTCCGACACCATTCGAGTGGTCAACCGGGCGCACTGCCCCGTGGCGGTGTTCCGCGGTACCGGCGAGCACGCGGTCGCCGACACCAGGCCCATCGTCGTCGGCGTCGACGGGAGCAAGCTCAGCGAACTCGCCGTCGCGCATGCTTTCGAGTTTGCCGCGTTCCTCGGCGCGCCCTTGGTTGCGGTTCACACCTGGAACGAGCACGCCTCGCTCGGCGGGTACTCCGAAGCCAGGCGCTTCGTCGACTGGGGACCGTACGAACAGCATGAGCACGCTCTGCTGTCCGAGTGCCTCGCCGGCTGGACGGAGAAGTACCCCGATGTCGAAGTCACCCGGAGTGTCCAGCGCAGCGGACCGATGAAGGCACTGCTCGAGCACTCGGCGGAAGCGCAACTCGTAGTCGTCGGTAGCCACGGCCGCAGCCCGTTCATGGCGTCGATAGTCGGATCGACCAGTCAGAGCCTCATCCACCACGCCCAATGCCCGGTCCTCGTCTGCCGAGAGGGCTGAACTCGTCTCGCTGTTGCCCGACCCCCACCTCTGAGCGAACGGCACTTTCGGCGCTATCAGGAGGCCGAAAGTGCCGTTCGCTCAAACAGGAGTGGGGGTGAAACAGGTCAAACAGGGCTAGCGGGTCATACCTGGCCGACGACGCTCACCGTCACCGGTTCCTGCTCCGGCGTCACCACCGGAGTCTCCGGCAGATCCGGCACCCGGGTAGCCCGGGCGTAGACCGTCTCCCCCGCCTCGAGGTGCAGAGCTGCACTGTCACCGCGGGTGACCTGAGCCGAGAACAACTCACCGGTTGCCTCGTTGCGCAGGTCGACTCGAACCTCGAAGCCGAGATACACGACGCGCTCGACGGTTGCGCGTGTGACGCCGAGGGACTCGGCCGTTCCGGACTCCTGAGCGAGAGCCATGCTCGGATCGCGGCCGAGACGGATGTCATGCGGACGGACCAACTGCCCGTTGAGCTTCGCGACGGATCCGAGGAAGGACATCACGAAGTCGTTGGACGGGCGGTCGTACAGGTCGGCAGGTTCACCGATCTGCTCGATCCGCCCCTTGTTCAGCACCGCGATGCGGTCGGCGACGTCGAGAGCCTCTTCCTGGTCGTGTGTGACCAGGACGGTGGTGACGTGCACCTCGTCATGCAGGCGACGCAACCACGTGCGCAGGTCGGCACGGACCTTCGCGTCGAGGGCGCCGAAGGGCTCGTCGAGCAGGAGCACCTGCGGATCCACCGCCAGAGCGCGCGCCAACGCCATGCGCTGACGTTGACCGCCGGACAGCTGCGCGGGGTACCGATGCTGAAAGCCGTCGAGGCCGACGATCTCGAGAAGTTCGTTGACCTTCTTCTCGATCTCCGGCTTCGGGCGCTTGCGGATCTTGAGCCCGAACGCCACGTTGTCTCGCACCGTCATGTGCTTGAACGCTGCGTAGTGCTGGAACACGAAACCGATGTCACGCTTCTGCGGCGAGACGCCGGTGACGTCCTTGCCTGCGATGGTGATGGTTCCCGAATCGAGCTCTTCGAGCCCTGCGATCGAACGCAGCAACGTCGACTTTCCCGAGCCGCTTGGCCCGAGCAATGCCGTCAACGAACCCGAGGGAATGTTGACCGTCACGTCGTCGAGCGCCGCGAAGTCACCGTAGTTCTTGCGGGCCCCGGTCACTGTGATCATGTGGTGCTCCTCTTACGGTCCAGCAGCGTCATCAGCAACAGGACAATGATGGCGATGCCCATCAGCAGCGTTGCCGCCGAATACGCACCAAAAGTGTTGTGGTCGTCGATGTATCGCGAATGCACCAGCAATGTCAGTGTCTGGGATACCCCCGGGAAGCCGGAAGAGACCATGATGACTGCGCCGAATTCACCGAGCGAACGCGCCACCGTCAACACGATTCCGTACGTCAAGCCCCAACGGATCGCGGGCAAGGTGATCCGCCAGAACGTCTGCCAGCCCGAGGCACCGAGCGTCGCGGCTGCTTGTTCCTGCTCGTCGCCGATCTCGTGAAGTACGGGTTCGACTTCCCGGACGACGAAGGGCAGCGTCACGAAAATCGTCGCGATCACCATGCCTGGCAAGCCGAAGATGACCTTGAACCCCAACGATTCGATGCCGCCGAACCAACCGTTGGCACCCCACAGAAGAATCAACGACACACCGACGACGACGGGCGAGACTGCGAAGGGCAGGTCGACCACCGACTGCAGTACGCCCCGCCCCGGGAAACGCCCACGCACGAGTGCCAGAGCCGTGACAACACCGAACACCACGTTGATCGGGACCACGATCGCCACGATGATCAGCGAAAGATTCAGCGCGGAGATCGCTGCCGGTGTCGTGATCGATTCGAGGAACGGGCCGATTCCGTTCTCGAACGTTCGCGTCAGGATCACACCGATCGGCACGACCAACAACACGAACAGGTAGACGAGAGCGATGGTCCGCAGACCGATCTTCGATCCTCTGGACACGTTCATCGGGAACTCTCCTCACGTCGCTGTCCCCGCGAGGCGAAGATTCGCAGGACGAACAGCGTCACGAATGCGATGGCCAGCAACGCTACCGAGACGGCAGCGGCGTTGGTCGGACGATCGATCTCTATCTGCTGCTGAATGTACTGCGACGTCATCTGTGTCACGCGTGGGATGTTGCCGCCGATCAGAACGACCGAGCCGTATTCACCGATCGCTCGGGCGAATGCGAGCCCCGCGCCGGAGATGACGGCAGGCGCCAGCGTCGGAAGAACGACGGAACGAAAGATCGTCCAGTTGGAAGCCCCCAACGATGCAGCGGCTTCCTCGACTTCGCGGTCGACCTCCATCAGCACCGGCTGCACCGAGCGAACCACGAACGGCAAGGTCACGAAGGCCAATGCCACGATCAGTCCGGGCTGGGTTGCATTGAGGTGGATGTCGATCGGTGACTGCGGGCCGTAAAGAGACAGCAGCACGATCGACGCCACGATGGTCGGTAGTGCGAACGGCAGATCGATCATCGAGTTGACGATGCGCTTGCCCGGGAAGTCGTCCCGGACCAGCACCCACGCGATGATCGTGCCCATCACGACGTTGATCAATGCCACGATCACCGAGACCAACAACGTCACGCGCAACGACGCCAAGGCGACGGGTGCGGTGATGGCGTCCCAGAATCCGGAGATCCCCTCGTCGAACGCGGTGGCGGTCAACGCGGCGAGCGGAAGCAGAACGATCACGGAGAGCCACAGGGTGGCCACTCCGATTCCGAGCGGCCCCACACTCCCCGTGACCCGCGCGAGTTTTCGCCGACGAGCCACGGGGGTGGGGTCAATAGTGTCAGTCACGTCAGTCTTACTTGGTCGCGTTGTCGTAGATCACTGCGATCGAACCGGTGTCCTTGGTGAACAGAGCACTGTCCACGGCCTTCCAGCCGCCGAGGTCTGCAATGGTCCACAGCTTGGTCGGCTCGGGGAACTTGTCGGTGAACTTGGCAGCGACGGCGGGATCAACGGGACGGAATCCTGCTTCGGCCCAGAGCGTCTGACCCTCGGTCGTGTACAGGTAGTCCTTGAACGCGGTCGCCTTGTCGAGGACCTTGCTGTTCGAGATCACGGCAACCGGGTTCTCGATCTTGAAGGTCGTGGGCGGGGTGACGTGCTCGACCGGGTCGCCGTTGCCTTCGATGAACAGTGCCTCGTTCTCGTAGCTGATCAGAACGTCACCGCTGCCCTGCAGGAAGGCTTCCGAAGCCTCGCGTCCCGACTTGGGCTGGATCTTGACGTGATCGTTGACCAAGGCGGTGACGTAGTCGAGACCCGCCTGCGGGTTCTTGCCACCGTCGCTCTTGGCGGCGTACGGCGCCAAGAGGTTCCACTTGGCCGAGCCGGAGCTGAACGGGTTCGGCGTGACGACCTCGAGGCCGGGCTGAAGCAGGTCGTCCCAGTCCTTGATGCCCTTCGGGTTCCCCGGACGCGTCACGATGGTGACTACCGATCCGAACGGAATTCCGTTGTAGGCGTCCTGGTTCCAGTTCTGATCTACCAGACCGGCATCGACCAGGCGGGTGATGTCGGGCTCGACGGAGAAGTTGACGAAGTCTGCCTCGGCGCCGTCCTTCACCTTGCGCGACTGGTCGCCCGAGGCGCCGTACGAAGGATTGAAGTTGACGTTCTTGCCCTCGTCTGTCGCCTGGAAGGCTGCGGTGAGCTTGTCGAAGCCGGGCTTCGGCACGGCGTAGGCGAACAGGTTGATCGTGCCGGCGCTACCGTCGCTGGCGGCGCTGTCACCACCCACGGTGTCGCTCGAGCCACCACTGCACGCTGTGAGTACCACGGCCCCCATGGTCGCGATAGCAGTGAGAAGTGTGCGGGAACGGCGTTTCATTGCAGATACCTTCCTGAAAGGACTGACAAACGAGGGTTGGTCAAACGACAAGTCCGAGACCTCTGGGGCTGATTCCATCGGGATGTTCAGACATGGAGAGCCGACGGGCAATGAGCCCTGAATCGGGGGCGCGAGTTACGCGCAGAGAAGTTCGAGTGGGGTGCGCAGCACCACCGGAGAGGTCGAACTCAGGAAATCAACAACAGGCGACGTCAGCGACGTCGAGCATGCCGACAGCAATCAACGCCAACTGGTGGCGGATTACGGGAGCTGTTGCTTCGGACACGCGGTGGACTTTAGCAGAGCACCGGCGCCCGCTCTAATCGGGAGAACTAACGGGTGAGAAGCCACGCGACGATCACGAGGAGAATCAGGGCTATCAGGGCGAGAGTGACCCGTGAGCGGGGCATCAGCTTTCCTCTACTTCTCGAGAATTCCTACGCAACCAGCCGAAGAGCGGCAGAGCGAGAACGGCGGCCAACGCGCGATCCAGACCGATGGCCACCAGGCGGCACAGCGGAACGACGACGATCAGGACCAACGCGACCTGCGGGATGAACGGGAGCCCCGCCATCCACAGCTCGAAGCTGTCCCACCAATCCGCTATCCGATCCACGCCAACACCCTATCCTTCGGACGATACGGTCCCGACAGCGTGTGGATTGGACGTGTGTCGATTCTGGCCGGATGATGGCCGAATGAGTGCTGACGACGAAGTGGTGCAGACGATTCCTCCCGCCTCCACGGGTCACCATCGAAGCAACTTTCCCCCTATCGACGACTACGCGTTTCTTTCCGATTGCGAAACCTCGTGCCTGATTGCCCGTAACGGATCTGTCGAGTGGATGTGCGTTCCCCGCCCGGACTCCCCCAGCGTGTTCGGTGCCATCCTCGACCGCAGCGCAGGCCATTTCCGCATCGGCCCGTACGGCCAGAACGTCCCGGCCGCCCGACGCTATCTGCCGGGTGGACTCATTCTCGAGACCACCTGGCAGACCGAGACCGGCTGGCTCGTCGTACGCGATGCCTTGGTCCTCGGTCCTTGGCACAACGTCGACAAGCGATCGAACACCCACAAGCGCACACCCACAGACTGGGATGCCGAACACACCCTTCTCCGTACGGTCAAATGCGTCAGCGGCACCGTTGAACTCGAGATGAGCTGCGAGCCCGCGTTCGACTATCACCGCGGCACGGCAAATTGGGAGTACACCGGAAAGGTCTACGAGGAAGCAACGGCAACGTGTCGCTCCGCCAAGCCCGGAGACCACCCAACTCTGCGCTTGACCACCGACCTACGACTGGGCCTGGAAGGTCGTGAGGCACGGGCCCGGACGCGACTGGTCGAAGGCGACAACGTGTACGTCGCGCTCTCGTGGTCGGATCTTCCCGCGCCGCAGACGTTCGACGAGGCCGCCGACAAGATGTGGCAGACGTCCAAGTCGTGGCGCGAGTGGGTGACGATCGGCAAGTTCCCCGATCACCCGTGGCGCGGATACCTGCAGCGCAGTGCGCTCACACTCAAGGGGCTCACCTACGCGCCGACCGGAGCCTTGCTCGCGGCGTCGACGACCTCGCTTCCGGAAACACCAGGCGGAGAACGTAACTGGGACTACCGCTACGCGTGGGTTCGCGATTCCACCTTCGCACTGTGGGGTCTCTACACGCTCGGGTTGGACCGTGAGGCCAACGACTTCTTCAACTTCATCTACGACGTGTCGAGTTCGGACAACGGTCAGCCGCATCCCTTGCAGGTGATGTACGGCATCGGCGGCGAGCGCACACTCGAGGAATCCGAACTCAACCATCTCTCCGGATACGACGGTGCCCGTCCGGTGCGCATCGGCAACGGCGCATTCGATCAACAGCAGCACGACATCTGGGGCACCATGCTCGACTCGGTGTACCTCCACATCCGCACCCGCGAGCGTGTCCCCGAAGCGCTGTGGCCGCTACTCAAGAAGCAGGTCGAGGAAGCGATCAAGCACTGGCGCCAACCCGACCGTGGGATCTGGGAAGTGCGCGGCGAACCACAGCACTTCACGTCGTCGAAGATCATGTGCTGGGTCGCACTCGATCGCGGCGCCAAGCTGGCGGAGATGCAGGGCGAGAAGAGCTTTGCGCAGCAATGGACGGCCATCGCGGACGAGATCAAGGCCGACATCCTCGCGCACGGCGTCGACTCGCGCGGAGTTCTGACACAACGGTACGGCCACGATTCACTCGACGCGTCGCTCTTGTTGGCACCGCTGCTGCGCTTCCTGCCGGCCGACGATCCGCGCATCCGGGCGACGGTGCTGGCGATCGCCGACGAGCTCACCGAGGAGGGGCTGGTCCTGCGCTATCGCGTCGACACCACCGACGACGGATTGAGCGGAGAGGAGGGCACGTTCACCATCTGTTCCTTCTGGCTCGTCTCCGCCCTCGTCGAGATCGGCGAACTGGATCGGGCAAAGCATCTCTGCGAGCGCCTGCTCGGGTTCGCGAGCCCGCTCAAGCTGTACGCCGAAGAGATCGACGCCCACACCGGTCGCCATCTGGGTAACTTCCCGCAGGCGTTCACACACCTGGCGCTGATCAACGCCGTGGTCCACGTGATCCGCGCCGAGGAAGCTGCCGAAGCCGGAGCTTTCCAGCCCGCGCACAACGCGACCTAGACCCCCTGCTGTGCGCCTTTATTAACCGCCCGCGGTTAATAAAGGCGCACAGCAGTGCTAGCCGGCTACCGCTTCGAGCTGCGGCGTTATCGATTCGAGCGAGTACTTCAGCGACAGCGACGACGGAGTGTTCAACCCGGCGACAGTCGGATAGTCGACGATGGCCAGACCGCCACTCTTGACTGCGGGTAGGTCAGCGAACCCCGGCAGCTTCATCATGTCTTCCAGCGTTCCGCCGTTCGGCAGTAACACCACGACGTCGGCGCTCAGAGCGTCGACCCGTTCCGGGCTGAGCATCAGCCGGCCACCGGTAACGCCCGCCTCTTCGACGAGCTTGGGCGGCAACGACATTCCCAGGCTAGTGAACAATCCCGATGCGCCGTCCTTGGGATCGGCGACGATCACCAACTGCGACGTCGGGAAGACGTACTGCGACAGAAGCGCCGTCTTGCCCTTCAGGCCTGGCAGTCGCTGTGCGAGCGCATCGATCTGCCCGTTTGTCGCCTCGACGATCGCGTCGGCGCGCGACTCCTTGTCGAGAACTCGACCGAGAATCTCGACCTGGTCCTGCCACGGATCGACCTGGACGTCGGACAGACCGGCAATTGTCGGCGCGATCTTGCTCAACTGGTCGAAATCGTCTTGATCGGCGACGGAGAACCCGCCGAGAATCAGATCGGGATCCAAGGCTGCAATTTCTTCTGCTTTGAGCGGGACACCGAACTGCTGGATCGCCGAGCGATCAAGTTCCTTCGCCGACGCGTCCACGCCGCTCTCCCACGGGAACAGGCCACGCTCGTCGCCCATCGGGCCGGCAGCCAGGTACCCCACCGGCTGGATTCCGAGTTCGAGCAGAGCGTCGAGCCACTGGGTGTCGGCCGCGACGATACGCGTCGGCGTCCCGGTGATCGTGGTGGCGCCGAACTTGTGGTCGATCGTGGTGACCCGACCGTCCGCGATCTCGTCGGCGTCCGAGGACGAACATCCACTGATACCTACGACCAGTGCTCCCAAGAGAGCCACCGCCGAGAACTTCATCGCACGCACGAAAATACTCCTCCACTAGTTAGTAGAGGCTTACCTTCTCATATGGGACCCGGCTGTGTCCGACCTTGCTTTCAGGCGAAACGAGAGAGCAGACGCTCCGCATCGGCGCCGATGCGTCGAACCACGTCGCCGGCCGGATGGGTTCCGTGCACGAGTCCGACAGCTTCTCCGGCGTAGACGACTCCGCTGTGCGGATCCGACGGGTCGTACGCCTGTGCCAGCGTTTCCTCGTCGGCGTCGACTCCGTGCCACGCGGCAGTGAACTCGTTGGCCACCGCGCGGCCACCCCACCGCTGCGGCCACGGTTGACTGCGCGCTCGGTCGAATACCGAGGTGTAAATCGTGTCCGCACTTCCGGCTTCGACGACGCGGTCGCGGGCATAGTCCGGCCCGACCGTCTCCGGGCTGGCGAGCAGCGCCGTTCCGATCATCACGCCTTCGCCGCCGGCTGCCAGGACGGCGGCCAAACCGCGTCCGGTTCCGATTCCGCCGGCTGCCAGCACCGGAAGTGACGTCGCTTCGAGGATCTCCTGCAGCAGCGGCAAGGTTCCGATTCGGCCCGTGTGACCGCCTGCCTCACCGCCTTGCGCGATCACAGCGTCGACACCTGCGGCCTCGACAATGCGAAGGTCCTCGAGCGTATTGATCTGTGACACAACGGGAATGCCCGCATCGTGGATTCGTCCGACATACGCGGCGGGATCACCGAACGACAAGGTGATCATGGTCGGCTCGACGGCAATCGCAGCGTCGAGCATCAACTCGTTCTCGGGCAGCGACCAGGTCATCAGGCCGACGCCGAACTTTCCGCCGATCGAGCGGGCCACTTCGGCTTCGGCCTCGATCCACTCCGGTGTGTTGTACCGGGCCGCACCGAGCAGACCCAACCCACCGGCCGCCGATACAGCTCCGGCGAGCGCGCCGCCCGCGCGACCACCCATGGGCGCCCCGAGAACCGGGATTTCGACTCCGAACTCTCGGGACAACCAGGTGGTGACCATGCGCTCCTACTTCTTGGGCTTCTCGCCGACCGATTCCGACGTCAGGGCCGCCACGAATGCTTCCTGCGGCACCTCGACGCGTCCGATGGTCTTCATGCGCTTCTTGCCTTCCTTCTGCTTCTCGAGCAGCTTGCGCTTACGGCTGATGTCGCCGCCGTAGCACTTGGCAAGAACGTCCTTGCGGATTGCGCGAATGTTTTCGCGCGAGATGATCTTCGCGCCGATCGCGGCCTGAATCGGAACCTCGAACTGCTGGCGCGGAATCAGCTCACGAAGCTTCGACGTCATGCGTCCGCCGTAAGCCCCGGCGTTGGAGCGGTGCACGATTGACGAGAACGCGTCGACGGCCTCACCCTGCAGAAGGATGTCGACCTTCACCAGGTCGGCCTGCTGCTCACCGGCCTCCTCGTAATCGAGGCTGGCGTATCCCTTGGTGCGGGACTTGAGGGCGTCGAAGAAGTCGAACATGATCTCGCCCATGGGCAGTTCGTAGCGCAGTTCGACGCGAGTCTCGGAGAGGTAGTCCATGCCGCCGAGCTCACCGCGTCGGGACTGGCACAGCTCCATGATGGCGCCGACGTACTCGCTCGGGGCGATGACGGTGCACTTGGCGACGGGCTCGTAGACCTCGCGAACTTTGCCTTCCGGCCAGTACGACGGGTTGGTGACGATGACCTCGGCCCCGTCCTCCATCACGACGCGGTAGACGACGTTGGGCGCAGTGGAAATCAGTTCGAGGCCGAACTCACGTTCGAGGCGGTCGCGGGTGATCTCCATGTGCAGCAGGCCGAGGAAGCCGCAGCGAAAGCCGAATCCGAGGGCAACCGACGTCTCCGGTTCGTACGCCAGGGCCGCGTCGTTGAGACGGAGCTTGTCGAGAGCGTCGCGCAGCACCGGGTAGTCCGAGCCGTCCATCGGGTAGAGACCGGAATAGACCATCGGCTTCGGATCGCGATAGCCGACCAGCGGTTCGGTCGCGCCGTTGCGGGTTGTGGTGACGGTGTCACCGACGCGCGACTGGCGGACGTCCTTCACACCCGTGATGAGGTAGCCCACCTCGCCGACGCCCAGACCGATACTGGCCTTCGGCTCGGGCGAGATGATGCCGACCTCGAGCAGTTCGTGTGTGGTGCCCGTGGACATCATCGTGATCTTCTCGCGGGGACGGATCCGACCGTCGACCACACGCACGTAGGTGACCACGCCGCGGTACGCGTCGTAAACGGAGTCGAAGATCATCGCGCGGGCGGGGCCGTCTGCATCGCCAACGGGTGCAGGTACCTGCTTGATCACCTCGTCGAGCAGTTCCTTGACGCCCATGCCGGTCTTGCCCGAGACGCGCAGGACATCGCCTGGCTCGCAGCCGGTGATGTGCGCAATCTCTTCGGCATAGCGGTCGGGATCCGCGGCCGGGAGGTCGATCTTGTTGAGGACGGGAATGATCTTGAGATCCTTCTCCATCGCCAGGTACAGATTGGCCAGCGTCTGAGCTTCGATGCCCTGAGCTGCGTCGACCAGCAGAATTGCACCCTCACATGCTTCGAGCGCGCGGGAGACCTCGTACGTGAAGTCGACGTGGCCGGGTGTGTCGATGAGGTGGAGGACGAACTCTTCGCCGTCGACGGTCCAGGGCAGACGAACGTTCTGGGCCTTGATGGTGATGCCGCGTTCACGCTCGATGTCCATGCGGTCCAGGTACTGCGCACGCATCGCCCGCTCTTCGACCACGCCGGTGAGCTGAAGCATGCGATCTGCCAGCGTCGACTTACCGTGGTCGATGTGCGCGATGATGCAGAAGTTCCGGATCTGCGCAGGATCCGTGAACGTCTTGTCGGCGAAGCTGCTGATGGGAGACCCCTTAGTCGGACCGGCACCGGCCCGGATCCGGGCCACTGTCAACCCTCAGGATATCCAAGTCTCGGCGCCGCCGTACCAGGGGTTCCCACGGGTGGGTGATTATGCTCGAACGCTATGGCAAGCATGTGGAAGCAGATCGGCAGAACCCTCGGCGCCCTCGCGGTGGAGAAGGGCCCTGCGTTGCTGCGCCAGTTGCAGTCGTCCACGTCTCAGTCGTCTGCCTCGAAGCCGGGTCCGTCCGGCCGGCCGATCGCCGCGCGGACGTCTCCGACCGCACATCGCGCCCGCAAGGTTGAGTACTCCCCCGACCTCGACGGCAAGGCCGATCCGGGCGAGATCGTCTGGACCTGGGTTGCCTACGAGGAGGATCCGACCCAGGGCAAAGACCGCCCGGTGCTGGTTGTCGGCCGTGACGGCAACACGCTGCTCGGTTTGATGCTGTCCTCGCAGAGCAAACGCGAAGGCGAGCGTGATTGGCTCGCAATCGGTTCGGGCCCGTGGGACGGCGAGGGCAGGCCCAGCTGGGTCCGGCTCGACCGGGTGCTCGACGTTCCCGAGAGCGGGATTCGGCGCGAGGGCGCCGTCATGGATCACAAGAAGTTCGACGTGGTCGCGGCAAAACTTCGGGCCGACTTCAGCTGGAGCTGAAGCCGACCCGAACGATGGAAACAGTATCGATCAGCTGTCCAGACGGTTGAACCGTCCGAAGAGCGCTCGATAGATGAGTGCACCGAGCGCACCGCCGATCAGCGGGAACACGATGAACAACCACACCTGACCTAGTGCACCGTCCTGGAACGGCGCGACAGCGAGGCTTCGAGCAGGGTTGACGGAGGTGTTGTCGATCGGGATCGAGATCAGGTGAATGACGGCCAGGGTGAAGCCGATGGACACCCCGGCGAGCGGCACGTCGGAGATCTGGTCGGTCGACGCGAGAACGACGAATACCAACAGTGCGGTCAGAAGGATCTCGATGATCATCGCGGCACCGATGCCGTAACCGTCGGAAACCACCTGTCCGAGAAGATTCTTCTCGGCCGACGGACTGTGTGCGCCCCAACCGTTTGCGCCGAGGCCGTCTGCGGCCCGGTTGTACGCCGGGAGACTGTTGGCCACCGTGTAGATCACGACACCGGCGACCAAGCCGCCGATCACTTGCGCGACAACGTAAATCGCCGCATTGACGGCCGAGATGCGCCCGATCACGAATTGGCCGAGAGTCACGGCTGGGTTGACGTGGCAACCGGAAATCGGTCCGATCGCATATACGAGGAACAGCAGGGTCAAGCCGAATGCGAAGGCAACTCCGAGATTGCCGACTTTCGCACCTGCGAAGACGGCAGTTCCGACCGCGGAGAACACGAGCACAAATGTCCCCACCGCTTCGGCCGCATACTTCTTCACATCCGAGATCGGTTCGATCTCAGTCAATTCCTGTGCAGTTGGAGACATATTCCCACCTTCTTCTCATCGAACGGTAGTAATGCTCACGCGCCTAGATTTGCCGGACTTTACGCAAGCCTGGTGATCTCCACAACAACTTCGAGATCTGTGGAGCGTCCACCGGAAAAGATTCCCTTCAAAGGCGGCACATCCGAATAGTCCCTTCCTATTCCGACGGAGACATGCTGTTCATTCACAGCTATCGCATTGGTCGGGTCGTATCCCCACCAGGCGCCGGTCCACGCTTCGATCCACGCGTGCGATTCACCCACGACCGTGTCCCCGACTGCCGCATCACGTTTGGGGTGGAGATAGCCGGAAACGTATCGACACGGAATGCCCATCGTTCGAAGCAACACCAAGGTCAGATGCGCATAATCCTGGCAGACACCTTTCCTGGCCGACCAGGCCTCGACCGCCGACGTATGCACTCCGGTCGTACCCGGAACATATGACATTTCACCGTAAACCCATTGCGACGCAGCCACTACTGCATCTTCAGGTGATTTATCTTTGCGCAATTCCTTGGCAATTGTCGCCAGCTTACGATCACGCGGAACATATCTCGTGAAACTCAGTTGCTCGTTGAATCGATCTTTAATCGCGTTTCCCGACAATTCATCCCAGTCGACGGTTTCCTCGGGTTGAACAAACGGTTCCGTCTCCACCACCGACAGTCCGGTCACTTCCAGCTCCGTGTGCGGGGCGTGCAAGTCGAAGGCGGTCACCGCGGTGCCCCAGTAATCGGTGTACCGATAGGAACGCGTTGCCGGCTGGGTTTCGACGCGCGTGAGGATCACCGTCTGCCTGGTGTCGCCGCGGGGCGTCAATCGCGCTTCGTTGTACGACGACGTCACCGGGGCGTCGTACGCATATCCCGTGGTGTGCACGACCCTCATTCGCCAGCTCACAGCTCTCCCTCCACCGTCGACTCCGCATACGCGGCGCCGGCATCCGTCCACGCGACCCACGGCGCAGCGTGGAAGTACTGCAATGCAATCGCCTCACCCAGTTCGCGGCAGGTCTCCTGCCAACCGAGCAACCGTCCTTGCAGATCTTCGAGCAACACGCCCTGCGGCAGAAACTCCAGTTCGCTGCGTGCGCGGCCGAGAAGCCGCGGCGCCTCCGCCCGGATTCCGACGCGACTGCCCGGCTGCGGGTCGAGTTCCTGCAGGCACTTCTCGGCCTGCCTGATCGAGTGGAACACCGAGCGCGGAAAGAGTCTGTCCAACAAGATGAATTCGACCACCCGATTGGCGTCGAGCGCTCCGCGATACGTACGCAGATACGTGTCATGTGCGCCTGCCGAGCGAAGAACACTGACCCACGCCGGCGACGACGGGCGGTCACCGGCGCGCGCCAGGAGCATCCGCACAATCATGTCGACACGTTCGATCGACCTGCCCAGCAGAAGGAACCGGTAACCGTCGTCGCGGCTGAGCGTGGAATCCGCCAGCCCCGCGAACATCGCTGCGCGTTCCTCCACATAACGGAAGAACTCGTGTGGCCCCAGCCTGCGTGACGCGCGTTCACGCTCAGCCAGTCCGTTGTACGTGGTGTTCAGGCACTCCCACATCTCACTCGACGTGACCTCACGTGCTCCGCGAGCATTCTCACGGGCACTCGCCAGCGAGTCCACGATCGATCCAACCTGATTGCGGCTGAACGCAACCAGGTCGGTGAGCGAGCGTACGTCGAGCTTCTCCTCCGGCGCTTCGATGCCGAGGACACGCAGGAGCAGACGCGACGTGCGGTCCGGGTCGACGGTTGCGTCGTCGAGCAGTTGGTGGACGGCGACGTCGAGGATCCGAGCGGTGTCGTCGGCGCGCTCGACGTAGCGGCCGATCCAGTAGAGGGACTCTGCGTTGCGAGCAAGCATCGGTCACCACGCTCCGTTCGCTGATAGTTCTTGGTAGCTGGGCACTTCTGAGGTGTTCACTGTTGTTGCTGCTGCTGTTGAGAGGTGCTCAGTTCGGGTCCCTGCACCGGCTCCGCGGATTCCGGGGGCTCGGACACCAGTTCCTCACCGGACAGCTCTGGGTCCTCGTCCGAGCTGCGACTGGCGAGCACCCATGTGTCCTTGCTTCCGCCGCCCTGGCTCGAGTTGACCACCAGCGAACCTTCCGGAAGTGCCACCCGGGTCAGGCCGCCGGGCAACACCCACACGTCCTCACCGTCGTTGACGGCAAAGGGTCGCAAGTCCACGTGGCGCGGCGAGAGAACGTCGTCGATCTTGGTCGGCACCGTGGACAACTGCACGAGAGGCTGCGCGATCCACCCGCGCGGGTCTGCCTTGATCTTGCGGGTGATCGCGGCCAGTTCCTTGGGGCTCGCGTCCGGTCCGAAGACGATTCCGTAGCCGCCGGACCCTTCCACCGGCTTGATGACGAGTTCGGCGACGCGGTCGAGGACTTGCTCGCACTCCTCGTCCAACCAACAGCGGAACGTGTCGACGTTCTGCAAGAGCGGCTTCTCACCGAGGTAGTAGTCGATGATCTGCGGGACATAGGTGTAGACGAGTTTGTCGTCACCGACTCCGTTGCCGACGGCACTCGAGATCACCACGTTGCCCGCTCGCGCCGCATTCAGTAGGCCTGCGACGCCGAGAATCGAATCCGGACGGAAGTGCATCGGGTCGAGATACTCGTCGTCGATGCGGCGATAGATGACGTCGACCTGACGCTCGCCTTCCGTCGTGCGCATGTACACCATGTTGTCGCGGCAGAACAGGTCGCGACCTTCGACGAGTTCCACACCCATCTGACGAGCGAGCAATGAATGCTCGAAATAGGCGGAATTGGCGATACCCGGTGTGAGAACAACCACTGTCGGGTCCGCTTCGTTGAGTGCAGCACCCGCACGCAGCGCCCTCAGCAGGTGTGTTGCGTAATCACCTACCGCCCGCACCTTGTGGGACATGAACAGATCCGGGAACACCCGAGTCATGGTGCGACGGTTTTCCATCACATAGGAGACACCGGACGGAGATCGCAGATTGTCCTCGAGAACTCGGAACTCTCCCGCCTCGTCTCGGACCAGGTCGATACCCGCGACATGGATTCGCACACCGTTGGGCGGCACGATGCCGGCTGCTTCACGGTGGAAGTGCTCGCACGAGGTCACCAGGCGGCGCGGCAACACGTGATCGCGCAGGATTCGCTGCTCGCCGTAAATGTCCGCAAGGAACAACTCGAGCGCCTTCACTCGCTGCTTGATGCCCTTTTCCAGCCGCGACCACTCCTGCGCGGCGATGACGCGCGGCACCAGATCCAACGGAAACGGTCGCTCCTGCCCGGACAGCGAGAACGTCACGCCCTGGTCGATGAATGCGCGTCCGAGTGCGTCGGCACGCGCGGCAAGGTCGGCGCTGCTCGTCGGCGCCAGGGCTTTGTACACACCCTTGTACGGGGCACGCACCGAGCCGTCGGGCTCGAACATCTCGTCGAAAGCCAACTCGTAGCGACCGATGTCTGAATATCCGTCGAACACTGCGGCAGGACGCGCTCGGGTGGTGGTCGAACCTGTTTTACTCGAACTTTTCGAAGGCGGCGGCGTCATAGGGCAACATGCTGCTACAAGTGGGGCTATTCGGCAGCGCGGCGAGAAATCGGGCGCTCGGTGTACTCTTCTCGACAGACGCAACGTGCGACGGTTTGGGTTCTTGGGCCCTCGGCTGGTAATCTTGCCAGTCGGTGCATCAGTGCGCCCACAGCTTTCTCGACCGTAACCAGCTAAAGACGACAAGGATTTTACGCGTGGCCAACATCAAGTCCCAGGTGAAGCGAATCCGTACCAACGAGGCGGCCCGACTCCGTAACCAGTCGGTGAAGTCCTCGCTGCGTACCGCGATCCGTTCATTCCGCGAGGCTGCGGCAGCCGGTGACAAGGACAAGGCCAACGAGCTCCTCGTCTCCACCAGCCGCAAGCTCGACAAGGCAGCCAGCAAGGGCGTCATTCACGCCAACCAGGCTGCCAACAAGAAGTCTGCACTCTCGCAGGCTGCCAACAAGCTCTGACGTTTCCACTGTGACGGTTCGCCGTCATACTGGTTCGTCTCGATAGCCGCCAGGTCGAAAGACCAGGCGGCTATTTTGCGTGCTCAATCGGATCAGAGCGACAACCCGCCATCCATGTCTTGCACGGAATATGTGGATCGGGCTGTGACCATCTGATGATGGCGGTCAACGGGAAACGCCCTCGCAGCTGGTTGTTCACGACTGTCTTCTGGGCGGTCGTCGCTTTCGGCGTATTGGCGGCCCTGGGGATCCCTCGTTGGTGGGAATCATTGACGGTTGCAGTCGTCGGAGTCGCAGCAAGCTACGGATGGTGGAGCCGCAGGCGCCGCAGCGAATTCTGGATCTTCTTCGGCGTGGTGTGTTCGCTCGTTGCAGTCTTGGCGTTTCTCGCCGCTGGACGAGCGCTACTCACCACCGTGAAGGTGCCGGTAGACAGCATCGGCCAAGAAACAATTGTCTGCGGCAGTGTGATGAATCCGGCGCCGAACTACTCCCTACGAGTGACCGACATCAGGACTGGTGAACCAACGACACGGCCTCAGGCCATTCCGCACACCCAGTTGGAGCAAGCCTGCGTGAAACGCCTCGACTACCGGGTGGCCGAGGCCACGGCCGCCACTGTCGTCGGACTACTTCTGGCCGGCCGCGCGATCGGCCATGTTGTCCTCAGTTCTTCCGCAACGCGCACACTTTCCGCACTGCCATCTCCAGAGCGAAGGACGAGTCGACTGCGGCGCCCTTCACGTCGGCATTGAGAGCGGCGACGATCTGCATCGCAGCGCCGATCGACGTGGGATCCCAACCGCCGACTTCCTTGATCGCCTTCTTGACCTTCCACGGCGGCATCCCGAGATCCGACGCCAACCGGAACGGGTCACCGCCCCGTGCAAACGGGCCGACCTTGGCGATGGTGTGGACTGCATCGGCGAGGGCGTCAGCGAGCAGAACGTGCGCAGTTCCGATCTGGTCAGCCCATCGCAGAGCCTCGAGCGCACCCCGGGTATCGCCGACGATAACTTTGTCGGCCACATCGAATCCGGAAACCTCGGCCTTGCCCGAGTAGTACTTGTGGACTGCATCCACGTCGATCTTGCCGCCGGTATCTGCCGCCAATTGCGAGCAGGCCGACGCAAGTTCGCGAAGGTTGGAGCCGACGCTTTCGATCATCGCGGCGATCGCATCGGGAGCAACCCTCACGTCGGCGGTCCGAAACTCACCCCGGACGAAGTCGACAAGCTGACTCTTGTTCAGTTTTCCGCAGTTGTGAACCGTCGCGCCGAGCTTCTCGAGGGCCGGCGCCAACGCCTTCGCGCGACCGCCGCCCGAGTGCACGACGATCAGAACGACGCCTTCTGCCGGCTCACGCGCCGCCTCGAGAACAAGAGCTACGGCATCTTTGCCTGCTTCTGCGGCCGATTCCAGGACGATCACACGGTCTTCGGCAAAAAGAGAGGGGCTGAGCAGCTCAGCCAACTCGGGAGCATTGGTGTCTCCGGCACGCATCTTGGTCACCGGGAGATCCGAAATACCCTGGCCGCGGTCACCGCGGACGGCTCTGATGAGCTGCGATACCGTGCGGTCGATCAGGAACTCGTCGTCCCCGAGAACAAGATGCAGCGGATCGACTCCAGACGGATTACTCACCCGAAGATGGTCCCACGAGGAACCGACACGATCGACACAGACCCGCCGCCCCCGCCGTACACAGCGACGGTGCCGTCGGCGTCGGTCCGAACCACCGCCCCGCCCAACGAAACCAGTTCGTCGAGAACCTCCTCATTCGGGTGCCCGAAACTGTTGCCGTCGCCGACGCTGATCATCGTCAACCTCGGACGCACCGCTTCCAGAAATGCCGACGATGTGGTCCGAGAACCGTGATGGGGCAGCTTCAACACATCGGCCTTCACGTCCGTTCCCGATCGGAGGACGGCCTTCTCCCCCGCAACTTCGGCGTCGCCCGTCAACAGAATTCGACCCGCGTCCGTGTGTGCCATCACCACCAGCGACTGATCGTTGGCGGCGTCCGCGCCGTCCCCCGTATCGCGGGGAGCCGGAAGCAACGGTCCGAGAACCTCCATGTTCACCGATCCCAACGTCAACTCCATACCTGCACGCAACGAGACAACCGGAACGGCCTGCGATTCGGCCGCATCCTTCACCGCCCGAAAACCTGACTCCGGCAACAACATCGACCCGACTCCGACCGCAGCGACCGAACGCCCACTCAGGACTGCTTCCAATCCACCGATGTGATCGGCGTGAAAATGACTGATCATCAGCAACGCGATGTCGTTGACGTCCAACATGTTCAGGCAACGATCCATCGACGTGGGATCAGGACCGACATCGATGACGATCACCCTGCCGTCTCCAGTCGAGAGCACAAGACCGTCCCCTTGACCGACGTCGCACATCACCAGTACCCACCCCGGAGCAATACGACCACCGCCGAACACGTGCTGAAAGACGAGGGCTAGAACAACTCCCAGAACGAGGACGCCGACGACCCATCTCGAGATCCGATTCCACAGCGTCAGGGCCGCGGCCAGTAAGACGCCCACGACGATCAGAGCACCGATGAGCCCTGACGGCACCACCACCGACGCTCCGGGAAGCGCCGCCGCCCGCTCGGACACGTACAGCAGCCACCCCATCGGCGGCCGGACCAGCGGCGTGATGAACACCGCGATCGGTGGACAGATCAGCGCACACAAGGCAATCACCGCACCGAACACCGTGATGATTCCGATCACAGGCGCCACGGCCATGTTCGCGGCAATCGTAACCACACTGAAGGTTCCCGCCATGGCGCCCACCAGTGGCGCAGACACGACAAACGCAGCACTCGAGACGGCTGTCATCTCCGAAAACCAACGGGGCCAACCTCGTCGACGAAGCACCTCCACCCACACCGGAGCAATGATCACCAGCGCGCCCGTGGCCGTGGTCGACAGCGCAAACCCCCAGTCGACGGCAAGTTCGGGCATCACGACAACCAGAACGATGACGGCTGCGGCAAGAGCAGGCAGTGCCTGTTTGCGTCGACCGGTCACCAGACTGAGCAGGCCGATCAGGCCCATCACCGAGGCGCGCAGAACACTCGGCGACGGCCTCGCGACGACAACAAACGCAACGAGGGCTACCAGCGCCAAAGCAGCACCGACGCGCGGACTGAGCGCCGCGGCTCTGACCAGCAGCAGAACCGCCCCGAGCAGAATGCTGATATTGGCGCCGGACACCGCGGTCAGATGGGAAAGCCCGGCAACGGTGAAGTTGTCCTTCACCACCGGCGACAACGCCGATGTGTCTCCGACGACGAGGCCAGGCAGCAGACCTGCCTGATCCGGCGGGAGCGCAGCCGAGCACGCAGCGGCGAAACGAGTACGCACTACACTCGCCCATCGCTGATACCAGGGCACTTCTCCCACCGCGACGGGAGGCCCTTCGGACGTGATCACGGCGAGCGTGGAATCGCTACGCCATGGCTGACTCGCCCGGCCGCGAACCGTGAGGCTCTGCCCTGGAACAACTTCGAGCCACGACGAACTGGGCGCCCGGATCGTGACCAGGCCGCCTCCGGAGTACCTGTGATTCTGGGAAGTCACCGAATTGACGGTTGCCCTGAAGAAAATCTGACCTTGACCCGCCGCGCCAGAGACTGCGTGCGGATCCTCCGAGGGTTCCACTTCGACACTCACCCACGCTCCTTCGAAGGCAGCCCGGGTCAGTGGGTGCCCCTCGACCTCGGACGCCCGCCACCCGCTGACGACACTGCATCCGGCACCGAACAGCAATGCAACCAACATGATTCGTACCCACACCGCTGATGTCCGGCGCACAACCGCGTAAGTGAGGATTGCCGCTGGAATAGCGCATGCCACCGCCAGTACCCACGCGGCGACCGCGCCGAACAGGATCCCCACCGCACTGCTCCCCCACACTGCGACGGCCGACGGTAGCAGTCGAGCGTCAAGGACCGGCGAGACTTCCGGTTCGTTCACACCGATACCAGCACTCGCAGTTTGGCCAACCTTGCCGGGCCGATCCCGTCGACTTCCCCCAATTGTTCTATGTCCGTGAATTTTCCGTTGGAAGTTCGCCAGGAGATGATCGCCGCAGCCGTTACCGGCCCTACCCCGGGAAGGTCGTCCAGTTCGGCCTCGGTAGCGGTGTTGAGGTTCACCAGACCAGCCCCGCCGGATTCCCCCGCGGCGGCGGGGCCGGTCCCTCCCGCAGTGGTACTCGAACTCGCTGAAACACCACCGGACTGATCGGCGGCCCCCACCACGATCTGATCACCATCGGCAAGCTTCTGTGCCAGATTCAGGCCCACCGTCTCTGCGCCCTCGAGCACTCCACCTGCCGCAGCGAGCGCGTCGGCGATGCGCGAGCCCGAATGTAGGTTGACGAGCCCAGGCGTGCGCACGAGTCCGACGACACTGACCACCAAAGCCTCAGGCGGCTGCTCCGCTACGACGCCGGTCGGTACGGGACTGGCTGATTCACCATCGTCGGCAGTGACATTCTGCGCCGTGACATTCTGCTCCGTGACATTCTGGGGCGAGGGCAACGGTGGGACCGCCTGCAAACTCGGAGAATCCCACCACACCGTGAACAAGCCGATTGCCGTGGCCAGAACTGCAACGATCGCCAACACCCAGGTCGCCGATCGGCTCGGGCGCCAACGTGTACCGCGCCAGCGCTCGGGCAGCCGATCGAACCGTGACGAGTCGGGTTGAGCCTCGTATTCGTCTTCGTCGAAGTCCTGAAGCCACTCGGGGGACCTCTCGAATGGCTGCGGGGACCTCTCGAAAGACGCTGAATCCTCGAAGTCGTCGACGGCCTGTCGCTGCCGGTAGTTCCCGTCCATCGCCGCGAGGCGATCACGCGCCCGCTCGCGCTCCTCGCTGATCCTCATGACTGGACGCTAACGAGAGACCATGCCGCCGAAGACGAGCAATTTCAATCTGTGGAGAACTCGCGGATTGTGGAGAAACGATCAGGTGTTCGCGTCCACCGCGCTGTCGATCTCCGGCAGCGGACACACGACAACACCGATCGCGCCGACACCGACGTGCGCTCCGATAACCGCGCTGAAGTCGGTGACCACGGATTCCGCCACATCGGGAATGCGCTCGGCCAACTGTTCCGCTATCGCGTCGGCACGCTCTCGCGCTCGCATGTGATGCACGGCTATCGCCACGCGGCCGAGACCGGCGCGCTCGACTGCCGAATCCACCAAGCGTGCAAGCGCTTTGGTGGTCGTACGTGTTTTTTCACCGAGCACGAGCTTGCCGTCCACCAGATGCAGGATCGGCTTCATCGCCAATGCAGTACCCAACAACGCGGCTGCGGTTCCGATTCGTCCGCCCCGACGCAATTGATCAAGTTTGTCGACGACGATGTAGCAGCGCCCACGACTCGCGACGTCGACCGCCCGGCCGTACGCCTCTTCGAGTGACGCGCCCTTCTCGGCCAAGCGCGCAGCTTCGAGAGCGGGATAGCCCAAACCCATTCCGGCCGACTGCGAATCGACGATCCGGACGGCTCCTCCGAACTCCTGGGCTGCGACTCGTCCGGCTTCCCACGTTCCCGAGAGTTGCCGTGAAATGTGCACGGCGAGAACGCCGTCACCGTCGCTCATGTCCAGGGCGCGTGCATACGCTTCGGACAACTCGGCGGGCGACGCTCCGGCCGTTGTCACTCCTGACAGGTCGCTCGGCATTGCGTCGACACCCTCACGCAAGTCGCAGCCGTCACGGAGCACATGGAGCGGAACCACCTGAATCCCACATGCGTCGGCCGACTCCTGCGGGATGCAGGCGGAGGAATCCGTGACGACGACGACCGGCATTCTGCTACCCGACTTCGCTCGGCGGTGATACCAGTTGCGGCGAAACCACTTTCTTCGACTCCACCCCGCGAATCGCAGCGATCATCGCGCGGGCTACACCGACATGACCGTCCCAACCCCAGTGAATACCGTCGGGGTTGCCGTTCTCGGAAAAGACGTTGTCACGCACTGCATCCGCGAGATCGACTACGGGAACGTCTTTCTCCGTAGCCCACTCGGTGATCGCGGACACCGCGGCAGGCCGGCCGGCATGCACGCTCGCGTAGGCATCGCTGCGGTGCACCGACGGCAGGGTCGCGATCATCGGCAGTTCCGGCCGCATGTACTCCAACGCATTTCGCGAGCTTTCCAAATACTCGACGCTCAGCTTGGGCGGAAGTGCGACCGGGCGGCCCAGAGGTGCAAGCCGCGGCTGCAGCCACTGATAACCCTCGCGCACCACGCGTCGAAGCGCCGGAGGACGAACGTAGCGGATGGTCTCGCGGAGCGCGGTAGGCAATGGGGACGGTAGCGAGTCCATACCGCCGACCGCGAACACGACGGCGCCGGCCCTCGGCACCGCCGCCCACACACGAGGATCCTGAGTCAGTGCCCACCACGCGTCGCGGCACGTCCAGCCGATACGGGCGACCAACTCGACGTCCCAGCCGAGTTCGTCGGCCACGATGTTGGGCCAGATGCGTGGATGATCTGCCGCGAGGCCGCCTTTGGGGCCGAAATACGACAGCGAATCCGCGAGCACGAGGAGGACGGGGCGCTGCCCGTCGGCACTTTCAGAGGACGTCATTTGCGACACTCGCAGAAGCATTCCATACGTCGAGTCGCCACTCGATCGACTTGACGTCGCCGTGTCCGCTGAGTTGCACCCAACTGGTGTTTCCCAATCCGCCGAGGACGGCCCAGCGATCGACGGGTAGGTCGAGCAATGCCGCTGTCAGTGCCGCGATCAAGCCTCCGTGCGCCACCAGAACTACGGGCCGCTCGGCCCAGTCCGGGTGCGTGTCGAGCAATTCGTGAACTACGGGGAGGCTGCGATTCGCGACGTCGATTCGGCTTTCGCCGCCGGGCGGCGCCAACGTGGCATCCGCTCGCCAGGCAGATCGCACACCGGGAGTGCGCTCGTCGACGTCATGATGAGTCAGGCCTTGCCATTCACCCAGGTGTGTCTCACGCAAACGCGTGTCGGTGAGGACCGGAAGTCCGGCGGCGTCACCGACAGCGACTGCCGTGAAATACGCGCGCCGCAGATCCGAGGACACGATCGTCAACGGTCTGCGATCTGCGATCACCGGACCTGCACTCTTGGCCTGCGTGCGTCCCAACTCCGACAGGTCGGTGTCGAGTTGCCCCTGCATCCGAGAGTCGGCGTTGTATTCGGTCTGTCCGTGACGCAGCAGGATGAGCCGGCGGACAGGGTTCGACGCCGCACTGGGCGCCGACGAAGTCACAGCGAGGGATCCTGCGCGTCCGGCTCGGAAACCGTGTCGGTCTCGAACACCGTGTTGGCATCGGCGGGGCCGGGACGGTTCTGTCCGAGGCCTTCGACCTCGACCGTCGGGCAGTCCTTCCACAGACGATCGAGAGCGTAGAAGTTGCGCTCCTCGTCATGCTGGACGTGGACGACGATGTCGGCGTAGTCGAGCAGTGCCCAGCGGCCCTCGCGGGTGCCTTCACGACGGACCGGCTTGTGTCCCGCTTCGCGGAGGCGGTCTTCGATGTTCTCGACAATCGAGTTGACCTGACGCTCGTTGGTCGCAGATGCGATCACGAAGCAGTCCGTGATGACTAACTGTTCGGACACATCGAGCACCACCACTTCGGTGGCCAGCTTCTCGTCGGCTGCCAAGGCCGCGATGCGTGCCATGTCGATGGCTTCGGTGTTTGCACTCACTCGAATTTCTCCAGTTTCGTCTTCAGAAAGTACTTGTTGTTCTCGGCTAGCTCGATTCGGCGCCCGGGACGGCTTCCGACTTCCCCGGTGCGGGCTCCGACATCGTTGTAGCTCCGTCGCGGCGCTCCGCGTCGACAGGTCGATACAGGTTCCGCTTCGAGATGTACTGCACCACTCCATCCGGCACCAGGTACCAGACGGGGCGGTCTTCACTTGCCCGACGCCGACATTCGGTCGACGAAATGGCAAGTGCCGGAATCTCTATCAACGTGACCGCGTCGGCGGGCATGGTGTCGAGGTGACCGGCCAGGTGTTCGGCATTGAGATCGAAACCCGGTCGCGATACCCCGACGAACTTCGCCAATGCGAACAACTCTTCCCAATCTTGCCAGGAAAGGATGCTGGCCAGCGCATCGGCACCGGTGATGAAGAAGAGTTCGGCGTCGGGGTGGTAGGCCCGGAGGTCTCGCAGTGTGTCCACGGTGTACGTGACTTTTTCACGATCGACGTCGACCCGAGAGACGGAAAACCGCGGGTTGGAGGCGGTGGCGATGACCGTCATGAGGTAACGGTCCTCGGCAGGACTGACACCCTTCCCCTGCTTCTGCCAGGGCCGTCCGGTGGGGACGAAGATCACTTCGTCGAGTCCGAACCTGTCTGCGACCTCACTGGCCGCAACGAGGTGCCCATGGTGAATGGGGTCGAAAGTGCCACCCATCACTCCGAGGCGTCGAGCACGTTCCACCGATAGTCCCTTCTGCACGAGTGTCGAGCTTACGGGTCAGACCGGCAGCAGTCGGGACACGACTTCAGCGAGCTGCTGGGCCGAGCGGCACTCGTGCATGCTGATGACCTCGTTGTACACCTTCGCCGCGGAGTCACCCGTTCCCCATTGCCCCTTCGGCTCAGGGTTGAGCCAGTGTGCGTGCTTGGCAACCGCAACCATCTGCGACAGCGACTGGAGGTTGGGATCGCGGTAGTTGTTGCGACCGTCGCCGAGTACCAGCAGCGACGTGCGACTGGTGATCGACTGCGCGAACTTCTCCTGGAAGACCCCGAAGGCGTGCCCGTAGTCGGAGTGGCCGTCGTAGGTGATCAGTTCGGCTTCACGCACCATCCGTGACATCGCGGACCCGAGGTCTGCGTTCGAGTCGAAGAACCGCGTGACCTCGTCGGTCGTGTCGATGAACGCGAACACCCTCACTCGTGAGAACTGCTCGCGCAACGCGTTGACGAGGAGCAGGGTGAAATGGCTGAATCCCGCCACCGAACCCGACACGTCACACATCACCACAAGTTCCGGCCGCGCTCGCTTCGGCTTGCGCTGCACCAGATCGATCGGCACTCCGCCCGTCGACATGGACTTGCGCAACGTGCGACGCAGGTCGATCGAACCCGAGCGGGAGCGGCTACGACGCACCGCGAGACGGCTGGCCAACAGACGAGCGAGTGGTGCGACGTTCTTCTTCAGTGTGGTGAGTTCGGCGTCGGAGGCCCGCAGGAAGTCGACTTCCTCGGCGAGTTTCGGAACGCCGTACGTGGCGACGCGTTCCTTACCCAGATTCTCGGCGGTGCGTCGACGCGTTTCCTTCTCGACCATCTTGCGGAAGTCCGCGATGCGCTGCGCTGCCGTGCGCTTGGCGACCTCGGACTGATAGTCGGAGTTGTCCTTGCCCTCGGACCCGGAGCCTTCCTGGTTGCCGAGTAGACCTTGCAGGATCTTGTTGAGCAACGTCTCCGGGGCGACGTCACGCAGCGCCTGATAGGCGGAGAACGACGGGCCATTACTCGACTGGTACTGCCCGAGTTCCTCGACCATCGCGGCGGTCAAGAGTTCGGTCATCTCCATCGCCTCGTCACTGCCGTCTGTCAGCAGTTCGGCGATCAGCTCACGCAATGCCTGCAGGTCGATCGAGCCGTCTGGCTTGCGCGGCAGTGTGACGTCGACGTCGCCGACCGCACGGTCACCGATCGCCTTGGGGAACCACAGGTCGAAGACGGCGTCGAACGTCGCCCGGTGGGTAGGTCGACGCAGGAGCGAGCATGCCAGCCCTTCACGAAGCGCTTCACGATCGAGCAGGTCGAGAACCGACATGACCTGACCGGCGTCGACGGTCTCGGACGGGCCGACCATGATTCCGCGTCGTCGCAGAGCCTCGACAAAATCGACGAGGTGACCGGGAATCCCGTGCGGCGCTGCCAGGCCGCCGGGTGAGAGCGGCGACGTCGATCCTGCGGGAGCCATGACAGACCTCAGTTCAGCCGAAGTTCAGCGGCGGCGCGCACCTGATCGGACTGGTGCTTGAGGATGACACCGAGCGTGGCGCGTACGGCGTCGTCGTCGAGCGTGTCCATGCCCAGCGCGAGGAGGGTGCGTCCCCAGTCGATGGTCTCGGACACCGAGGGAACCTTCTTGAGCTGCATTCCGCGAAGAACACGAATGGTGTTGACCAGCTGCTCGGCAATCGCTTCAGGAAGCTCCGGCACCCGGCTTGCGAGGATACGACGCTCCAGGTCGGCGTCCGGGAAATCGAGATGCAGGAAGAGGCAACGACGCTTCAGAGCCTCCGAGAGTTCGCGCGTGGCGTTGGACGTCAGCACCGTGAACGGCTTGCGGGTGGCGGTGATCGTTCCGAGCTCGGGGATCGTGACCGCAAAGTCGCTGAGCACTTCGAGGAGCAGACCTTCGATCTCGACGTCTGCCTTGTCCGTCTCGTCGATCAACAGCACCGTCGGGTCCTCGCGGCGAATGGCCTTGAGCAGTGGACGTGCGAGCAGGAACTCCTCCGAGAAGACATCCGCCTTCGTCGAGTCCCAGCTGTGGTCGACCGCGACATCACCCCTCGCTCCGCTCGCCCCGCCCGACTGAATCCGAAGAATCTGCTTCGCGTGGTTCCACTCGTAGAGTGCACGAGCCTCGTCGACGCCCTCGTAGCACTGCAGACGCACCAGTTCTGCGCCCGTGGTCTGGGCGACTGCGCGGGCGAGTTCCGTCTTTCCGACACCGGCCGGTCCCTCGATGAGCAGGGGCTTGCCCAGTCGGTCGGCAAGGAACACTGCCGTTGCAGTGCCCTTGTCGGACAGGTAACCCGTCTCAGCCAAACGCTCGATCACGTCGTCGACGCTCGAGAAGAACGGTGTTGTATCGGGAAGTGCTCGGTCCACGGTTAACTCCTAAAAAGGGTGGGGCAAGTCTGGTGAACTTTTCAGGCGGGTCGGGTGTGCCCGTCGCCCCAGACGATCCACTTGGTGGACGTCAGTTCCGGCAACCCCATAGGGCCACGCGCATGCAGTTTCTGGGTGGAGATGCCGATCTCGGCGCCGAACCCGAATTGCTCACCGTCGGTGAAGGCAGTCGACGCGTTGACCATGACGGCGGCGGCGTCGACGCGAGCGCTGAACTCACGGGCAGCCGAGAGATCGGAAGTCACGATGGCTTCGGTGTGGCCGGTCCCGTACTGGTCGATGTGCTCGACCGCAGCGTCCAGGTTCTCGACGACCTTGAGCGCGACGTCGAGCGTGAGGTACTCCTTCGACCAGTCGTCCTCGGTGGCCGGGACGAGTCCCGGCAGATCGCCGTGCACGACGACGTCGTGCATCTGAAGCGCTTGAAGCAACTTCGGCACGGCCGTCTCGGCGATGGCGGCGTCGACCAACACCGTCTCCGCGGTGTTGCACACGCTGGGCCGACGGGTCTTGGAGTTGAGAAGAATCTTCTCGGCCATCAGAAGATCGGCGGCCGAGTGAACGTAGACGTGGCAGTTACCGACACCGGTCTCGATGGTGGGGACAGTGGCATCGCGAACTACGGCGCTGATCAGGCCGGCGCCACCGCGCGGGATGACGACGTCGACGAGGCCACGGGCCTGGATGAGGTGTGTGACCGTCGACCGATCCGCACTCGGCAGAAGTTGAACGGAGTCCTCGGGGAGCCCCTGAGCAACCAACGACGCGCGTAGCGCCGCCACCAACGCTTCGTTGGACTTGACTGCCGAGGACGAACCCCGAAGCAGCGCAGCATTTCCCGACTTGAGAGTCAGCCCGAACGCGTCCACGGTCACGTTGGGACGAGCCTCGTACACCATGCCGACGACACCGAGCGGAACGCGCTGCTGCCGTAGTTCCAAACCGTTCGGCAGAGTGGAGCCGCGAAGAACTTCGCCGATCGGATCAGGTAGTCCGGCAACCTGGCGCAGACCTGACGCGATGCCCTCGATCCGGTCAGCCGTCAGACGAAGACGGTCGAGCAGCGATTCCTCGGTGCCACCCGCCTTCGCGGTGTCGATATCGAGAGCGTTGGCCGCGAGAATCCGATCACTTGCCGCGAGAACTGCGTCGGCTGCGGCGTGGAGAGCAGCATCCTTCTGCGCCGTGGTCAGCAGAGCCAGGACACGCGAAGCCTTACGGGCTCGGCGTGCGGCGTCGTGCACGACGGACTTGGTGTCGGACGCGTTCGAGTCGACGGTTTCTGCGTTGGAAGTCACAGCGGTCATGAATACACATTAACCACCCACCTCCGCGGCTTGCTCGGCGGAACGAGGCTGTGACCACCCGGGAGCATTTCGGCGGACCGGCTGCGAACATTTCGGCGGACCGCCGGGGAACAATTCCGATGCGCGGCGCTGTTGCACCCACCGACCTTCTTCTTCGAGTCAGGAGCCATCCGTGAGTGTGTTGTTCGAGCCTTTGACCCTGCGTGGCGTCACCATCCCGAACCGCGTCTGGATGGCACCGATGTGCCAGTACTCGGCCGACGTCATCGGCGACCAGGTCGGAGTGCCCAACGAGTGGCATCGCACGCATCTGGTGAGCCGTGCAATCGGCGGCACCGGCCTGATTCTCACCGAGGCGACGGCCGTCAGTCCCGAAGGCCGGATATCGGCAGCTGATCTGGGGATCTGGAACGACACGCAGGCGCAAGCCTTCGCCGAGATCAACGCGCAACTCGCGTACTTCGGCGCAGTGCCCGGAATCCAGTTGGCGCACGCCGGACGAAAAGCGTCGACGCAGGTTCCGTGGCGCGGCGGCAAGAGCCTGCCCGCCGACGACCGACTCTCGTGGCAGACGGTTGCCCCGAGCGCGGTTCCGTTCGGTCACCTTGCCGATCCGGTAGAGCTCACCACGGAGGGCATCGAGAAGGTCGTCGCGGACTTCGCAGCGGCGGCTACCCGCGCATTGAAGGCCGAATTCAAGGTCGTGGAAATTCACGCGGCCCACGGATACCTGATCCATCAGTTCCTCTCCCCCGAGAGCAACAAGCGAACGGACCGCTACGGAGGCAGCTTCGAGAACCGCATTCGATTGCTCCTCGAAATCCTGACAGCAGTCCGCGAGGTGTGGCCGGCCGAGCTACCGCTCTTCGTCCGGGTCTCGGCGACCGATTGGCTGACGGAAGAGCGTGGGCTCGAGGTCGACAGCTGGACCGCGGATCAGACCGTTGCCCTGGCCAACATCCTCTCCGATTACGGGGTCGATCTCGTCGACGTCTCCACTGGCGGCAATTCACCGGCGGCACAGATTCCGGTGGAACCGGGATACCAGGTTCCGTTCGCCCGTCGCCTGCAGAACGAGAGCCTGCTACCGGCCGCCGCAGTCGGCCTCATCACCGAACCCGAACAGGCCGAGAAGATCGTCGAGGACGGAAGCGCAGTAGCGGTGCTCCTCGGCCGCGAACTGTTGCGTGATCCGTACTGGGCGCGCCGGGCGGCGCGGGAACTGAACGCCGAGGTTGGACCACATATCCCGTCGCAGTACGCCCGCGCCTTCTAGCCCGAAAATCGGCTCCCGCGCCCAACTTTGATAGCGTAAGCGTCTTACTTGCCGGTAGTCCGGAGCCCTGTGGGCTCCGGACACTGCCGCGGGCCAGAGCCGTGCGACGGGGGTCGCAACGAGCCACAGGGCACGCGGACGCTCGATTTCCCGACCGGCTCATCGGCGAGTGGGCAACGAAAAGATGCGTGCATCAGGTACGTGCCCCGCTCGGTTCGATGATTGCGCTGGGGAGCGCATGTCATGACTACACCAGAGAACTCGATCAGCGCTCTCGAAGTGGCCGAATCACCCGATGTCTGCGTCACCGACAATGCGTCCGTCAAGCGCGCTGTCAAGGCGACGATGCTCGGAAATGCCATGGAGTGGTTCGATTTCGGCGTTTACGCATATCTAGCTACCACTATCGGAAAAGTGTTCTTCCCGGACGCGAGCGGCAGCGCTCAACTCCTCTCGACGTTTGCAATTTTTGCGGCTGCCTTCATCGTCCGCCCTCTCGGCGGATTGTTCTTCGGTCCACTCGGTGACCGCATCGGACGCAAGAAAGTCCTTGCCACCACCATCATTCTGATGGCGGGCAGCACCTTCGCCATCGGCCTCATCCCGAGCTACGAGTCCATCGGTATCGCCGCCCCGATCCTGCTGGTACTCCTACGCCTGTTGCAGGGCTTTTCCACGGGCGGCGAATACGGCGGGGCCAGTACGTTCGTCGCCGAATACGCACCGGACAAGCGCCGCGGCTTCTTCGCCAGCTTCCTCGAATTCGGGACTCTGGCAGGATATGTGGCGGCAGCGGGCATCGTGACGATCATCCAGACCGTCGTCAGTGCCGAGGACCTCCTCCAGTGGGGCTGGCGCATCCCCTTCCTCATTGCCGGACCGCTGGGTCTCATCGGCCTGTACCTCCGTCTGCGTTTGGAGGAAACTCCCGCATTCCAGATGATGGAGCAGGCCGAAGAGCGCTCCCTCGCAGATGAATCCACAGGCAAGAAACTACGCGAAACTCTCGTCGACAACTGGCGTCCGCTTGTTCTGTGCATCGTCCTGGTGGCCACGTACAACATCGCTCACTACGGCCTGCTCAGCTACATGCCGACGTATCTGACCAACACGTTGGGTTACGACGAATCCCACGGACTCGTTCTGATGATCATCGTCATGATCGTGATGATGATGGGAATCAGCTACGTCGGAAAGTTCTCGGACCGCGTCGGGCGTAAACCCTTGCTGCTCAGCGGTTTCATCGGATTCTTCGTCCTGTCCCTGCCTGCCTACCTGCTGATCGGCATCGGCAACTACGTGACGGTCTTCCTGGGACTCGCAATTCTCGGCGGCTTGCTCCTGCTGTTCGTCGGGGTGTTCCCGTCCGTGCTTCCCGCGCTCTTTCCGACCGGAATCAGGTACGGCGGCTTGGCAATCGGATACAACCTCGCGGTGTCGATCTTCGGTGGAACCACTCCCCTGGTGCTGACAGCTCTCGAAAGTGCAACGGGCAGCAATCTGGTCGCACCGATGTACATGATGATCGCCGCGGTGATCGGCGGTATCGCAGTCCTGATGATCCCCGAGACCGCACGGAAGCCACTGGACGGCTCTCCGCCCGCCGTGGCCACCGACGAGGAAGCACGCCGGATCATCCGCAAGGTTCGCCGCAAGAGAATGAAGGCCGATAACCTCGAGGTATGAGCACGCCTCGAATCGTCGTCGTCGGCAGTATCAACATGGATCTGACCACGTCAGTGTCCAGATTCCCCGCTCCGGGAGAAACGCTGCTCGGCACTGCCTTTGCCACCGCGGCCGGAGGTAAGGGCAGTAACCAGGCCATCGCCGCCGCGAAGGCCGGTGGGGACGTGTCCTTCATCGGCGCGGTCGGCGACGACGGTTTCGGCACCCAATTGCGCGAGACCCTACAAGACGCCGGGGTCGACACCGCGTTGCTTCGTAGTGTCGACGGCCCGAGTGGCGTCGCGGCCATCACCGTGAGCGAAGACGCGGAGAACAACATCATCGTCGTCCCGGGCGCCAATTCCTCGATCACTTCGTTGACCGAAGCAGACCTCGACGCGATCTCCCGCGCCGACATCCTCCTGTGCCAACTCGAGATCCCGGTCGAGACAGTTACAGCGGCAGCCGAGCACGCGCACGCCAACGGGACGACGGTCATCCTCAATCCGTCTCCCGTACAAGAACTTCCGACTCCACTGATCGATGCAGTCGACATCTTGATCGTGAACCAGACCGAGTCGGAGCAGCTGGCCGCGGTCACCGGTCGCGTCGCGCACCTCGTCACGACGCTCGGAGCGGGCGGCGCGGATCTGAAGACCGGCGACGAGACAATCCACGCCGACTCCCCGGCCGTGACACCCGTCGACACCACCGGCGCCGGCGATGCCTTCACCGGGGCCTTCGCCGTGGAGTGGGTGCAGGACCAGGACCGCGCCCTGCAGTTCGCTGCCACGGCGGGAAGTCTGGCGACGACGGTCCGCGGCGCGTCGGTGTCGTCGCCCACTCGCGATGCGATTGAAAAAGTCCTGAACCGACAGCTTGACTCTGACACCGTGTGAGGTTCTAAACCTGTAGGTGTCGGGTTCGTGAGGGAGAAACGGGGCAAGTAACCATGTTGAGCATCGGAGACTTCGCGAGAGCAGGTCGTGTGTCGGTGCGCATGCTCCGCCACTACGACGCCATCGGCCTGCTCGTGCCCGCGAGGGTCGACGCATCCACCGGGTACCGCTCGTACACCGCGGGCCAGTTGGCGCTGCTCAACCGCATCGTCGCGCTCAAGGAGCTGGGCCTGACCCTGGCCCAGGTCCAGCAGGTGGTGGAGTCGGCGGTCACCGTCGACGAAATCCGCGGGATGCTCACGCTTCGCCGAGCAGAACTCGAGACCCGAATCCAGGAAGACACCGCGCGACTGGCGCATGTACAGGCGCGCCTACGCATCATCGAAAGTGAGGGACAGATGTCCGCATACGAGGTTGTGATCAAGTCCGTTCCGGCGCTGCGGGTCGCGGAGTTGACCGGTACCGCCAAGACGATGGATCCGTCGTCGATCGGTCCGGTGGTTCGCGGGCTGTACGAGCGCCTGTGCACCGGTTTGGATCGTGCCGGTATCGCCGCGATCGGACCTGCGCTCGCGTACTACGAGGATGCCGGTGACGACGAGAACGTCGTCGTGCATGCCGCGCTACCGGTCGATGCGGATCCCGAGGGCGACTACGAGTTCGCGGTCGTCGAACTGCAGGCCGAAGCTCAGGTGGCCTCGCTGCTGCACAAGGGGTCGATGGACAACTGCCTGCCCGCCTATCAAGCCTTGGCTCAGTGGATCGACGCAGCGGGATACCGCAATGCCGGCCCCAGCCGGGAGGTCACGCTGGCGTGCCCGGAGGACGTCGACGGCTGGGTCACCGAGCTGCAGGAGCCTGTTGCCAAGGCCTGAAGCCCGCACGTGTCGGCAGGGTCGTGCACCATGGGGTCCATGACCACCGCCACTGCCCCAGCCATGCGCGACGAAGCCGAGCGACTGCTCCGTGAACTCGCGGGGCCGGATGCCCGCCTACGCGAGGACCAGTGGACGGCCATCGAGGCGCTGGTGGTGCAACGCAAGCGTGCCCTCGTCGTCCAGCGGACCGGCTGGGGCAAGTCTGCGGTCTACTTCATCTCGGCGAAGCTGCTCCGGGCAACAGGTCATGGCCCCACGGTCATCGTCTCTCCGTTGTTGGCCCTGATGCGAAACCAGGTCAGTTCTGCCGAGCGTGCCGGGGTGCGAGCCGCGACCATCAACTCGGGCAATGTCACGGAGTGGGACGACATCCACGCCCGCGTTGCAGCCAACGATCTCGACGTACTGCTGGTCAGCCCCGAGCGCCTGAACAACCCCGACTTCCGCGATCAGGTTCTCCCGTCCCTGGCAGCTGATGCCGGCTTGGTAGTGGTCGACGAGGCTCACTGCGTTTCCGACTGGGGACACGACTTCCGTCCCGACTATCGGCGTATCAGGACTTTGATCGCCGAACTCGGCGAGGGCATTCCCGTCCTCGCGACCACGGCTACGGCCAACAACCGCGTCGTCGAGGACGTGTCCGCGCAACTCGGCGTCGGCGGCGAGGAAACGCTCGTACTTCGTGGCGGGCTCGAGCGCGAGTCACTTCACCTTTCCGTGGTTCACATTCCCGAGGCGACGGCGCGCGCTGCCTGGCTCGCCGACATGCTCGAGACGCTGCCGGGATCGGGCATCATCTACACGCTGACGGTTTCGGCGGCTCGCGACCTCGCAAGCCTGCTCTCCGAGCGCGGTCATACCGTCGCCGCCTACACGGGCCAGACCGATCCCACCGAACGTGAATCCCTCGAGCAGGACCTGTTGGGCAATCGCGTCAAGGCTCTGGTGGCCACCTCGGCCCTCGGGATGGGCTTCGACAAGCCTGATCTCGGGTTCGTCGTCCACCTCGGCGCACCGTCGTCACCTATTTCGTACTACCAGCAGGTAGGCCGCGCCGGGCGTTCAACCGACAGGGCAGACGTGATCCTGCTGCCGGGCGCCGAGGACAAACAGATCTGGAGCTACTTCGCCTCGGTCGCCTTCCCCCGCGAGCATCTGGTCCGCAGCGTCATCGAGCACCTCGACACCGAAAAGGCCACGTCGACACCGGCACTCGAACCGCTGGTGGAGCTCAATCGCACCCGTCTGGAAATGGTCCTCAAAGTTCTCGACGTCGACGGCGCGGTCAAACGAGTCAAGGGCGGTTGGATCAGCACCGGAGAACCTTGGGTGTACGACGCCGAGCGCTACGGTCGACTCGACGACGCTCGCCAGGCCGAGCAGGCTGCAATGGTCGAGTACCAGAGCATCACCACGTGCCGAATGACCTTCCTGCGTGAACAACTCGACGATCCTGGTCTGACATCGGAGAACTCACAGTGTGGACGCTGTGACAACTGCACCGGCAATCGCTACGACACCACTGTCGACACCACCGCCCTCGACGAGACTCGGGCGCGCTTGCAGCGCCCCGGATTCGACCTGGAGCCGCGCAAGATGTGGCCGACCGGCCTGAGCAAGCTGGGCGTCAAGCTGTCCGGGAAGATCACCGAGGGACCGGAAACCGGGCGCATTCTCGGACGGATGTCGGACCTGGGCTGGGGCCAACGTCTCCGTGCGCTTTTCGACGGTCCCGACGCCGAGGTACCCGATGCGGTGGTCAGCGCGTGTATCAGCGTTCTGGCCGCCTGGAATTGGGCCGAGCGCCCCACCGGTGTCATGGCCCTCGAATCCACGACGCATCCGTTGCTGGTGTCGAGCCTGGCTGCCAAGCTGGCCGAGGTCGGGCGATTGACCGACCTGGGCACCCTTCGCTTGCGACCCGACCACCCTCCGGTGTCGGCAGCGAACTCCGCCTATCGCGTGTCCGGACTGGTCGATGTTTGGGAAGTTCCGGACATGAGTATCCATCAGGGACCGATACTTCTCGTCGACGCAATCGCCGACACCGGTTGGACTTTCACGATGGCCGCACGCGCACTTCGGCAGGCAGGTGCGCATTCGATCCTCCCATTGGCGCTCGCGAGCCCCAAATAGCAGTTTTGGCCCGAAATAGTCGCTCGGACAACACCAAAAGTTACATAATGTGAGCACGATCACATTCATGTCCTCACCTGGGGCGCAACGGGTTCCGCACGGCCCGAAACGGACATCTGCATGACTTCGACAGCAATGATTGTTACGTTCAGATGACCGATGAAGCCTGTTGATACGAGAGCTATCCCGACCACCGCGCCGGACGCGGTGTTGTTCAGAAGCCCACAGATCGATGACGGAGTCCGGCTCTGGGAGATCGCACGTGATTCGAAGGTGCTCGACCTCAATTCGAGTTATGCATACCTGTTGTGGTGCAGGGATTTCAGCGCGACGTCCATCGTCGCAGAGGTAGACGGCCGCGTAGTCGGATTCGTTTCCGGTTATACCCGTCCCAGCGCGCAGGAAACCCTGTTCGTGTGGCAAGTCGCGGTCGACGAGGACCAGCGCGGCAAGGCAATTGCTGCTCGCATGCTGTCCGACTTGATGGATCGCACTGCCCCACTGGGTGTTACACATCTGGAGACGACGATCAGCCCCGACAACGAGGCTTCGATCGCACTCTTCACTGCGCTCGCACGTCGACGCGAAGTACCGATAACCAGGCAGAACTTGTTCTCGCCCAAAGATTTTCCCGATGGACACGAAGCCGAAGATCTTTACACGATCGGCGCCTAGCGCACTTCGCGCTCGGCATACAGCATGCCCCGGAGGAACAAAGAAGATATGAATATCAACGAAGCAAGCATTTTCGAAACCCTCGAGTCCGAGGTCCGCAGCTACTGCCGTGACTGGCCTGCAGTGTTCACCAGCGCATCCGGATCCTGGATTCGTGACGAAAACGGACGCGAATACCTCGATTTCTTCGCCGGTGCCGGCGCCCTCAACTACGGCCACAACAACCCGGTGCTCAAATCGGCGCTGGTCGACTACATCATGAGCGACGGCATCACGCACGGCCTCGACATGTCGACAGTCGCCAAGCGCGAGTTCCTCGAGACCTTTCAGCGCAACATCCTCGAGCCGCGCGGCCTGGACTACAAGGTCCAGTTCCCCGGCCCGACCGGATCGAACACCGTCGAGGCCGCACTGAAGCTGGCTCGCAAGGTGACCGGACGTTCGGCAGTCATCAACTTCACCAACGCATTTCACGGAATGACACTTGGTGCACTCTCCGTGACCGGCAACTCGATGAAGCGCGCGGGCGCCGGTGTTCCGCTCGTGCACACGACACCGATGCCCTTCGACAACTACTTCGACGGCGTCACCGAGGATTTCCAGTGGTTCTCCCGCGTTCTCGATGATTCCGGTAGCGGCATCAACCGTCCCGCGGCAGTGATCGTCGAGACCGTTCAGGGTGAAGGTGGCGTCAATGTCGCTCGCCCCGAATGGCTTCGGGCGCTGGCAACACTGTGCTCGGATCGTGGCATCCTGCTGATCGTCGACGACGTCCAGATGGGCTGCGGCCGCACCGGGCCGTTCTTCTCCTTCGAAGAGGCCGGAATCGTTCCCGACATCGTCACGCTGTCCAAGTCGATCAGCGGTTACGGAATGCCGATGGCGCTCACGCTGTTCAAGCGTGAACTCGACGTCTGGGGACCGGGCGAACACAACGGCACCTTCCGTGGCAACAACCCGGCGTTCGTCACCTCCAAGGTTGCACTCGACCACTACTGGTCCGACGACGCACTGACGAAGACAACCTTGAAGAAGGGCGCACGCATCAGCGAATGCTTCGCCAATCTCTCCGATCAGTTCCCCGGCGAGGTCTCGCACCGTGGACGCGGCCTGGTTCAGGGCCTCGTTTTCGATCAGCCCGAGCGCGCCGGCAAGGTCTGCCAGCTGGCATTCGACGAGGGATTGCTCGCGGAGACCTCCGGACCCTCCGACCAGGTTGTGAAACTGCTTCCGGCACTGACGATTACCGATGACGAGCTCGAGCACGGCCTCTCCATTCTGGCCGAGGCGACACTCAAGGTCTGCAGCTAGAGGAAGGACTCTCCCATGATCGTTCGCACCACCACCGAGATCACCGACACCGACCGCGACATCACGAGCGAGGACGGCAACTGGCGCAGTAAGCGCATCGTCCTCGGCGGCGACCGCGTCGGGTTCTCGTTCCACGAAACCACCATCAAGGCAGGTTCGGTCAACGAGTTCCACTACGCCAACCACGTCGAAGCGGTCTGGCTCGTCGAGGGCACCGGCAAGCTGATCGACCTGGACAACAACAAGGAATACGATCTCGCACCGGGGTCGATGTACCTGCTCAACGGTCACGAGCGTCACCGCGTCGAGCCCGATACGCAGATGCGCATGCTCTGCGTTTTCAATCCGCCGGTCACCGGGCGTGAGGTACACGACGAGAACGGTGTCTACCCACTGGTGGAGGTCCCCGCGTAGCGTCTAGTCATGGCGACTGACACCTCTCCACGCGTAGCGATCGGCCCCGTCCCCGATGCACTGCTCGACAGCGCGGTGCTTCGGGGCGGAGGTCTGATCAGTCCGATCGACACTGCCGACGCCCTGATCTGGGCGGGCTCACCCGAAACTTTTCCGTCGGAGTTACCGGCGTCGGTCAGGTGGGTGCAGCTGCCGTCGGCGGGAATCGAGGATTGGTTCGACTCCGGTGTGATTCCGAAGGACACCGAAATCACGTGGACCTCGGCGGCCGGCGCGTTTTCGGCCTCGGTGGCCGAGCACGCGCTCATGCTGCTGTTGGCCGGAGTTCGTCACCTGCCCGCACACATCGAAGCTCGAACGTGGCGTCAGTTCGAGTTCTTTCCCAAGATCGGCACCCTTCGTGGCTCGACGGTTGCGATCATCGGCGCAGGCGGTATCGGCCGCGCGCTGATTCCGATGCTGGCCGCGCAGGGGGCGGACAGCATCGCAGTCAATCGTTCCGGTAGCCCGGTTCCCGGGGCCATCTCGACGTACCCCGCATCCAGGATGGATGAAATCTATTCTCGCGCAGATCACTTCGTGATCGCTGCGCCCGCCACCCCGGCCACCCGTCACCTCGTTGGCCGCGCGCAGTTGGCGGCGATGCAACCCCATTCCTGGGTGATCAATGTCGCGCGCGGATCACTGGTCGATACCGACGCGCTGGTCGAGGCAATCGAGTCGGAGCAGATCGGCGGCGCCGGTCTCGACGTCACCGACCCCGAACCCCTCCCGGACGGTCACCCGCTGTGGGATCTGACGAATGCGATCATCACACCCCACGATTCCAATCCGCCGGGAGTTCGCCCCGCCGCGTTTGCGGATCACGTCTCCAAGAACGTGACCCGCTTCGCGAAGGGCGAGGCACTGGCTGCCCTCGTCGACCCGGTCGCCGGATACTGAGCACGCCGCCGCAGCCTGAATGATCCGGCGAAAGCTGCCGAAAGTTACTGTGGCGAATCCGTATCCGGGAAGAAGAGCGCCCGCGCCCGGCGAGCCACCTCCTCCGCAGGTACGTCCTCGACCTTCGTGCATACGGCCCACCGATGGCCGAATGGGTCGAGAAACACTCCGTGCCGGTCACCCGAGAACGTATCGGCGACCGCCGTGACCAGCGTGGCTCCCTCGGCGACGGCCCGATCGACGAACTCATCCGTGTCCTCGGTGTAAACGACGATGGACGAATGCACCCAGCCGTCCTGCGGCGACCTGAGACCGAAGTCCGGCATCTCCTGCGAAAGCTGCAGCATCGAATCACCGATCCGAATCTCGGCATGCATGAGAGTGCCGTCAGGTGCATTCATCGCGTCGACGATCTCAGCTCCGAGTGCTCGTTTGTAGTAGTCGAGTGCGGCATGCCCGTCCGGCACCGCAAGGTAGGGAGTGATCGTGCGGTAACCAGCGGGAATTGGGTTCACTGTGTTCATGTCTACGAGTATCGACAGTCGTACACGTGTTCTATTGAACATTTCGGACTTCCTCCGCGCCGCCGTCTCGCACACGCGCCTATCCTGGAACGGTGCCTACCGACAACAGCCGCCTCGACGCCCTTCCCGAGCTCCTGGCCGGCCGTCGCCTGGCAGTTCTGACGGGTGCAGGCATCTCCACCGACTCCGGAATCCCGGACTACCGTGGCCCCGATTCACCCCCGCGCAATCCGATGACGTTCCAGCAGTTCATCGGGGATCCGGCGTTTCGACGTCACTACTGGGCGCGTAACCACATCGGCTGGCGATACATGGACAGCTCGCGGCCCAACCAGGGCCACCGGGCCGTCGCGGCACTCGAGCGAACAGGGCGAGCCGTCGGTGTGATCACCCAGAACGTCGACCTCCTGCACACCAAGGCCGGCGCGCGAAACGTCATCGACCTCCACGGCACCTACGCGCAGGTTCGATGCCTGAGCTGCCAGCGGCTGATCTCCCGCACCACTCTCGCCGAGAGACTGGAGGAAGCCAACCCCGGATTTGCCGAAACTGTGGCTGCTGCAACGGGAGTCGAGATCGCGCCCGATGCGGATGCCGTGATCGAATCCACCGCACACTTTAGCGTCGTGGATTGCGCCGTGTGCGGTGGGCTACTCAAGCCGGACATCGTCTACTTCGGTGAATCCGTCCCCAAGGAACGTGTGGCCCGGGCGTACAGCCTCGTCGACCAAGCCGATGCACTGTTGGTAGCCGGGTCGTCGTTGACGGTGATGTCCGGTCTGCGTTTCGTGCGGCATGCCGCCAAGACCGGGAAGCCGATCGCCATCGTCAATCGCGGAACGACCCGAGGTGACGAATACGCCGACCTCAAGCTCGAAGCCGGTTGTGCTGAAGCACTTTCCGCCCTGGTCGAGTACGACAGCTACAGCGCCACCAAGTCGTCCGCGTGAACCACGGGACGCTGCATGTCGGCCGGTAGATCGGCGGTGGAGCGCCCCAGGATCTCCTCGATCTCCGTAGCGTCGAACGCAACGACACCCCGAGCGACGGGCTTCTCCCCCGGTCCCATCAGCGACACGACATCGCCGGCGTGAAAATCGCCGGACACACCGACGATGCCCGCGGACAGCAGGCTTCGACGCTTGGACACCACCGCGCGAACGGCGCCTTCGTCGAGGTGAAGGTCACCCGATGTGTCAGCGGCGTGACGTACCCAGAATCGGCGAGCCGACAATCGCGTCGGCCGGGGCGCAAATGCCGTTCCGACATCGGCACCACTGAGTGCCTGCGCAGCGTCCGATGCTGCCGCGAGCAGCACCGGCACTCCGGAATCAGCGGCCAGGCGTGCTGCTGAGAGCTTTGACGCCATGCCTCCGGTACCGAGAGCGCCACCCGAACCGGCAACCACACCGTCGAGATCCTCGGGACTGTTGACCTCGGGAATCAGTGTGGCATCGCCCTTTCGGGGATCCCCGTCGTACAGACCGTCCACATCCGACAACAGGATCAACGCGTCGGCGCCGACGAGATGAGCAACCAGAGCAGCCAGCCGATCGTTGTCACCGAATCGAAGTTCGGTGGTGGCAACGGTGTCGTTCTCGTTCACGATCGCGACCGCGTGCAATGCCCGTAGACGATCGAGTGTCCGTTGGGCGTTGCGGTGCTGCGTCCGTCGAGCGATGTCGTCCGCCGTGAGTAGAACCTGCCCGACGGTACGCCCGTAACGGGCGAACGACGTACCCCAGGCGTGAGCCAGCGCCAACTGACCGACGCTGGCCGCGGCCTGCTTGGTCGCGAGATCCCGCGGTCGCTTGGTCAGTCCCAGCGGCGCCAGTCCGGCGCCGACGGCACCGGACGAGACGACGACTACATCGGAGCCCGCGCGCATGCGGGCCTCGATGGCATCGGCCAACAGATCAAGTCGGTGAGTGTCGAGTCCCGCCACCAGACTGGTGAGCGCAGACGACCCGATCTTCACGACGATACTGTGAGCCGACGCTATCGACTCCCTGGTGGACCCGAGCACAGTCCCGTTCCCTCTCTTCGGTTTTCGTCCTGAAATCGCGTGAGTCAGGCGTCTTCGTCGAGCAGCCCGCGGCGGACGCGACGAGCATGCTTGCGCTCGTCGGCGCCGATACGCTCCACCTGATCGAGACGCGGGTCGGTTCCACGGCCCGTACGGGTCAGATCGATACCGGCCGGCGTCATCGGCTCCCACTCGAAGCTGACGTCACCGATGGTGACGGAAGCCCCTGGCTGAGCGCCCTTCTTGACCAATGCGTCCTCGACACCCAAGCGTGCAAGACGGTCGGCGAGGTAACCAACGGCTTCGTCGTTGTCGAAGGCGGTCTGACGAATCCACCGCTCCGGGCGGGTGCCTCGGACGACGAACCCACCAGGGATATCGGGATCCTTCTCGATGGTGAAGCTGGAATCCTTGACCTTGACCGGGCGAATGACCTGGCGCTTCGGCTCGGGCTTCGGATGAGCTTCGCGGTAGTCGCGGACCATCTTCGCCAGCGCGAATGTCAACGGTCGCAGACCTTCTCGGCTCACCGCCGAGATGGTGAAGACCGGCCATCCGCGAGCTTCGATCTCGGGTGTGACCATTTCGGCCAGCTCGGCTGCCTCCGGAACGTCGGTCTTGTTCAGGATGACGACGCGCGGGCGCTTGTCGAGGTCACCGAGTCCCGAGTCGCCGGAGAGCGCGGGCGTGTACGCGGCCAGCTCTGCTTCCAGGGCGTCGATGTCGGATATCGGGTCACGCCCCGGATCGAGGGTGGCGCAGTCGATCACGTGCGCCAATACGGCGCAGCGTTCGATGTGGCGCAGGAAGTCCAGGCCCAAACCGCGGCCTTCGCTGGCACCGGGGATCAGTCCGGGCACGTCGGCGACGGTGAAGGTGGTGTCACCGCTCGAGACGACGCCGAGGTTGGGGACCAGAGTGGTGAAGGGGTAGTCGGCGATCTTCGGCTTGGCCGCCGAGAGAACGGACACCAGCGAAGACTTACCGGCAGAGGGAAATCCGAGCAGACCGACGTCGGCTACCGACTTGAGTTCGAGAACCAGGTCACGCTCGACACCGTCTTCACCGAGGAGTGCGAAACCTGGGGCCTTGCGAGCCTTCGAGGCGAGTGCTGCGTTGCCGAGTCCGCCGCGGCCGCCCTGAGCGGCGTCGTAGCGCGAGCCGACACCGACGAGGTCGGCAAGGACGTTGCCGTCGGTATCGAGAACCACAGTTCCATCCGGGACCTTGAGGATGAGGTCTTCACCGTTTGCACCCTCGCGGTTACTGCCGGCGCCCTGCTTGCCGTTGGTCGCCTTCGCGTTGGGATGGAAGTGAAAGTCGAGGAGGGTGTGGATGTTCTCGTCGACCACGAGGATGACGTCGCCACCGCGACCTCCGTTGGCACCGTCCGGACCGCCGAGCGGTTTGAACTTCTCGCGGTGTACGGAGGCGCAACCATTGCCGCCTTTTCCAGCGCTGACGTGCAGCACAACACGGTCAATGAATCGGGACATGACTGCCGGATCCTTCCTCAGTCAATTGCGGGTCTCACGCGATGAGCTGAACTTCTGGTGAGCAGGGTTGCTCGGGGTAAAACTGGCACTACTTAAACAAACGATAGGGGCGGACCGGGTTATTTCAACCCTGGTCCGCCCCTATCGGGAGCTTGGAACGCGTCACTCTCTTACCGAAAGTAGAACCGGTGACGCACAACTAGCGAGAAAGACTAGACCTCAGCCGCAACGACGGCCGGAACGATGTTCACGGTCTTGCGTCCACGCTTCTGGCCGAACTCGACTGCACCGGCAGCGAGAGCGAACAGGGTGTCGTCGCCGCCACGGCCGACGTTGACGCCGGGGTGGAAGTGCGTGCCGCGCTGGCGAACCAGGATTTCGCCTGCGCTGACCGACTGGCCGCCGAAGCGCTTCACGCCGAGGCGCTGGGCGTTTGAATCGCGACCGTTACGGGAGCTGGATGCACCCTTCTTATGTGCCATGCTATTGACCCTCCTCGGGTGAAATTAGCTAGAAAGAACTGGTTACTTGATGCCCGTGACCTTGAGCACCGTGATCGGCTGCCTGTGGCCCTGACGCTTGTGGTAACCGGTCTTGTTCTTGAACTTGTGGATGCGGATCTTCGGGCCCTTGGTGTGCTCGACGATCTCACTGGTGACTGCGACCTTGGCCAGCTTGGCCGCGTCGGTGGTCAGGTCAGATCCGTCGACCACGAGAACGGGAGCAAGCGAGACAGCAGTGCCGGGCTCACCCTCGATCTTCTCGACCTTGACGAGGTCACCAACAGCGACCTTGTACTGCTTTCCGCCGGTCTTGACGATCGCGTACGTTGCCATCGGAGGGCTACCCCTTGCTTCTTCGAACTTGCTCGCGCTGCTGCCTGAGGCTTCAAATGCATCGCGACTGGTCTGGTTTATGTCACCTCGGCTCGGCACTGACGTACCGGGACATTCACGCGCACTCTAGGCACACGGAATCTCTACCGCCGGGTGGCGACCCTCCAAGGTTACGGGAAAGCAACCGTCAGGGTCAAACCGCCCCGCCGAGGGGTGGTGCTCACTACTCTGTACTGCTTCTACCAGCTGAAACTTCGGATAACGGTTGGATGTCCTCGCTCATCGCAAAGTCATCCAACCGACCGAAAGCCAGTAGTTCTTACTCTCCGTCTACCGGAGGACCTGCGGGACGTGCTGCTGCACGCCTGCGACGGGGTCGCTTGACGACGACAACTTCTTCCTCAGCCGGAACTTCGGTGGCCGGAGCCGGAACGTTTTCCACGACCGCTTCTGCCACGGGTTCCGGAGTCGGAATCACGAAGACCGTACCCACCTCGGGAGCTGCCTCGGCAACCGGTGCCGACGCTGCCCGCGACGCCCGGCGACTACGCCGACGACCGCGCGGAGCAGCTTCGGTCGAAGCTGCCGCCGACTCGTTGTCCACTGCGGAAACTTCTTCCGCAGCAGAGTCCACAACAGGAACGTCATGGCGCTCAGGAGCAGCAGGAGTATCGATCGGCCGATCCTGTTGCCGATCGGTACTTTTGGATGCATCATCCCCCGAAGACGTACCGGTGGAATCAGACTCGATCGAGTCGGCCGCGACGGTCTCGTCGTCGTCGTGGTGATGCGAGGCCATCGCCAATGCCACCGGATGAGCCCGCTTGACGGTCGCGTCGACAGCCGGAACCTCCGGCGCCGGAGCTTCCTGTCCGTTGGACTCGGTCGAAGGCGACTTGTCTCCGCGGCCACGCTTGTTCTTGCGCGAGGTGCCGGATTCGCTTCGCTGCGAGCCCGAACGCGATCCCCCGTCGTCCGAGGACTTCACCTCGACCGGCTCGGAGTGGACGATGATGCCGCGGCCGTGGCAGTGCTCACAGGTGGTCGAGAAGGCCTCGACCAATCCGGTGCCCAACTTCTTGCGCGTCATCTGCACGAGTCCGAGTGACGTGACCTCCGACACCTGATGGCGCGTGCGATCGCGACCCAGGCATTCGGTGAGCCGACGCAGGACCAGGTCCCGGTTCGATTCGAGGACCATGTCGATGAAGTCGACGACGATCATTCCGCCGATGTCCCGCAGGCGCATCTGGCGAACGATCTCCTCGGCTGCTTCGAGGTTGTTGCGGGTAACGGTCTCTTCGAGGTTTCCACCGGCTCCGGTGAACTTTCCGGTGTTGACGTCGACGACGGTCATGGCCTCGGTGCGATCGATCACCAAGGTGCCGCCGGACGGCAGCCACACCTTGCGATCGAGTGCCTTGGCCAACTGCTCGTCGATACGGCGAGCAGCGAAGACGTCGATACCGTTGTTCGGCGTGTACTTCTCGAGTCGCGGAAGCAGGTCGGGCGCAACGGAGTTGATGTAGTTCTCGACCGTCGTATGCGCCTTCTCGCCCTCGATGACCAGCTTGGAGAAGTCCTCGTTGAACAGATCACGAATGACCTTGACCAGCATGTCAGGCTCTTCGTACAGCGCCTGCGGGTTGCCGGACTTACCGGTGTCCGCAGCCGCGGCCTGCTCCTCGATGCCGGCCCACTGAGCCTGCAGACGAGTCACGTCGCGCGCCAACTCTTCTTCGCTGACGCCCTCGGACGCCGTGCGAATGATCACGCCGGCGTCGGCGGGAACGATGTCGCGCAAGATTTCCTTGAGACGCTTGCGCTCGGTGTCCGGAAGCTTGCGGCTGATACCCGTGGACGTACCACCGGGTACGTAGACGAGGAAACGACCGGCAAGCGAAATCTGTGTGGTCAGTCGAGCACCCTTGTGACCGACCGGATCCTTGCTGACCTGAACGAGCACCTGATCGCCCGGCTTGAGGGCCTGCTCGATCTTGCGCGAGTTGCCACCGAGACCGGCAGCCTCCCAGTTGACCTCACCGGCGTAGAGAACGCCGTTGCGGCCACGTCCGATGTCGATGAACGCCGCTTCCATGCTGGGGAGCACGTTCTGGACACGTCCGAGGTACACGTTGCCGACCATCGACGCGGACGCCGAGTTGGTGACGAAGTGCTCGACCAACACTCCGTCTTCGAGGACTGCTACCTGTGTAGTCGCATGCGGCTGACCGCTGTCTGCTCGATCACGCACAACCATGACGCGATCGACGGCCTCACGACGCGCGAGGAACTCCGACTCGGTCAGAATCGGCGGACGACGACGGCCGGCGTCACGACCGTCGCGGCGACGCTGACGCTTCGCTTCCAGACGTGTCGAACCACTGATGCCCTGGACCTCGTCCTTGACGCGGGTCTTGTTGCGAGGTTCGCGCTCGTGAACGACGGTGTTCGGCGGATCGTCCTCGGACGTCGCAGTCGCGTCGGTGGCGCCGTCGGTGCCGGTCTTGCGACGACGACGACGGCGGCGACGGCGGCTCGATCCGTCGGCATCGAGATCGGAATCGTCGGCATTCTCGGAATCCGCATCAGCGGTGGACTCGGACTTATCACCGGATTCTTCGCCGGCAGCGTCGTCGGTTTGCTTCTCGACTGCCGCAGGGGCAGATTCCTGCTCCGATTCGGTAGCGGTATCCGACTCTTCGTCCGAGCCCTGCTCGCCACCCTGTTCACCGCGACCACGACCACGTCCACGGCGTCCACGACGACGGCGACGCGGCTGATCGTCGTCCTCGTCCTCGGACTCGGCGCTCTCGCCCTCGGTTTGCGGTGCGGTCACAGCCGGCTCTTCGACGGCAGGAACTGCAACCGGTGCTGCCTCGGGAACGACGGTTTCGGCTTCCGTAGTTGTCTGCTTCTCTTCGACGACCGCCGGTGCAGCGGGCTCGCGGCGTGCGCGACGGCGACGCGGAGCTACCTCGGCGGCTTCGAGATCCGGCTGCAGGAACAGCGGGACCTGCGGCGCGGCGGGAGCCACCTCGGGCTGATGGGTCTGCGGTGCCTCGAAGGAAGTGAACAGATCGGACTGCTCGGCTTCCTTGCTCTGCAGCGCAGCTGCGGCGTCGAGTCCAGCGCTGATCTCGGCGACAGCCGGATCCACTGTTTCTTCTGCTGCAGGTTCTTCGGCGGCCGGTTCTTCGGCAGCCGGTTCTTCGACAACGACCTTTTTGCGGGTGCGACGAGCCCTGACAGGCTTCTCGGCCGGAGCCTCTGCAGCAGGCGCTTCCGCAACAGGGGCCTCCACAACCGGGTCTATGAGGCTATCGAGCTCGGCGACGACCGGCTCGATGGCCTCGGCCGCGGAAGTCAGCGAGGCGTGAATCCGCTGGGCAACGTCCCGTTGGAGACTCGACTGCGCACTGCGCAATTCGGTGCCGAGCGCTGCGGCTTCGGCAAGGACCTGCTTGCTGGTGACACCGAGCAGCTTCGCCAGCGCGTGTACGCGCATCTTGTCGGGAAATTCCGGGGTGGTGCTGGAATCTGATTCGGTTGGGGATTGATCGGCCACGTAAGTCTCCTCAGCCCCCGGGCGCGTCCAACCCAGAAGTCGAGTTGTCACGCGGCCACGCGGGAGCGTGCTGTGTGTACTCGCACTCAGAAGTGAGTGCGAGATTGTAAGGTCTCGCTCCGCATGGTCCGCAATGCCCGTTATTCACTGCGAGCACATGAAGTGCCTGGCTGGATGGCCGTTGTCCTGTGCGCGAGCGCCTGATCATCCAGCGTGCAGAGGTCCAGGGATTTCCTGTTGACCTGGAGCAGCGATGAAAGGGCATCGAACCTAGGTGTCATCCGGTTGAACGTGCGTAAAACAAATTGCGGTTCAACTGAAAGCAGTATCCCACACCAACGCGCCTGCAACTGCAAAGGGCGCACCGATGTGGGATACGTGCCGAGAATTCGCTGTGGAGATGTGGGCCGAAGGCCCGTTCATGTGGGCCGGAGGCCCGTTACATGTGGGCCAGAGGCCCCGATCGAAGATTCAGATGGACGACAGCGCGGGGAACCACAGAGCGATTTCGCGCTCTGCCGACTCCACGGAGTCACTGCCGTGAACGAGGTTCTGCTGCGCTTCGAGTCCGAAGTCGCCACGGATGGTGCCCGGAAGAGCTTTGTCGACCGGGTCGGTTCCGCCGGCCAACTGACGGAAAGCAGCGATGGCGCGGGGGCCTTCGAGCACTGCGGCCACCAGCGGACCGGACGTGATGAACTCCAACAAGCTCGGGTAGAACGGGCGCTCGGAGTGTTCTGCGTAGTGGCTACCAGCCACCTCTTCGGAAGCTACACGGAGTTCGAGTGCTGCAATTGTCAGGCCTTTGCGCTCGATACGGCTGAGGATTTCTCCTACGTATCCACGGGCAACGGCGTCGGGCTTGATCAGTACGAGGGTGCGCTCAGTCACAGCGGACAGCCTAAATGGTCAGTCCCGCTGGCCGGGAAGCAGGCCCTTGTCCATCCGGCGCTTGATGTCTCTCTGCAGGTAGACGAGGTATCCCCAGACGATCCCGAAGGTGATCGCCACACCGGCAATCGACGGGTGGACGAAGAATCCGAATAGAAGAATCACCTGCAGTGCGACGTTGAACCCCATCGCCCACGGCTTGCCCTGGACGCCGGCTCCCAGAATCATCAGTACCGCCAACCCGATGATGAATCCCGCGGAGGCCGCGGTGAGGCCACCGCCGACGACCGCGACAACCGGCAAAGCCAGCAGCACGACGATCGCCTCGAGGATCAGGGTTCCGGCCATCACTCCGCGGAAACTTTTCCAGGGGTCCTTGGTCGGAGGCCCGAACTCGCCGGCAGTGTCTCCGGACTCGGGGTCTCCGGGCTCGTGGCCTCCGGACTCGGGATTGGCATCTGACGGGGTACTCACGCGGGGTCCTTTCCGAACAGCGTGCGGGCGGCGCCTGCGGTCACGACGGATCCCGTCACCACCACACCTGCCCCTGATACGGCTTCGCCGGGTTCGGCGACCTGCTCGGCGATTTCGATCGCGACTTCCAACGCGTCGGCAAGCACCGGCGCCACGACGACGCGCTCGTCGCCGAACTTCGCGACGGCAATGTTCGCCAGCTCCTCGACATCCATCGCCCGGGGTGACCCGTTGTGGGTGACGACGATCTCGTCGAAGACGGATTCGAATGCGGTCAAGATTGCGTCGACGTCCTTGTCCGCCATCACGCTGACAACTCCCACGAGCTTGCGGAAGTCGAACTCCGCGGCCAGTGCGGCGGCGAGAGCACGCGCACCGTCGGGATTGTGGGCGGCGTCGAGAAAGACCGTCGGCGCACTCCGAACACGTTCGAGGCGACCGGGATTGACGATCGAGGCGAACCCGTTGCGGATAGCGTCCTGATCGAGTTGTCGATCCGGACCGGCGCCGAAGAACGCTTCGACGGCAGCGAGCGCGAGCGCGGCGTTGCGCGCCTGATGCTCACCGTGAAGGGGGAGGAAGATGTCGGTGTACACACCACTCAGGCCTTGAAGTTCGAGCTGCTGTCCACCTACCGCGATCTGGCGAGCAAGCACCTTGAACTCCGAGCCTTCACGCGCGACCGCGGCCTCGACCTCGACTGCTCGGCGCAGCAATACCTCCATGACTTCTGGAGTCTGCTCGGCGATGATCGCGACGGTGTCCACCGGAACCAAGTCCTCGCGGCCCTTCTTGATGATCCCGGCCTTCTCCTCCGCGATTCCGGCCAGGTCGGTGCCCAGGTACTCGGCGTGATCGAGGCTGATCGGCGTGATCACCGCGACCTGTCCGTCGATCACGTTCGTGGCGTCCCAGCGTCCGCCGAGGCCGACCTCGACCACGGCGACGTCCACCGGAGCCTCCGCGAATGCCGCATAGGCCATCGCAGTGAGCACTTCGAACTTGCTCATCGCCGGTCCCCCGGCTTCCTGCGACTGTGCGTCGATCATCTGCACGTACGGCTCGATCTCGCGGAACGTGTCCACGTAGAGCCGCGGGGAGATCGGATGACCGTCGATGCTGATCCGCTCGGTCGCGATCTGCAGATGAGGGCTGGTGGTTCGGCCGGTACGACGATGCAGAGCGCTCATCAAGGAGTCGATCATGCGCGTCACCGACGTCTTGCCGTTGGTTCCCGTGACGTGCACCGACGGATAGTTGTGCTGCGGTGAGCCCAGGACATCCATGAGCGCCTCGATACGAGTCAGTGACGGCTCGATCTTGGTCTCAGGCCAACGCTTGTCGAGTTCTGCTTCCACCAGCGCCAGTTCGGCGATGTCGACCGGAGTCGGAACCGAACTCTGAGCGTCGAATTGGGACGGCTCGTACGAACTCACTTGTCGGCCAACTCCTTCAGACGTCCTGTGATGCGCTCGATCTCTTCGACGGCGATCTGGCGACGTGTCTTGATCTTGTCGACGACGGCGTCGGGCGCCTTCGCCAGGAAGGCCTCGTTCGCCAGCTTGTTGTCAGCGGTGACGAGCTCCTTCTGCGCTGCCGCGAGGTCCTTTTCGAGACGCTTCTTCTCCGCGCCGAGGTCGATGGTGCCCGAGGTGTCGATGTCGACCGTGACGGTGCCCTGGCTCAGACGCACCTCGACGGAGATCGACGCGGTGAACCCCTCTTCGGGTTCGGTCAGCTTGGCAAGCGCCGCCACGTAGGCGAACTGGCCGTCCATGCCTGCCTCCGAGAGCCCGGACGCACGAGCCGGAACCTTCTGGGAAGGCTTGAGCCCCTGATCGTTTCGGAAACGTCGCACCTCGGTGATCAGCTTCTGCGTGTCTTCGATCCTGGTGGCGGCCTGGGCGTCGACCGCCACACCGGACAACGTCGGCCAGTCGGCGACGACGACGGATTCGCCGCCGGTGAGCACCTTCCACAGGGTTTCGGTCACGAACGGAATGACCGGGTGCAGGAGGCGGAGCAGTGCATCGAGAACGTTGCCGAGCACGGCGCGGGTGTTCGCGGCGACAGCCTCGTCGGCGGCGAACTGCACCTTGGCGAGTTCGAGGTACCAGTCACAGACCTCGTCCCACGCGAAGTGGAACAAGCCTTCGCACGCCTTGCTGAACTCGTAGCGATCGAATGCGGCGTCCGCCTCGGCCTGGACCGTGTCGAGACGGTCGAGGATCCAACGATCGGCGTCGGTCAGTTCGCTTCGAGCAGGCAGCGGCGCGGGAGCAGCGCCGTTCATCAGTGCGAACTTGGTCGCGTTGAACAACTTGGTCGCGAAGTTGCGCGAGGACTGCGCCGAATCCTCACCGACGGACAGGTCACTGCCCGGGTTGGCGCCGCGCGCGAGTGTGAATCGCAGGGCATCGGCGCCGAAACGATCGACCCAGTCGAGTGGGTCGATACCGTTGCCGCGAGACTTCGACATCTTCTTGCCGTACTGATCGCGGACCAGTCCGTGCAGGAACACGTCCTTGAACGGCATCTGCGCACCGGACTTACCCGGACCGGCGGTGATCGACTCGTCCTCGGACACGTAGGTGCCGAACATCATCATACGGGCGACCCAGAAGAACAGGATGTCGTAGCCGGTGACGAGAACGCTGGTGGGATAGAACTTTTCGAGCTCGGGCGTGTTGTCCGGCCAGCCCATCGTCGAGAAGGGCCACAGTCCCGAGGAGAACCAGGTGTCGAGGACGTCGGGATCCTGGACCCAGCCTTCCGGTGCCGTTTCGTCGGGACCGAAGCACGCAACTTCACCCTCGGGGCCGTACCAGACCGGAATGCGGTGGCCCCACCAGAGTTGGCGGGAAATGCACCAGTCGTGCATGTTGTCGACCCAGTCGAACCATCGCGGTTCCTGGCTCGCCGGGTGAATGACGGTGTCCCCGTTGCGAACCGCGTCACCCGCAGCCTTGGCGAGCGTCTCGACCTTGACCCACCACTGCAACGAGAGACGAGGCTCGATGGCCTCGCCACTGCGCTCGGAGTGCCCGACGCTGTGCAGGTACGGGCGCTTCTCGGCGACGACGCGGCCCTGCTCGGCGAGAGCTTCGCGAACCTTGACGCGAGCCTCGAAGCGGTCCATACCGTCGAATTCGGTTCCCGTGTCGGCGATCTTGCCGGTCTTGTCCATGATGGTGGGCATCGGCAGGTTGTGCCGCAGGCCCATCTCGAAGTCGTTGGGGTCGTGAGCCGGCGTGATCTTCACTGCGCCGGTTCCGAACTCGGGGTCGACGTAGTCGTCCGCGATGATCGGAATCTGACGCCCGGTGAACGGATGATCGAGAGTGGTTCCGATGAGGTGCTTGTAGCGCTCGTCTTCGGGATGGACCGCCACTGCGGTATCACCGAGCATCGTCTCGACGCGAGTGGTCGCGACGATGACGTGCGGCTCGTTGTCGTCGAGCGAGCCGTAGCGCAGGGAAACCAGCTCACCCTCGACGTCCTCGAACTTCACCTCGATGTCGGAGATCGCGGTCTGCAGCACCGGCGACCAGTTCACGAGACGCTCGGCGCGGTAGATCAGACCCTCGTCGAACATGCGCTTGAAGACGGTCTGAACGGCGCGCGAGAGGCCCTCGTCCATCGTGAAACGATCGCGACTCCAGTCGACACCGTCACCGATGCGCCGCATCTGGCCCCCGATAGTTCCACCGGATTCGCGCTTCCAGTCCCAGACCTTGTCGATGAAGAGGTCGCGGCCGAAATCTTCCTTTGTCTTGCCGTCGGCAGCGAGCTGCTTCTCGACGACGGACTGCGTGGCGATACCGGCGTGGTCCATGCCAGGTAGCCACAGCACCTCGTAGCCCTGCATCCGCTTGCGACGGCTGAGCACGTCCATGAGGGTGTGATCCAGGGCATGGCCCATGTGCAAGCTGCCCGTGACGTTCGGGGGCGGCAGCACGATGGAGTAGCCGGGCTTGTCGCTGGTCGCGTCGGCCTGGAAGTACCCGGCGTCTACCCAGCCTTGATACAGATCGGCCTCTACAGCGCTGGGGTCCCAGCTCTTGGGTAGGGCGTCGGCGGGGGTCTGGGGGTTCTCTGGAGCTGCACTGGTCACCACTTGATCCTAATGACTCCCCCGTCGTGAACGAATTCGCCCGTCGGCCGCCGCGGCGCACACGAACGACTGCCCCGCAGTCCGGGGTCAGCCGAACAAACGATATTCACCGATCCGCTCCGCTGACAGGATCGCTCTGAAGGACGACCGACCAACTACCTGTGGAGCAAATATGTTGAACAACTGGAGTTCTCGCCCTCCCAGCGTTCGAACCTTGGCGGCGGCCGCGACGATCGGAGCGGCGGTTGCCCTCGTGCTTCCGGCGACTGCGTCCGCTGCCCCCGGCATCGAAGAAAGTGTGCAAGGAAGCATCGACAGTGGCAGCGCCACGATCAACGGAAGCGTCGGCGATATCGGGAACGACATCGCAAACGGCATCGCCAGCGGCAGCGTGGGCGACATCGTCGGCGGGATCGCCACTGGGAACCTCAACGACGTCCTCGGCGGCCTGAACGCCGGCTCGACCAGCGCGACGGACATCGTCAACGGCCTGGCCAGTGGCAACGTCAGGGACATTCTCAGTGGGCTGGCCAGCGGCAGCGGCGGCGGCGGATCGTTTGCACCCACGCAACGGTGTGACGCCTCGACCGTCTCCGGCGGCGCAGGAATCACCAGCACCAAGCACGAACTCGGCCGCGGCGGACCGACGTCGTTCGTACTCGGCTACGAAACCGAGGACATCCCGGACCTGATCGAGGTGTACTACGAAGGACGGTTGATCCACAGCACCGGATACATCGGCGACAACATCAACGAGGGAACCGGTTCGGCGGTCGTCAACGTGCCCGCCGGCGGTGCATCGTCCGTGCTGGTTCGCGTCACCGGCCCCGACCACACCGAGTGGGCGTACACCGTTCGTTGCCCCGACGCCTGAGTCCGGTCCGGATCCGCGCGAAGACGATCGTGCCTCGTTCGGCTGCTTCAGCCGAACGAGGCACGCGCGCGTCAGCCCAGAATCTCCGGCAGCGCGACATCTTCGCCGAGAACGTGCTCGGAGAGGAACGCGGTGACCACCTCGTACCAGATCTTGGTGTGCTGCGGCTTGAGCACCCAGTGATTCTCGTCGGGGAAGTACAGGAAGCGATGGTCCGTTTTCCCGTCGTCGTCGGCGGGCAGACCTGACTCGGCGAGCAGTTCGTACCAGAGTCGCAAGCCCTCACCGATCGGAACCCGGTAGTCCTTGTCGCCATGGATGACCAGCATCGGAGTCGTGATGTCCGCGACGTACAGGTGTGGCGAGTTCTCGACGGCCATCTCCGGCGACATCTCGCGTTGCCAGTACCAGGCCGCGTCCGTCGTCGGGCCGAATTGATCGAGTGCCCAGAGGCTTGCGTGGGTGACGATCGCGTCGAAACGGTTGGTATGGCCGGCGATCCAGTTGGCCATGTAACCGCCGAACGAACCACCCATCGCGCCGGTTCGCTTGGGGTCGATCTCGGGCTGCGCGACGGCAGCATCGGTGATCGCCATCAGATCGGTGAAGGGCGCCTTGCCCCACTGACCCCACCCGCGCTGGACGAAGTCCTGCCCGTATCCGGTCGAGAGTGCGGGATCGGGCAGCAGTACGGCATAGCCCTTGGCGACGAGCAGCCACGGGTTCCACCGCCAGGACCAGGTGTTCCACGAACCGAGTGGACCGCCGTGGACCCAGAGGAGCAACGGCACCGGCGCGTGCGGTGCGGCGCCGGTCGGCAGTGCCAACCAACTCCGGACTGTCGAACCGTCCTCGGCGCGAGCGGTGATCTCGGTCAGTGTTCCCGGCAGCTCCGGCAATGCGTCGGGTCCACGAAGTGCGGTGATCTCACCGGATCCCAGATCCACCCGCACCACGTGCGGGGGCGCTTCGTACGAGGCTCGCAACGCGTAGATCGACTCGCCGTCCGGCGCCACTCGAACATCGGTGTACGCCGCGTCGTCGGCTGTCAGGCGCACCGGCTGGCCCCACAGGTCGATGGTGAAGATCGGCCCTCGGCCGCCGTCGTCGGCGGTGACCACCAGCCCGGATCCGTCGGGTAGCCAGGCAAGTGAGGTAGGCCAGCGATCCCAGCCGTCGGCCACGCCGGTCACGGCACCGGATCCGAAGTCGTAGAGCTGCAGAGTCATTCGCGGTGCGGACTCCGGCGTGGTGAGAGTCTCCCGGATGAACGCGAGCTTGGTTCCGTCCGGCGAGAGCACCGGGTTGTAGACGTCCGCGTCAGCCTCGTCGACAAGGGTGGTTCGGTCGCCGGTCACCGTGTCGATCCGAACCAACGTCGATCGGCGGGCGGCACTCGCATCGCCGACAGTCCACGTTGTCACGACGAAGAGACCGTCGTCGGAAATCGTGGTCGACGTCTCTCGCAGCGCCGCGCCCGCAGTTGGTGTGATGTCCCGCAATTCGACGGATTCCTTCGAATCTGTCTCGGCGACAACCAGATGCGGATGATCGGGACCCAGGTCGTGGTCCCAGTGGCGCACCGGATACCCGGTGTGCAGCATCGCCGTGACCTTCTTGTCCTTGCGCGCCGATCGCACCTGATCGTCCTGGTCGAGGCTGATCGCCGAAGCCATGACCGACGTCTGGGCCACGAACGTCGGCGCCGCCTTGGCCGCTGATACCGACGAGACACCACCGGGACGTGAGATCAACAGCTGAGCTTCTCCGCCCGCCGCGGGCAAGCGCCAGAGTGCGGGTTGCGGATCGCTCTCGCCCGGCACGGCTCGCGTGGCGGTGAAGAGCACGTCGCCGTCGAACGCGAAGGCAGCACCGGACTCGCTGGTCGAGCCCCAGGTCAACCGACGCGCCGGACGCCGACCTTCCGGGTCGATCTCCCACAACGAGGACACGTATTCGGCGCTCTTGTCGTCGAGAACGGCGCGCGCGCAGATCAGCAGCGAGCCGTCGGGTGACAACACCAGGCCGGACAACCTGGCCAAGGCGATGTAGTCGTCGAGTTCGTCGAACGGTGTGCCTGCGTGGAGCTCGGGAATCTGGGTCACCACTAGTTGGTATCACGCGCCCCGCGGTTGACGCATCATTGCGTAGATCGTCGGCCCGCCGCCTGGCATGACGATGTCACGGGTCACTTCGAAACCGAAGCGGTTGTAGTACGGGATGTTCGATTCCTTGCTGCTCTCGAGGTAAGCGTCGACGTGTTCACGATCGCAACGCTCCAACCGGGAGTTCAGTAGGGCTTTGCCGTATCCCCCACCGCGCGCCGCGCTGCCGGTCCCGACCGTCGCGAGATACCAGTGCGGCGAATTCGGATGTGCTCCTTCGAGAACGGAGCTCACCTCGGCCGCGTGTCGTAGCCCCCTGCCGAAGACACGCACCATTGCGGGCAGGCTCACGAGCCCGGAAATCCACGACTGCTTCCACCGCCCCGGCGGATCCCACAGAGTTGCCCCGCCGATCACGCCGTTGTCATCGGTGGCTACCTCGACACCGCCACCGGCGAAGTGGTGGTAACGAGCTTCTGCGGCAAACAGTTTCGTCAGGCGCTCAGCCCTGGAGTCCTCGTCCGGCAACATCCAGGCCATCAAAGGATCATCTTCGAACGCCTCGGCCAACACCGCCGACAGCGCCGGAATATCGGATCGGACAGCCGGCCGCACGTGTACACCCATGAGGCGAGAGTACCGCCGACTGTCCGAATCCCTGGACTTTGAACAGCGCTGTCCTTGAACCGATCAGACGAGCAAGCCCGCAATCCGCGGCGGAATCTGTTCGAGCGCATAGGGCAAGCTCAGTACGGTGCTCCACGTCATGGCTTCGGCAGCAGCGTCTTCCAGAATGATCGCGCGGCCGTCCTTCACGACGTCGAGTTCCTGGTAGATCGGGGTCTTGTCCAATTCCGCCCGAAGCTTGTCGCCGTAGCCACCACCGGCGTACCAGACGAGTACGTCGACGTCCGCAAGCGAGAGTTGCTCGGTGCTGATCTCGGCGAAGTTACCCGTGATCTGATCGGTGACAGGCGGATTCACGAATCCGAGTTCAGTGAAGAACCTCACCTTGGGGTCTTCCGGTCCGTAGACCCCGAATTGCCCCGGCCCCTTCAACGCGCCGACCAGAACGGTCTTGCCGGCAAACGCCGGATTGGCCGTCTTCACGTCGGCGAACTTCTTGTCGACGCCGGCGATCAGCTCGGTGGCCTTTCCTTGCTGCCCCAGCGCTTCGCCGATGATGGTCGTCTGGTTCTGCCAGGGGATTCCGTAATCCGCGAACTCCTTCGGCTGCGCCACCGTCGGCGCAATGGCACTGAGTTTGTCGTACTGCGCCTGAGTGAGCCCGGAGTAGGTGCCGACAATCAGGTCGGGTGTCGTGGCAGCGACCTTCTCCATCTGAATGGTGGTGCCCGCGGTTCCGATGATCTCGGGAGTCGCCCCGTTCAACAACGGCTGCGCCCATGGCCACACACCGTAGGGGTAATCGCCGTACCAGTCGAAGGTTCCGACCAAAGTCCCACCGAGGGCGAGGATCGCATCTTGATCGTTGTATCCGACACTGACGATCCGCTGCGGATCCTCGGGCAGCTCGGTAGCCCCAAATTTGTGGGTGATCGATCCCGCAGAGTCCCCGCTGGGGGGCGTGTCCTCGTCGTTCGAACTGGAGCAGGCTGCGGCGAATGCCAGCAACGCTCCCGACGTGCCGATCAGAAATCCGCGCCGGGTCAGCCGACCTGCGTCCGTTCGATCCATGCTCTTACCCCTTAAGTCCGCTCGTTCGGTAGGTAAGGCTAGCCGATGAATGTCGCATTCCGGTGAGTTCGACCGGCCCATTCGATGGCAGTACCGCGCCGTTCGGGCCAGTATGGAGACATGACGCGCCAGGGCCCCTCGAAAGACATCGACGAATCGGATCTCGAAGTCACGCACCCCAAGGACTACGCCGCCGGAGTGCCGGCTGTTCTGGTGTCGCTGCAACGAGGAATCGAGCAGATGGGAGCCCTGCGGACCGCCCGAACGCTCACCAGGCTCAACCAGCGTCACGGCTTCGACTGCCCGGGGTGTGCGTGGCCGGAGACTCCCGGACATCGCAAGCCCGCCGAGTTCTGCGAGAACGGAGCGAAGGCCGTTGCCGAGGAAGCAACGCTTCGCACGGTCACGCCTGAATTCTTCGCGGAGCACTCGATCGCCGACCTTGAAGGCAAGACCGATTACTGGCTCGGCCAACAAGGCCGACTGACGCACCCGATGGTCCTGACCCCGGGAGCAACCCATTACCAGCCGATCGACTGGGACGGCGCGTACGCACTGATCGCCGAACATCTGAACGGCCTCGCGTCGCCGGACGAAGCAGTGTTCTACACCTCCGGTCGCACGTCCAACGAAGCAGCGTTTCTCTACCAGTTGATGATTCGTAGCTACGGCACCAACAACATGCCCGACTGTTCCAACATGTGTCACGAGTCGTCCGGAAGCGCACTGACCGAATCCATCGGCATCGGCAAAGGCTCGGTGACGGTTCCCGACCTCGAGAACGCCGATCTCATCCTCATCGCCGGACAGAATCCCGGCACCAACCACCCTCGAATGCTCTCGACACTCGAGAAGGCAAAGGGCAACGGCGCCAAGATCATTGCCATCAATCCCCTCCCCGAGGCGGGATTGCGACGGTTCAAGGATCCGCAGAAAGTCTCCGGCGTGATCGGGCACGGAGTCGACATCGCGGACGAGTTCCTGCAGATCCGGCTGGGCGGCGACATGGCGCTGTTCCAAGGTCTGGGGAAGCTGCTGCTCGAGCAGGAAGATCGCGCTCCCGGTACCGTGGTCGATCGCGCATTCGTCGACCGCTACTGCGCCGGTTGGGACGAATACGAGAAGCACATCCGCGCGGTCGATCTCGACACGGTACTCGAGGCGACGGGCCTGTCGATGGCGCAGCTCGAGGAAACGGCTGCCGCGCTTGCCCGATCCGAGCGAACCGTCACCTGCTGGGCCATGGGCATCACTCAGCACACACACGGAGTCGCCACCATCGAAGAAGCGGTCAACCTGCTGCTCATGCGTGGAATGATGGGCAAACCCGGTGCCGGGGTCTGTCCGGTGCGAGGACACTCCAATGTCCAGGGTGACCGCACGATGGGCATCTGGGAGAAGATGCCGGAAGAGTTCCTGGCCGCGCTCGACACCGAGTTCTCGATCTCGAGCCCTCGCAAGCACGGGTGGGACACCGTGGACGCGATCCGCGCGATGAATGCCGGCAAGGCAAGCTTCTTCATGGCGATGGGCGGCAACTTCATCCAGGCCAGCCCGGACACCGCAGCCACCGAAACCGCGCTGCGCCAATGCGAACTCACCGTTCAGGTTTCCACCAAACTGAACCGAAGCCACGTCGTTCACGGGCAGACCGCAATCATCCTGCCCACCCTCGGACGTACGGACCTCGACGTCCAGGCCGGCGGAAAGCAGCTTGTCTCCGTGGAAGATTCGATGTCCATGGTGCACCTGTCGCGCGGACGCCTCACGCCGGTCAGCCCCTACCTACGTAGCGAAGTCGCCATCATCTGCCAACTCGCCCGCGAGCTACTCGGCAGCGATCACTCCGTCCGCTGGTCGGCCTTCGAGGGCAACTACGACCTGATTCGCGACTCCATCTCACGAGTGGTGCCCGGATGCGAAAACTACAACACCCGGGTTCGCCAGCCGGATGGATTCCAGCTCCCACACCCACCGCGTGACTCGCGTGAGTTCCGCACGCACACCGGCAAAGCCAACTTCGGCGTGAACGAACTGCACTGGATACCCACTCCGAGCGGGCGCCTGATACTGCAGACCATGCGCAGCCACGACCAGTACAACACCACGATCTACGGCCTCGACGACAGATACCGCGGTATCAAGGGCGGACGCAAGGTCATCCTCGTCAATGCCGAAGACATCACTGCACTCGGATTCCGCGACGGCGATCTCGTCGACATCGTGTCCGAGTGGACAACACCAGACGGAACACTCGAAGAGCGTCGGGTCACGGAATTCCGCATCGTCTCCTACGACACCCCCCGCGGCAATGCGGCGGCGTACTACCCCGAGTCAAATCCGCTCGTTCCCCTCGAACACGTTGCAGCCAAGTCGAACACGCCGGTCTCGAAGGCCGTCACTGTTCGACTCGAAGCATCAGGCGCCTGAGATGGGACGGGTCACCGCACGAACACCGGTCGTTCGAATCTCGGGTGATCGGGTCGTCACGCGCCCCGACACGCTGGCCGTCGAAGAACCACTCGAAATGAGGGTTGGCGGTCAGGTGCTGGCCGTGACGATGCGAACACCAGGCAACGACGTCGACCTCGTCCACGGATTCCTTCTCAGCGAAGGCGTCATCGGTACCCGCGACGACGTGAGCGTCGTCAGGTACTGCGACGGCGTCGACGAAACCGGCGCGAACACATACAACGTCCTCGACATCGCGCTCGCTCCCGGAGTGCCGTTGCCCGATCACACCACCGATCGCAACACCGTCGTCAGTTCCGCGTGCGGCGTGTGCGGCAAGACGTCACTCGATGCCGTCCGAACCACCACTCGGCATCCGCTGGTCGGTGACACGACTTCCGTCACCTCCACCGTCATGTCGGCCATGCCGGTCACGCTTCGGGAGAGCCAACGGATCTTCGAGCGCACCGGAGGCCTGCACGCAGCCGGATTGTTCACCGCCACCGGCGAACTCCTGGCGCTGCGCGAGGACGTCGGCCGGCACAACGCAGTCGACAAGGTGATCGGTTGGGCAATCACCGACGGCCGAGTGCCGCTCTACGACACGATCCTGATCGTCAGTGGGCGGGCGTCGTTCGAACTCGTCCAGAAGGCCGTCATGGCGGGCATTCCGATTCTGGGCGCAGTCTCCGCGCCGTCGTCATTGGCCGTGGAGTTGGCACAGGAATCGGGGTTGACCCTCGCCGGTTTCATCCGCGGCGATTCGATGAATATCTACTCGCACCCGCACCGAGTCGAGGTCACGTCTGATTCGCGCGCAACTGAGCCGACAGTCGCACAGCGGAGTTGACCTCCCCGTAGCCCTCGTATCCACCCACTCGCTGCACGACCTCGAAGAACAGGTCTCCCCCGACCGTCGGGGTGAACAGGTGGAAGAACTCACCGCGGGCGTCAGCGTCGTAAAGGATTCCGGCGCTGCGCATCCGGTCGAGCAGTTCTGAATTCAGGCCGAAACGTGCGTCCAGATCGTCGTAGTAGTTCGGGGAAATGGGTAGCGGAGCAAAGCCCCAGTCCTGCATGGACGCAGCGGCACCGAAGATGTTCTCACACGCGAAAGCGACGTGGCTGACGCCGCCGCGACGGACCATCGGCAGCCCGCTTCGACTGCCCTCCACCATGTTCAGTGAGATCCGCAGGGTATGTCCGTCACCGTCCTGAACGAGCGTGAGTGCCTGGCTCCGCATGAGTCCGACCGAATCGGTGACGTCCTGCCCCTCGTGCGGTTGCATCTCGAACACGGAACGCAGGAGCAGCATGATGCCGTCCCAACTCTCCGCCGGAACTGCCAGTGCCACGTGGTCGATCCCGGTGAACACTGCGCCCTGTTCACGATTGCGCTCGGCGGGCAGCGGGTAGATCTCGAATGCCGATTCCCACGCTGCAGCGCTGCCAGGGCCACGAAGGTCGATCGATGTCGCATCGGTGACCTTCAAGCGTACGACGTCCGGTACCTCGGAGTTCTCGTCGCTCGAACCGGGCAACTGCACGCGCGTCGCCGGTACTTCGAGTGCCAGAGCGCGCTCTCCCCACACTTCGGGTTCGGTTGCCCTGATGCCGATCTGAGTGAGAACCGGCAGATCCGCGGGCAGCCCGGGCGCCGTCCACACCGTGCCCGCTGTCGCGTCGACGGCAACGGTGAGCGGTCCGTGCCGCCACAACTGCAAGTCGTGATCGTGGTGCCGTCCGACCAGATGAAAACCGACGCGGGAGAGCATCGAGTGCACCTGGTCCTGTTTAGCCGGACCCGCAGCGATTCGCAGAGACACGATCCCTTCGAGCGGGGTGCGCTCCGGGGCGGTGAACAGCGTGGGTCCACCGGCGGCAGGGTTCGCGGCGGCGACCTGTTCTTCCAGATGGAGGAGCGACCGATGAGCGTCGATTGCCGTCCGCTGGGTGTCCGCGCGTCGGAATACGTCGTTGAAGATCTCGAGCGACCACGGTCCGTCGTAACCGGTGGCGTAGACATGCTGAGCGAACGCACTGAGATCGAAGCTGCCCTGCCCCGGGAAGTTTCGGTGATGCCGGCTCCACTGGAGGATGTCCATCGCCAAGAACGGAGCGTCCGCCAACTGGAGGAAGAAGATCTTCTCGCCGGGAATCTCGCGAATTCCGGCGGGATCGTCACCGCGCGAGAGGATGTGGAAACTGTCCAAACAGGTTCCGAGCGCCGCGTGATCGACTCCCTCGACGATCCTCCAAGCATGACCGTACGTGTTGACGTGGGCACCCCATGCGAGCGCCTCGTAGGCAACCTTCTTGCCGTGCTCGGACGCCAGTTCGGCGAGAGCTCCGAATTGCTCTGTCAACTGACCGTCATCGTGACTTGCGGTCGGCAGGGGCGAGGAGCACACCAGGAGCGTCTCGCACCCCAGTTGATCCATGAGCTCGAATTTGCGTTCCACTCGAACAAGATTCCGAGCAAATTGGGCCTCGTCCACCGTGTCGAAGTCACGGAATGGCTGATACAGATCGAGGGTCAAGCCCAGATCCGCAGCCCGCGTTCGCAATTCCTTCGGGGACCACGGCGAAGCGACAAAATCCGGCTCGAACACCTCGAAGCCGTCGAAGCCGGCAGCAGCGATGGCGTCGAGCTTCTCCTCGAGAGTCCCACTGAGCGATACCGTCGCGATCGACGTCCGGACCGGGGCACTCACAGCGCTGCCGCAGTCTGTTCGCCGTGCACGAGTTCCGTCATGTGCGCGAGCATCCGCTTACTGTCGGGCTCGATGCCCGTGAAGATCCGGAACGCGTCGACGGCCTGAAAGACAGTCATTCCGCCTCCGCTGAGCGTCGGGGCTCCGATCAACCTCGCCTGACGCAACAGCTCGGTCTCGAGCGGGCGGTAGACGATTTCCGCTACCCACAGATCTGGACGGAGCAGATCTGGCGAGAATGCCATTCCAGGATGAGCCGCCATTCCCATCGGAGTCGCGTGGATCAATCCGTTTGCGCTGCCGAGCACTTCGGCGAGGTCGCTCGTGTGCCGCGCCTCGACAACCTGCGCCGGAAACTGCTGCGCGAAGGTTTGTGCAAGTTCCTCCGCGCGAGGCAGGCTCGAATCGACCAACGTCAGTGTCCCGACGCCGCGGGTGAGCGCGGCATAGGCAACCGCCGCACCGGCTCCGCCGGCACCGAGCTGCACGACACGATCGAGCTGTGCGCCGGGAAGTCCGTCGTCGAAATTTCGGCCGAAGCCCGACCAATCAGTGTTGTGTCCGATCGCCTTGCCGGAGTCGAAGAGGACCGTGTTCACCGCACCGAGCCTGCTCGCATCCGGCGAGAGCTCGTCGAGGTGTTCGATCACCAACTGCTTGCACGGGTGAGTGATGTTGAGGCCGCGGAAGCCGAAACGTCGTGCATAGGTGAGAAGTTCACCGATGTCCGACGGCGCCATTCCCATCACGTCGAGATCGAGGATGCGGTAGATGTACGGCAGGCCCTGTCTGCGCCCTTCTTCCTCGTGCATGATCGGAGTCAAGGAGGCTCCGATTCCGGTGCCGATCAGACCGCAGAGGATCGAATCACTCATCAGTTCTTCCCTTCTCGGATGCAGACGAATTCGACTGCGGCGCTGTATCCGTCGATTCCCAATCCACAGATGACGGCGTCGGCGATGCCGGAGACATACGAGTGGTGACGGAATTCTTCGCGACTGTGGATGTTGCTGATGTGCACCTCCACGACGGGGGCATCCAGTGTGACCAGAGCGTCGCGCAACGCAACGGAGGTGTGCGAGTACCCACCGGGATTGATGACGATGCCCGCGACATTTCCCCTGGCCTCGTGGACCCAATCGATCAGTTGGCCCTCGTGGTTCGACTGCTTTGCCTCGACCACCGCGCCGAACTTCGCGGCCGCCGCTTCACAGCGGGAAACGACGTCGTCCAGGGTGCCTCTCCCGTAGAACTCCGGTTGGCGCTGGCCCAACAAATTCAAGTTGGGTCCGTTGAGAACCAGAACCGGTAGAGATGGAGTCATCAGGGGCACCTCGGGGTTGACGCTCGAAACTAATGTACGAACTAGTGAGTTAGTTCACTGGACGTTACTCCCCCGACGCGAACTCGACAAGCAAAGTCGACAAACTGCTGGCAGATAGAGTGAGCACATGGTTTCCGAGCAGTCAGTGAACTCCGTGGTGTCGAAGCCGGAGAAACGACGCCGAAACAGCGATCTGACCAGGGTGAACATCATCGCCGTCGCCACCGAGGAGTTTGCCGACAAAGGCTTCGCCGGCGCCCGAGTCGACGAGATCGCAACCAAGACGCATACCACCAAGCGCATGATCTACTACTACTTCACCGACAAGGAAGGGCTGTACAAGTCGGTACTCGAGCATGCGTACAGCGTCATTCGTGCGCAGGAACGTGAACTCGATCTCGAGGGATTGAACCCCACGGCAGCAGTCCGCGCTTTGGCCGAACTCACCTTCGACCACCACGAACAGCACCCGAATTTCATTCGCCTCGTGGCCAACGAGAACATGCTCCGCGGCGAGCACATCGAGAAATCCGAGTTACTCAGCGGCCTCGGCGCCCCTGCCGCCGACCTGGTCTCGCAGATCCTGCACGACGGGCAGCAGTCTGGGGCATTCCGCTCCGACGTCGATGCTCTCGACATTCACATGGTGATCAGCAGTTACTGCGTCTTTCGTATCGCCAATCGGTACACCTTCAAAGCGCTCTTCGACCGCGATCTGACCGACTCGACGCATCGTGAGCATCTTCGAACAATGCTCGGCGACATGGTTGTTGCGTTCCTGACCTCGAAGGCGCCGTCCTGACCTACCCCGAAGTCCGAAAAATCCCCCTACGGTGGTGAGTGGAACTCACAGCTGCCACCGGGAGGAATGACGTGACCGAGAATTACGTAGACGGGCTTTCACTCGAGGAGAAGGCGTCGTTGACGTCCGGCTCGGATTTCTGGCACAGCCAGTCCGTTGCCGGAATCGAATCGATACTCCTGACCGACGGTCCGCACGGAGTCCGGAAACAACCCGAGGGCGGCGACGCACTCGGACTCGGCCACAGCATTCCAGCGACATGTTTCCCACCGGCGGTCGGGGTGGGCTCGTCGTGGAACCTCGACCTCATCCGCCAGGTCGGTGAGGCTCTGGGCGACGAAGCCAAAGCCGAACAGGTCTCGGTCCTCCTCGGCCCAGGCATCAACATCAAACGGTCACCCTTGTGTGGCAGGAATTTCGAATACGTCTCCGAGGACCCATTCCTCTCCGGCCGCGTCGCGGCAGCGCTGATCACCGGCATCCAGTCTCGCGGCGTCGGAACCTCGCTCAAGCACTTCGCTGCCAACAACCAAGAACACGACCGGATGAGAGTCAGTGCCGACGTCGACGAACGGACGCTGCGCGAGATCTATCTGGCCGGCTTCGAATACGCCGTCAAGACCGCGGCCCCGACGACGGTCATGTGCTCGTACAACAAGATCAACGGTGTGTACTCGAGCCAGAACCATTGGCTGCTCACCGAGGTACTCCGCGAACAGTGGGGCTTCGACGGCCTCGTCGTTTCGGACTGGGGAGCGGTCAACGACCGCGTGGCGGCACTCGCCGCGGGCCTCGACCTGGAAATGCCGCCGACCGGAACCGATACCCAGATCGTCGACGCCGTGCGCGGCGGCGACCTGGACGAATCAGTGCTCACCACTGCCGCCGAGCGCCTGTCTACGCTGGTGAAACGCACCGCCGCCGCGCGCACCGAGGGCCACACGTACGACGTCGAGCGTCACCACGAACTGGCACGGACCGCTGCAGCGGAGTCCGCTGTCTTGCTGGCCAACGACGGAGAACTACTGCCGCTGACCCCCGGCGGGCAAACTGTCGCGGTGATCGGCGAATTCGCGTGCAGCCCGCGGTACCAGGGGGCCGGCAGTTCACAGGTGGTTCCCACCAAGCTCGACAATGCCTTGGACGCGATCCTCGACCTAGAAGGCGCCGACCGCGTCACTTTCGCACCGGGCTTCACCTTCGACGGCACTCCGAACGACGACATGGTCACCGAGGCTGTCGACGCCGCACGCCGCGCTGACGTCGCGGTGCTGTTCCTCGGACTACCGTCCGCCACAGAATCCGAAGGATTCGACCGAACCGACATCGAACTGCCGGCTGACCAGATCGCCCTGCTGGAAGCGGTCCACGGCGCGAACCCGAACACGGTCGTCGTGCTCGCCAACGGCGGTGTGGTTTCGACCGAGCCTTGGAAGGATCATGCCGCCGCAATCCTCGAGGGTTGGCTACTCGGCCAGGCGGGCGGCTCGGCGATTGCCGATCTTCTGTTCGGCATCACGAATCCGTCCGGCCGCCTCACGGAGACCATTCCGCTTCGCCTCCAAGACAATCCGTCGTATCTGCATTTCCCGGGATCACAGCAGCACGTCCGCTACGGCGAAGGCCTGTACGTGGGATACCGCTACTACGACTCCGCGCTGCGCGAAGTGGCGTACCCGTTCGGGTTCGGGCTGAGCTACACCACCTTCGACATCACCGATACCTCCGTCGAGGCCGGTGAGAACTCCGCCGAAGTGACCGTCACCGTGCGCAACAGCGGCGACCGATCGGGCAGCACCGTCGTTCAGGTCTACGTCCACGACGCCTCGGCAAGCATCGATCGACCCGCGCAGGAATTGAAGGGCTTTGCCAAGGTCCACCTCGACCCCGACGAATCCGCGACTGTGACCATCACGCTCGACACCAGGGCATTCGCCTATTGGTCCGTCGCGGCGCAGGACTGGGCGATCGAACCTGGCGACTACGAGATCCGCGTCGGCTTCTCGTCTCGGGACATCGCAACCACCGACACGATCACCCTGGCCGGGAACGTCGGCGTCGGCACGCTCGACGCCATGTCGACCATCGGCGAATGGCTCGCCCATCCCGTCGGCAGCGCAGTTCTCGGCGCCGCCATGGCTGCCGCAGCGGGCGACGGCGCACAGGCGGTCAGCCCCGAGATGATGGCACTCGCAGGCTCGATGCCGCTCGGAAAACTCGCCACCTTCGGCCTCGGCATCACCGAGGAACAGGTGGCGCAGTTGGTGGCGGCCGCCGCGCAGCCAGGCTCCTGACCGCCTGAACTGCGGTTTCGACGTGCGAAGAGTCCGCCGGTAGATTTTTATGAACTATTTGGTTAATAATCTTGTGTAGTCGCTGTGGCGTCGGTTACATTCCTTGTATCGCTCTCCGCACAGACGTTCTCGATACGAACACCATCGGCGGATGTAGAGCCTCCACGACGCTTCCACCCAGGAGATGAGCATGTCAGCTAGCACGGTTACACCGTCCGGCCCCGAGGCGGGATCCTTGGCCAGGCCGGACACGACCAAGGTCAAGCGCGCCGCAACGTCGTCGTTTCTCGGCAGCATGCTCGAGTACTACGACTTCTACATCTACGCCTCCGCCGCTGCACTCATCTTCCCCACCGTGTTCTTCCCGGACAGCGGACATGCGGCACTGCTTTCGCTGGCCACCTTCGGTGTCGCGTACGTCGCGCGTCCCCTCGGCGCTGTAGTCCTCGGCCATTTCGGTGACCGCGTCGGCCGCAAGAAGATCATGCTGCTCACGCTCATCATGATGGGCGCAGCAACATTCCTCATCGGATGTATTCCCAGCGCGGATTCGATCGGAGTTCTTGCACCGATACTGCTGGTCCTGATGAGAATCGCTCAGGGCATCTCCGCCGCTGGCGAACAGAGTGGCGCCAGCTCACTGACTCTCGAACATGCTCCCGAAGGTCGACGGGCATTCTTCTGCAGCTGGACCCTCAACGGCACCCAGGCCGGCTTCATCCTCGCCAGCCTCGTCTTCCTGCCCATCGCCGCACTCCCCGACGACATCCTCTACACGTGGGGCTGGCGAATCCCGTTCTGGGGCAGCCTGATCGTTCTCGTGGCTGCATACATCATGCGTCTCAAGCTCGAAGAGCCGGAAGAGTTCACCGAGCAGCAGGAGTCGAAGGCCGTCGCCAAATTGCCTGTTGCCGATCTCCTTCGCACCCACAGCGCAAATCTGATTCGCGTGATCTGCTGCGCTTTCATCGCCGTCGTCTCGACCATCTTCTCCGTCTTCGGACTCGCCTTCGCGACCACCGAGGAAGTGGGGATCCCGAAGTCGACCATGCTCTGGGTGGCTATCGCAGCCAACGCCGTGGCCTTGCTCAGCCAGCCCGCGTGGGCGATTCTCTCCGACCGGATCGGTCGCAGGCCGCTGTTCATCGGTGGCGCCCTCGGTAGCGCGGTGTTCATCTACGTGTACTTCGGCGCAATCGCCAGCGGCAACGTCCCGCTGATCTTCCTGGCCGCAATCGGATTGATGTCCGTCTTCTACGCTGCCCCGAATGCCATCTGGCCGTCGTTCTACTCCGAAATGTTCAACACCAAGGTCCGCTACTCCGGCATCGCGATCGGCACCCAGGTCGGCTTCGCCCTCGCAGGCTTTGCGCCCGCCATCGGCAACGCCCTCATGGGCGGGGACAAGACACACTGGATGCCCGTTGCCATTCTGACATCGGTGGCCTGCGTCATCTGCTCGATCTCCGCGTTCACCGCCAAGGAGACGTTCCGCGCTCCCCTCAAGGAACTCGGCAACCCGATCTAGCCGAACACCCCCCAGACACCCTGCACGAACGACTGTGGCCCGGCATCTCGCGAGAGATACCGGGCCACAGTCGTTTTGAAGTTTCTACGCCGTCTTGTCGCGACGCTCGCCACGCTCCGGCTTACGCGGAACGATGGTCGGAAGTACGTTGTCGTTGACGGTCTCCGCGGTGACGACCACCTTTTCGACGTCGTCACGGCTGGGGATGTCGTACATCACCGGAAGAAGAACCTCTTCCATGATGGCGCGCAGGCCACGAGCGCCGGTTCCACGCAAGATCGCCTGATCGGCAATAGCGTCGAGCGCTTCTTCGGTGAACTCGAGTTCGACGCCGTCCATGTCGAAGAGACGACGGTACTGCTTGACGAGAGCGTTCTTGGGCTCCGACAAGATCTGAACGAGCGATTCCTTGTCGAGGTTGGTCACCGACGCGATCATCGGCAAACGGCCGATGAACTCGGGAATCAGACCGAACTTGATCAAATCCTCCGGCATGACCTCGGCGAAACGATCGACCGTATCCAGTTCGGCCTTCGACCGAACCTCGGCGCCGAAACCGATACCGCGCTTGCCGACACGATCGGAGACGATCCGCTCGAGACCAGCGAAAGCGCCCGCGACGATGAACAGCACGTTCGTGGTGTCGATCTGAATGAATTCCTGGTGCGGATGCTTGCGACCACCCTGCGGCGGGACGCTCGCCTGCGTACCTTCGAGGATCTTCAGCAACGCCTGCTGAACACCTTCGCCGGAGACGTCACGCGTGATCGACGGGTTCTCGCTCTTGCGAGCGATCTTGTCGACCTCGTCGATGTAGATGATTCCGGTCTCGGCGCGCTTGACGTCGTAGTCGGCAGCCTGAATCAGCTTGAGCAGAATGTTCTCGACGTCCTCACCGACGTAGCCGGCCTCGGTCAACGCCGTCGCATCGGCGATGGCGAACGGGACGTTGAGCATCTTCGCGAGAGTCTGAGCGAGGTACGTCTTGCCACAGCCGGTGGGGCCGAGCATCAAGATGTTGGATTTCGCGAGCTCAACCGTCTCACCCCGCGCATCACGGCCCTTGTCTCCGGCCTGAATGCGCTTGTAGTGGTTGTAGACGGCCACGGCCAGCGTCCGCTTGGCGGAATCCTGACCGATGACGTAGTTCTCGAGGAATTCTCGGATCTCCGCAGGCTTGGGAAGCTCGTCGAGCTTGACCTCGCTCGACTCGGCCAATTCCTCTTCGATGATCTCGTTGCAGAGGTCGATGCACTCGTCGCAGATGTACACCCCGGGTCCTGCAATGAGCTTTTTGACCTGCTTCTGACTCTTGCCGCAGAAAGAGCACTTGAGCAGATCCCCGCCGTCGCCGATGCGTGCCATCTCGTGAGGTCCCTACTTTCCATCATGTACGTGCACTCGCCGCCACTCGATCGGTCGAGACGCTCCGCAGTACTCGGTATCAGATCAGAAGTTGTCAGATCAGAAGTTGTCGGATCAGACAAACTGATCAACAAACCGATCGAACAAATCTGGTCGAACAATCGCAGAACGCCGGTCGAGAACCAGCCCGTGAAGTGACGGTACCCGCAGATCCCGAACGGGGTCGACCTGTTCTCGGCGTTTCGCCTGCGGATAAAAAAGAAAAGAGTCGAGATCTCAGCCTGGCGAGCGCTCCACCAGGCACTTCTCGACGTGTCCGCCTCGTGTCGGGAATCGGAATACAGATCCTCGACACGAGGCGGAAATCGACTACTTCTGTGCGCTGAGCTTCCGGTAAGCCAGCACGTCGTCGATGATGCCGTACTCCTTGGCCTGCTCGGCCGTGAGGATCTTGTCGCGATCGGTGTCGACGCGGATGGTCTCCGGATCCTTGCCAGTGTGCAGCGACAGCGTGCTCTCCATGAGTCGACGCATACGCTCGATTTCCGCAGCCTGGATCTCCAGATCGGAAACCTGACCCTGGATGCCGCCCGTGGCCGGCTGGTGAATCAGAATGCGCGAGTTGGGGAGCGCGAAGCGCTTGCCCGGCGTACCACCGGCGAGAAGCACAGCAGCTGCCGAAGCAGCCTGACCGAGGCAGACGGTGGAGATGTCGGCACGGACGTACTGCATCGTGTCGTAGATCGCCATCAGCGCGGTGAACGAACCACCGGGCGAGTTGATGTACATGGTGATGTCGCGGTCCGGATCCTGCGATTCGAGAACCAGCAACTGTGCCATGAGGTCGTTGGCGGAGACGTCGTCGACCTGCGAGCCGAGGAAGATGATGCGCTCCTCGAACAGCTTGTTGTACGGGTCGGACGTCTTGACGCCGTAGCTGGTCTGCTCCGTGAACTGGGGCAGGATGTAACGCGATTGGGGGCCCGACGGCGCCTGGCCGCCCAGCGAGTTAGCTCCGAAAAGATTGGTCATCAGTTCTCCAAAGTATGAATTGGGCAGCGAAAGGATGGACGAACCGGCTCAGTTGCCGGTGCCGCCGGCCTGATTCGCACGGGAGACGACGTGGTCGACGAAGCCGTACTCGAGAGCTTCCTTCGCCGTGAACCAACGGTCACGGTCGGAGTCCGCGGTGATCTGCTCGACCGTCTGGCCGGTGTGCTGAGCGATCAGCTCGGCCATTTCGCGCTTGGTGTGCTTGAACTGCTCGGCCATGATCGCGATGTCACTGGCGGAACCACCGATACCGGCGGACGGCTGGTGCATCATGATGCGGGCGTGAGGCAGTGCGTAACGCTTGCCCTTGGTGCCTGCCGAGAGCAGGAACTGACCCATCGACGCCGCAAGGCCCATACCGAAGGTGGCGATGTCGCACTCGGCGAACTGCATCGTGTCGAAGATCGCCATACCTGCGGTGACAGATCCACCGGGCGAGTTGATGTAGAGCGAGATGTCTCGCGTCGGGTCCTCGGCCGAGAGCAGCAGGATCTGCGCGCACAGCTTGTTGGCGATGTCGTCGTCGACCTGGGTACCGAGGAAAATGATGCGCTCTCGCAGCAAGCGCTCGTACACCGAGTCGCTGAGGTTCAACCCAGCGGTCGCTGAAGTCATGGCGGGACTCTGCAAAGTCTCCAGGTGATTGGAAGTCACGGTACCTGCCTTCTATGTGGATCTACTTGTGCGGTGGATCGTCTATGCGAAACACTTCTACTGACACAGACAGTAACGAAGTAGGGCGGCACCGGAGTCCCGGTGCCGCCCTACTTCGCTCAAAGCGGAAAACTCAGTGCAGTCGATCGTGGTGAAAACACCCGTCCGCCTGCGTTTTTACTTGTCTTCGCTCTCGGCGGAATCAGACGCATCCGCTTCGGTTTCGTCCTCGCTGCTGCCGAACAGTTCAGCGGTGTCGACAACGGCGCCGGAGGTGTCCTTGACACCGGCCGACTCGACGACGGACGCGAGAGCCTTGCCACGACGGACGTCTGCGAAGACGGCGCCGAGCTGGTTGGCCTGCTGGATCTGCTGGATGAACTGCTCAGGAGCCATGCCGTAACGCTGCGCCTGGAACAGGATGCGCTCGGTGAGCTCGTCCTGACCGACGGTGACGTTGCCCGCATCGGCGATCGAGTCGAGCAAGAGCTGCGTCTTGACGGAGCGCTCAGCGGCTTCCTGGGCATCCTTGTCGAACTCTTCGCGGCTGCTGCCCTGCTCTTCGAGGAGCTTGTTCAGTGCCTCTTCGTCGTGATCGAGACCGTGAACGGCGTCGTGCAGTGCAGCATCGACCTCAGCCTTGACGACGGCTTCCGGCAACGGAACCTCGACGGTCTCGAGCAGCTGCTCGAGAACCTTGTCGCGGATCTGACCGGCCTGCTCGACCTTGCGGACGCGTGCGACGCGCTCGCGGAGGTCAGCCTTCAGTTCTTCCAGGGTGTCGAACTCGCTGGCGAGCTGAGCGAACTCGTCGTCCTCAGCCGGAAGCTCGCGCTCCTTGACCGTCTGCACGGTCACGGTGACAACAGCTTCCTTGCCCGCGTACTCGCCGGCGACCAGCGTCGACGTGAAGTCCTTGGACTCCCCCGCCTTGAGGCCGATGATGGCTTCGTCGAGGCCCTCGATGAGCTGGCCCGATCCGACCTCGTGCGACAGTCCGCTAGCGGTTGCCTCGGCAACGTTCTCGCCGTCGACGGTGGCCGACAGGTCGATGGAGACGAAGTCGCCGTCCTCGACTGCGCGGTCGACGCCGGTGAGGGTGCCGAAACGCTGACGCAGCGAAAGCAACTGCTCTTCGATGGCTTCGTCGGTGATCTCGATCGGATCGACCTCGACGTTGATGGAGCTGAAGTCAGGGAGCTCGATCTCGGGGCGCACGTCGACCTCGGCGGTGAACTCGAGGAGCTCGCCGTCTTCGATCTTGGTGACCTCGATCTCGGGCTGGCCGATGGCCTTCACGCCGGCGCTGGTGACAGCCTCGGAGTAACGCGACGGCAGAGCGTCGTTGACGACCTGCTCGAGCACAGCGCCGCGACCGACACGTGCTTCGAGGAGGCGAGCCGGAGCCTTGCCGGGACGGAAGCCGGGGAGACGAATCTGCTGCGCGAGGGCCTTGTAGGCCTTGTCGAAATCAGACTTGAGTTCCGCGAAGGGCACCTCAACGTTGATACGGACTCGCGTCGGGCTGAGCTGCTCGACGGTGCTCTTCACGAAACTTCGCTCCTTCGTCTGGTCTTGCTCACAACTTGTGTTGAATCGGTACTGCTGTCTGGCGCGGCACTTCACTCCCGGACTTACTGGAGGTGAAGTGCCATGTACGTACTTGTCGGGATGACAGGATTTGAACCTGCGACCCTCCGCTCCCAAAGCGGATGCGCTACCAAGCTGCGCTACATCCCGTTTCCGATCACATGAAACACACGATACGGCCATCCGAGGCCACAAAGACAGCGGGCCACAAAGGCAGCCACCACCGGTGACCGCGCACAACCCTATCGCGCTCACTACTCTCTCACGAACCCGACCGTCGTTTGTACACGGCCCGCCTGTCCGACCCCGTCAGTATGTCATCCGACCGCCGCCACATACAGCCTTGGCTGAACGAAACGTGATGACAGCCGGAATTAGAAGCCGGGCCGCAAGGCAAGACACCCCGACTCGCCGGGCATTTCGGCAATTCCCCAGGTGAACGACGGTATCGAACTTCTCCAACCCCCCGATTATGAAATCCGGTGGGGCATTGGGTACAGTTTCGTATCGCAGACGACGAACACGGCGATCCCGAGTTGTCGTATGCACGGGGATGTAGCTCAATGGTAGAGCCTCAGTCTTCCAAACTGATCACGCGGGTTCGATTCCCGTCATCCCCTCCATGAGGAGGGAAACTCCACAAAAATCCGCATCGGCCTGGCCGGTGCGGATTTTTTGTGTTCAGACTTTGTGCACTCAGGCCACTCCCCTGTGGTCCGTATCCTGGAGTTGTCCGGATCGATTCTGCTCGGGAGGCCACTCGTGACCACGATTCTTCTCATACTCGTCGTTCTGGCCGTAGTCGTATTTCTGGTCATGAAAAGCCAGCAACGCGGTTCCGGCCACAGCGCAACACAACTCGACGACGCGAAAGCCGATGCCAGGCAGGCGATCGAACGCCTCGGCGGTCAGGTCTACAACCTGACCGGCAGTGACGACGCGTCGCGCCAAGCCCTCGCCGACGCGGCCGAACGGTACAACGCCGCAGGCTCGCAGATCGATCAGGCAGCAACGCCGGTTCAGGCACGTCTCGCGAAACAGACTGCGCTGGAAGGGCTTTACTACATCCGCGCGGCGCGGGTGGCAATGGGCATGGATCCGGGACCGGAAGTTCCTTCCATCGACGGACAGAAGGCTGCGGGTTCGGTCACCGAAGACCGTGAGATCGAATTCGAGGGCCGCAAGGTCGCGGCATCACCCAATCCGTCGTCGCACACACCCAACTACTACCCCGGTGGCCGAGTCGCCGGACGCCCGGTCCCGGCCGGCTGGTACTCCGAACCCTGGTGGAAGCCTGCCCTCGTCGCCGGTGCCTGGGGTCTGGGTTCGATGATGCTGTTCTCGACCATGTTCTCCGGCATGGCCGGGGTTCCTTACGGCGCAGAAGCTTTCGCGCAGGGTGGCGATACGGGAGCCGGCGACTCGGGAGATCAGGGTGACTCGGGAGATCAGGGCGACTCGGGAGATCAGGGTATGGACGCCGGTGACTCCGGCGCGGATCAAGGAAGTGTCGACAACACCGATTTCACCGCAGACGGTGGAGGCAGCGACTACGGGGACTTCGGAGGCGGCGATTTCGGCGGCGGAGACTTCGGCGGCTTCGACTTCTAAACCGACTGGCACACCGGGCACCAGAACAGGTTTCGCGCCTCCATGACGGAATGCAGGATCGGTGTGCCGCACACGCGGCACGGCGATCCTGCTCTTCGGTAAACGTAAGTCCGCGGACGATCCTTCGCGTACGCCGGATCACCGTTGTCGTGCTCGGCGCGAACGACGTGCATCTTCCCGCGCCTGACACCAACCTTCATCAATTCGACAAGATCTGCCCACATGGCAGTCCATTCGTCGTGAGAGACGAGATTCCCCGGTCGTTCGGGGTTGATTCCGTGGCGAAAGAGAAGTTCGGCGCGATAGACGTTGCCGACACCCGCCAGGACAGCTTGGTCCATGAGCAGCGCGCCGATCGCCTTCTTGGACTTGGAGATTCGCACCCATGCCTGGTGTGGATCCGCGCCGCGGCGCAGTGGGTCCGGCCCGAGTCTGGCCTCGATCGCGGCGACCTGAGGCGGCAGTAGGACTTCGCAGGCGGTGGGACCACGAAGGTCGGTGCCGAAATCGGCACCGACCATTCGCATCCGGACCTGGCCTACCGGTTCTTCCATCGGCAGGGCGGAGTCGGTGAACTTTCCGTACAGCCCGAGGTGTACGTGAACTGTCAATCCGTTGTCATAGGTGTGCCAGAGGTGCTTCCCCCAGGCATCCGAGGACGTGAGTACGTGTCCGTCCACCAGACGCGCGTCCTCGGCGAATCTGCCTTGCGGGCTGAGGACGCGGACCGGTGAACCGACGAACTTGCGGGCATGCAACCGTGCCAGTCGATGCAGGGTATGACCTTCAGGCACGGAACAACTTTCGGATCAGGCTTGCGGCAGAGCCGGTGCGACGCCGGTCTTCTCGTACTCGGACAAGATGTCGATACGACGCTGATGACGCTCTTCACCCGACCATGCGGTGGCGAGGAAAGCATCGACGATGGCGAGTGATTCCTCGAGGGAATGCATACGTCCACCGATGCCGATCAGCTGAGCGTTGTTGTGCTCGCGGGCCAGCTTCGCCGTTTCGACGCTCCAAGCGAGAGCGCACCGTGCGCCGGGAACCTTGTTCGCGGCGATCTGCTCACCGTTGCCACTGCCACCCAGGACGATTCCCAGGCTGCCCTCGTCGGCAACGACGCGCTTTGCGGCTTCGATGCAGAATGCCGGGTAGTCGTCCACGGCGTCGTACTCGTGAGCACCACAGTCGATGGCCTCGTGGCCGTTCGCTTTGAGGTGTTCGATGATCTCGTTCTTACGTTCGAATCCGGCATGGTCGGCACCCAGGTATACGCGCATGGCGACAATTCTCTCAGGCCCGAACAGCCGGGCGCACCCGGGTCGACGTCACACTTTCAGGAACACGCATCGCCGCGCGAGCGCACCTATCGTGGTGCCCATGTACCCCGTCAACGGCCAGGCCGCTGCACCCGCCGTTCGTGTGTCACCAGGCAGTGACGCGGTTCGCCACCCGTGGGAAATCCCGCTACTCGTGCTCGCCGTTCTGACGACAGTCGTCACCTATGTGGTGGCGATCGTTCTGATCGCTGCGGGTGATCTGTCGACGTGGATCCTCGTGGTGCTCGCGGCTCCGATCCTGCTGTTCCTCGCGCGAGGTCAGCTGTACGGATCGCAGCAGGTCAACGGAATCAAGATGACGCCTTCGCAATTTCCGGAGGGGTATCAGCTGGTTGCCGAGGCCGCGGCACGGTTCGGCATGAAAACTCCGCCGGATGCCTACGTCGTGCTGGGGAACGGACGGATCAACGCATTTGCGTCAGGGCACGGATTTCGGCGTTTCGTCGTCGTATACAGCGACCTGTTCGAGGTCGGTGGGCAGGCCCGCGAGCCCGATGCGCTCGCATTCATCATCGGTCACGAGGTCGGCCACATCGCTGCTGGGCATGCGTCGTACTGGCGCCAGTGGGGACAGTTCGCGTCGAACTACATTCCGGTGATCGGATCTTCGCTGTCGCGTTCCATGGAGTACACGGCAGACAACTTCGGTTTTCACATGCGCCCACAGGGCGCACCGGGCGCCATGGGTGTCCTCGGCGCCGGAAAGTATCTCGTGGGTCTGGTCGGGTTCGACGAACTCGCCGATCGCGCGACACTCGAATCCGGTTTCTTCCCGTGGTTCGTCAACATCTTGTCGTCGCATCCGGTGCTGACCTGGCGTGCGGCCGCGCTTCGCAACCGCACGCACTCAGGGCATCTGTTCTTCCGGCCCGGTCAGCTCTACCGAAATCCGGCGCTCACTACCGCTCAGTCGAACTGAGGATCCTCGTTGCGGGTCCGCTTGAGCTCGAAGAAGTGCGGGTAGCCGGCCAGCGCGACGGCGCCGTCCCACACCTTGCCTGCATCCTCGCCGCGCGGGATACGTGACAGCACGGGACCGAAGAACGCCACGCCGTTGACATGGATCGTCGGGGTTCCGACGTCGGGTCCGACGGCGTCCATGCCCTTGTGGTGGCTCTCACGCAGTGCCTCGTCGTACTTGTCGGTGTCGGCAGCCTCGGCCAGTTCGGGCGGCAGTCCGACCTCGGCGAGCGACGACTTGATGACGTCGGCGAAGTCCTTGTTGCCCTCGTTGTGAATCTTCGTACCCATGGCCGTGTACAGCGGCAGCAGGATCTCGTCACCCTTCAGCTGCGCTGCAGCGATAGCGACGCGGACCGGGCCCCAGGCCTTGGTCATCATCTCGCGGTACTCGTCGGGGAGGTCGCGGCCCTCGTTGAGAACCGCAAGGCTCATCACGTGGAACTTGGCCTCGATGTCGCGTACCTGCTGGGCCTCGAGAATCCAGCGCGAGGTGATCCAGCACCACGGGCAGAGCGGGTCGAACCAGAAGTCAGCAGTGTCCGTGGTCTTACTCGAGGTTGCGCTCACGAAGAAACTCCCTATCAGTTCTTGTCGGTCAGGTTCTATCAGATCGGGGACATACTCCCGTTCTGCCAACAATCATGAACCCGTAATCCTTCCCGCGCTTTCCCCCGAACCACCTTCCGATCGCAGTAGTGTCGAAAAGAAACGAGTACGAAGGAGTGGTTCAGTAATGAGCACCAACCGGAGATTCGTGATCGTCGGCGGCGGGCTCGCGGGCGCAAAGATCGCAGAAGCCCTGCGTGACAGAGATTTCGACGGTGAGATCACCGTATTGAGCGAAGAAGACCACCTTCCGTACGAGCGGCCGCCGCTGTCGAAAGAGTTCTTCGCAGGCAAGAAGACACTCCCCGAATTCACCGTCCACGACGGCGAGTGGTTCCGCGACCATCACATCGATCTTCGTCCGGGAACGACGGCAACGGCCATCGACCCCGCTGCGCACACCGTGTCACTTCCGGACGGTTCCACGATCAGCTACGACAAGCTCGCCTTGGCCACCGGCTCACGTTCGCGGCGCCTCGACATCCCGGGGTCCGACGCCGAGGGCGTTCACTACGTGCGAACAGTCGATCAAGCCGCTGCGCTACTGCGCACCCTGGCCGCCGACAAGAAACTCGTCGTGATCGGTGCCGGCTGGATCGGTCTCGAAATTGCCGCGTCGGCTCGCGGTTTCGACGTCGACGTCACCGTGCTCGAACATGCCGGCCTTCCGCTCGAATCGACCCTGGGCCCGGAAATGGGTGAGGTCTTCGCCGCTCTGCACCGCCAGAACGGCGTCGACTTGCGCACCGGCACGGACGTCAGCGCAATCTCTGTCGACGGCGATCACGCCGCCGGCGTCACTTTGAGCGACGGCACCGTGATTCCGGCCGACGCCGTGTTGATTGCTGTCGGCGCGTTGCCGAACACCGAGTTGGCGTCGGAGGCGGGTATCGACGTCGACAACGGAGTTCTCGTCGACGCCGGTCTGCAGAGCAGCGACCCCGACGTCGTTGCAGTAGGCGACATCGCGGCCGCACAGCATCCGATTCTGAATGCACGAATTCGGGTGGAGCACTGGGCAAACGCACTCAACCAACCCGAGACGGCCGCAGACACCATGTTGGGTCGGCCCGCCGAGTACGTGCGCATGCCGTATTTCTTCACCGATCAGTACGACCTCGGGATGGAATACGTGGGTCACGCGCCGCACGGCGGCTACTCCCGTGTCGTCACTCGCGGCGACGTCGACAAGCGCGAGTTCCTGGCCTTCTGGCTCGATTCCGCGAACAAGGTGCTCGCCGGCATGAACGTGAACATCTGGGATGCCGGTGACGCCATCAAGGAATTGGTCGCCTCTTCGCGTCCTGTCGATCCGGAGCGGCTGGCCGATCCGGAGATTCCGCTGGCAGAAGTGTCCGCTTGAGTAAAGCCGTTCTCTTCGTGATGGGATGGACGTAATAGATCCGCACCATCTACGAGGAGATCTTTGTGGTCGCACCGAACCTGACACGCGAAACCGCAGCGCAACGGTCAGCAATCCTGACCGTCGAGAACTATCTGATCGAACTCGATCTCACCGACGGCAACGACGCACCCGGCGAGGAGACGTTCTCTTCGAAGACCACCGTCACGTTCACGGCTACGGCCGGAGCAAGCAGCTTCATCGACATCGTCGCGGCCCGAGTCCATTCCGCGGTCCTCAACGGCACCGCACTCGACGTCTCCGACTACGACGAGTCGACGGGCATCAGCCTTCCCGACCTCGCTGCCGACAACGAGTTGGTCATCGAGGCCGATTGCATCTACTCCCACACCGGCGAGGGACTGCACCGATTCGTCGATCCGACCGATGACGCCGTCTACCTCTACTCACAGTTCGAGACGGCTGACGCCAAGCGCATGTTCGCGTGCTTCGATCAGCCCGATCTGAAGGCCACGTTCGACATCCACGTCACCGCTCCCACGTCGTGGAAGGTCATCTCCAACTCCGCGGTCGTCGAGACCCTTGCCGCCGATCCCGGCAAGCACGTTTTCCGGACCACCCCGAAGATGAGCACGTACCTGGTGGCGCTCATCGCCGGTCCCTACGCGCAGTGGACCGACAACTACTCCGACGAGCACGGCGACATCCCGCTCGGAATCTTCTGCCGCGCTTCGCTGGCCGAGTTCATGGACGAGGAGCGGCTCTTCACCGAGACCAAGCAGGGATTCGACTTCTACCACCGCAACTTCGGTGTTCCCTATGCCTTCGGCAAGTACGACCAGCTCTTCGTCCCCGAATTCAATGCGGGCGCGATGGAGAATGCCGGCGCCGTGACCTTCCTCGAGGACTACGTCTTCCGGTCCAAGGTGACCCGCTACTCGTACGAGCGTCGTGCCGAGACGGTGCTGCACGAAATGGCGCACATGTGGTTCGGCGACCTCGTCACGATGGCGTGGTGGGACGACCTGTGGCTCAACGAGTCGTTCGCGACCTTCGCTTCGGTCCTGTGCCAGACCGAGGCCACGGAGTACACGAACGCCTGGACGACGTTCGCCAACGTCGAGAAGTCGTGGGCATACCGCCAGGATCAGTTGCCGTCGACGCACCCGATTGCCGCGGACATTCCGGACCTGGCTGCCGTCGAGGTCAACTTCGACGGCATCACCTACGCGAAGGGCGCCAGCGTCCTCAAGCAGTTGGTCGCATACGTCGGACTCGAGCCGTTCCTCGCCGGACTGCGTGAGTACTTCCGTGAGCATGCATTCGGAAACGCAACATTCGACGATCTGCTGGGCTCACTCGAGAAGTCCTCGGGCCGTGACCTTTCCGACTGGGGTCGACAGTGGCTCAAGACCACCGGTTTGAACATCCTGCGCCCCGACTTCGATGTCGACGCAGACGGAAAGTTCACCCGCTTCGCCGTCCTGCAGGACGGTGCGGCACCAGGCGCCGGCGAGCGGCGAATCCACCGGATCGCCATCGGCATCTACGACGACGTCGACGGCAAGTTGGTACGAAGCCATCGCGTCGAACTCGACCTCGATGCCGTGGAAAGCACGGATGTCCCCGAACTTGTCGGCGTCGCCCGCGGTGCACTCGTGTTGGTCAACGACGACGATCTCACCTACGGCTCCGTGCGACTCGATCCCGAATCTTTGGCGACGGCGATCGAGCGGGTCGGCGACATCACCGACTCACTCCCCCGCACCCTGGTCTGGTCGGCGGCGTGGGAAATGACCCGTCAGGCCGAACTGAAGGCACGCGACTTCGTCGCACTGGTCGAGCGCGGTATCAGTTCGGAGACCGAAGTCGGTGTGGTGCAACGTCTCTTGCTCCAAGCCCAAACCGCCATCGGCTCCTACGCAGATCCGGCCTGGGCCGAGGCCGAAGGCGCGGCGAGCTTCGCCAATCGGTTGCTCGAACTCGCGCGTGAGGCAGAGCCCGGGTCCGACCACCAGCTGGCATTCGTCAACGCACTCACCGGTGCAGCACTCTCACCGTGGCACACCGAGGTACTGCGCGAATTGCTCGACGCCGATCCCTCCACCGTTGGGCTCGACGGCCTGATCGTCGACACGGACCTGCGCTGGCGCATCGTCGGGGCACTGGCAGCTGCCGGTGAGATCGACGCCGAAGGAACCGCAACTCCGTTCATCGACGCCGAAGCCCAGCGTGACCCGACCGCTGCGGGCGCTCGTCAAGCCGCGGCGGCCGCGGCCGGACGTCCGCAGGCCGCTGTCAAGGAAGAGGTCTGGGGGAAGGTCGTCGGCGACGACTCGGTGCCCAACATCACCGCACGATCGATCATCGGCGGGTTCGCTCGCGAAGGCCAGGACGAATTGCTCGAACCCTTCGTCTCCCGCTACTTCGCCGACATCGCGGCGGTGTGGGAACGACGCTCGAGCGAAGTGGCACAGACCGTCGTCATCGGGCTCTACCCGGCGTGGTCGATCTCCGCAGAATCCGTCGCGGCGGCAGACCGATTCCTCGAAGGCGACATCCCTCCCGCGTTACGTCGTCTGGTCGTCGAAGGCCAGGCTGGTGTGGTTCGTTCACTCGCAGCACGAAAGTTCGACGCGAGCTGACATGCGAAAGGCCGGTGCCCGCGTCGATTCTCACGAATCGACGCGGGCACCGGCCTGTGTCTGACAAACAGTTACGGCGCTGAAATTGCGGCTGCCATAACGCGGATGGCACTGATCAGTCCGTCGATCAGGTTGCCTTCACTGAAGGATGCAACAGCTGCCGTTGCTCCGAGCTGGGTAACGCGATCAGTGACCCGATCGGCGATTGCCCGCCCGCTGCGTACCTCGACGGTGCGCTGGTTGGGCGAGACGGCGATCAGCACGGAACGCTCGGCTTCGGGCGTGGTCGGGAACAGTGCGTCGGCACCCGCTGCCGGATCAGAACCGAGATCACCGATGTAGGCGTTGAATCGCACCTTGGTGGCCCGCGTCGCTTCGGTCATCGCGACGTCGAGCGCGACCAGATCCATGGTCTCGAACGGAAGATCGTCGGTGAACGGCTCGCCGATGCGGTGCACACCGGAAACGCGTCCGCTGGACGTGACGACGCTGCCGACGGGCAGGTCCTCGGGCGCTACTGCGAGCGCGGTCGAATGATCACCACTTGCCACTTGCGGACCCTCCGATCAGATCAGCCGAACCGGCTTCGATTGCGTGTGCACTGCCGTGATGGCCACCGCGAACGGTGACTTCGTCGACAGCACTCCACAGCACGGGAGCGTGATCCCACGACTCACCGAGATGGAACGCCGGCGGAACCGGTCCCGGCGTCTTCTTCCCGAGGAAGGACGCAGCCGCGAAGAACGCGGTGATCAAGGCCGGAATCCCAACGTATATCAGTACTACCTCGAGAATGCTCACACCAGATAACGTAGCCCAGAACGCCAGGAAGGAAAGCGTCAGGGCCACAAATTCTCGGGCAATTTCGTTTCGGTGACGACAGAACGCCGCTCAGGCTGCACCCACGCCGACACATAGCTCAGGCTGCGCCCACGCCGACACATAGCTCAGGCTGCGCCCACGCCGACACATAGCTCAGGCTGCGCCCACGCCGAGATACGGCATCCACGCCGGATGCAATTCCTTGGTCGCCGCGAGCAGACGCCAATGCGGTCCGGACGGCGGAACCAATTCCGCACGGAGAGTCCATCCGAGTTCGCTGAGCATCTTGTCGGCCTTGCGGTGATTGCAGGGGGCACAGCACGCGACGCAGTTCTCCCACGAATGCCCGCCACCTCGGCTGCGAGGAACGACGTGGTCGATGGTTTCGGCTTTGGCTCCGCAGTACGCACATCGGAAGTGGTCACGATGCATCAGTGCGGCACGGGTCATGGGGATGCGGGCGCGATACGGAACGCGCACGTAGGTGCGCAATCGAATGACCGAGGGAACCTGCACCGACCAGTCCGCAGAATGGACTACCGGGCCCTGTTCGTCCTCGTGGACGGTATCGGCCTTGCCGCAGGCCATCAGTACGACCGCGCGCCTGGCAGGAAGGGCGGTCAGCGGTTCGTACGTGACGTTGAGCAGTAGCACCCGACGTTTTACCCACTCGGGCACAACGCGATCGGGAGGGAACATCTCGAGGTGAGAATGCTCTTCGGAAAAGAGTGGGTCAGCAGTGTGCGCGAACCCGTCAGGAACAACTTCCAGAACAGCCCCTAACGCGTGGTCGTTCCGCGCGCTAGTGGGCTGGAGTTGTCGGTGATTGCGTGCAGCATGTCGGTTCTTCATACGACCTCCGGGAGACTGCCCCCAAGTTGACCACGGATGATCGCGTTACGCACTCCCATTTCGAACAAAATTGCCAGGACGGCCGGTGAATTTCCGGTGAATGGGTACGCATTCCGACCCGATGCAACCGTCGTCGACCCGGAAACCGACCACTACGGCCGTCAGGCACAATGGAACTTGCCATGAATGACGTACAGCACGACGTGCAGCAGACCTTCTACGACGCCGTCGGCGGAGCCGAGACGTTTCACAAGCTCACCGCGCGATTCTACGAAGAAGTCGCGAAGGACGAGGTTGTGCGCCCGCTCTACCCCGAGGCCGATCTCGGCCCGGCCGAGCGGCGGATGCGGATGTTCCTCGAGCAGTACTGGGGCGGGCCGCACACGTACTCGGAGGAGCGTGGGCATCCGCGTCTGCGGATGCGCCACAATCCTTTCGTGATCGGCCCGATCGAGCGTGATGCGTGGCTTAGGTGCATGCACGTCGCCATCGCGTCCATCGACGAGAAGACCCTGAGCCCGGTGCACCGCAAGCAGTTGATCGACTACATGGAGATGGCTGCTGCGTCCATGGTGAACTCCGCCATCTGACCGTTTACTTCGCCTTCGGCCTGAACACACGCGCGATCCGGCGGGCTGCCCGTACCCCGAACGACACCGTGGGATGTAGCGGAGAACTCAAGATTGCGTGCTTGCGCACGTACTCTTCGACCTCCCACTCCGACCAGCTGCCCGCCCGGAACAGTGCGGCGTCGCCGACGCCCAGGGTTCGTTTCGCGATTCCGTCGCCCTGAACGGTGACCGACCCTTCGATGATGTGCACGATTTCGTCCGCATGGAAGTACCAGCGGAAGCGCCCCTTCGTGCAATCCCAGACGTGCGTAGTCGTGGTCCCGTCTTTACTCGCCGACCATTGCGCCGACCGTGCAACCGGTGTGCCGAAGATTATCCAGTCCCGGTTGATCGGATCATCGTCGAGCAGTACGTGATCCAAACTGACCGCTTCGATTGCCGACAAAGTCAAGGCCAAGCCCCCTTGGTTGTATTCTCGATACTTCTCCCCCGGCAGTAACACCAAAGTTGCCACATGAAGTCACCGCGTGAATGCAAAGTACACCAAGGCTAGGTAAAGAGTCACGCTTTTGCCGTGTCCAAGTCGTGAGAGTGCCAGACGTTTGGCACTATGAACTGCTGTGAGCACCCCCGCGGATTCGTCCTCTGTAAGCCGGCCCGAAGCCCCGTGGTGGAACGAGGCGGTCTTCTATCAGATCTATCCGCGTTCCTTTGCCGATTCGGGCAGTGACGGTATCGGCGACCTCGGCGGAGTCGAGGAGAAACTCGGCTACCTCGAGCTGCTCGGCATCGACGCGATCTGGTTGAGCCCGGTGATGAAGTCACCGATGGCAGACCACGGCTACGACGTCTCGGATCCTCGCGACATCGATCCCCTGTTCGGCGATCTGGCGACGATGGATTCGCTGATCACGTCGGCCCACGAGCGCGGAATCAAGGTCACCATGGACTTGGTCCCGAACCACACGAGTGATCAGCACGAGTGGTTCAAGGCAGCCCTGGCGTCGGCGCCAGGTTCTGCGGAGCGATCCCGCTACATCTTCCGAGACGGCAAAGGTGAAAACGGCAACGAACCGCCGAACAACTGGCCGAGCATCTTCGGCGGCCCGGCATGGACCCGCGTCAGCGAAGCCGACGGAACACCCGGCCAGTGGTACCTGCACATCTTCGCCAAGGAACAGCCGGACCTGAACTGGGACAACCCCGAGGTCTTCGACGACCTCGCCAAGACTCTGCGCTTCTGGCTCGAGCGCGGAATCGACGGATTCCGCATCGACGTGGCCCACGGAATGGCCAAGCCGGACGGTTTGCCGGACCACGACTGGGAGCTCAACGAGCTCATGCGCAATTCCGACGACGACCCGCGGTTCAACAATCCGGCAGTTCACGAAATCCACCGCGGCATCCGCAAGGTCATGGACGAGTTCCCGGAGGCGATGACCGTCGGCGAGATCTGGGTGAAGGACAACCAGAAGTTCGGCGAATACATCCGGCCAGACGAACTGCATCTCGGATTCAACTTCCGGCTTGCAGAAACCGAATTCTCCGCCGAGTCCGTCCGAGAGGCCGTGGAGAACTCCCTCGCGGCCGTCGCCGAGGTCGGGGGTGTGCCCACGTGGACACTGTCGAATCACGACGTCGAACGTGAAGTCACGCGCTACGGCGGGGGCGAGATCGGGACGCAACGCGCACGGGCGATGATCCTCGTCGAGTTGGCGCTTCCGGGCGCGAGCTTCATCTACAACGGAGCCGAACTCGGCCTGCCGAACGTCGACCTGCCCGACGATGCACTACAGGACCCGGTCTGGGAACGATCCGGACATGCCGAGCGAGGACGCGACGGCTGTCGAGTGCCCCTTCCCTGGGAAGGAACCGAGCCGCCTTTCGGATTCACCACCGGTGCGAGTACCTGGCTGCCGATGCCGGCCGAGTGGTCGACGCTCACCGTGGAGGCTCAGATCGAGGACGTCGACTCGATGCTCTCGCTGTATCGCGCCGCCCTCGAACTTCGTAGCGCCAGGCCGGAGTTTTCCGGCACCGACATCGATTGGTACGGCAGTCCCCCCGGCTGCCTCGCTTTCCGTCGACGCGGCGGTCTGATCTGTGCTCTCAACACCACGGAGGTGCCGATCGCACTGCCGAGCGGGCAGCTGCTGTTGAGCAGCGCACCACTCGTCGACGGTCAGTTGCCCGTCAACGCTGCGGCGTGGCTGATCTGACCGAACACTCTCGCACGTCGTCAGGCGGCGGCCCCATCGCGCTGGTGGTGGCCGTCGCCTGAACTCCTACCGCGCAACCATCAGCGGTATCGAACCACCGCGGTGACGGTAGATCGAACCAAACCGTGCATCGAGGCGCACCCACGATCTACTCGCCCGCACCCGAACCAGTTCCGACGCGTCGATCTGTTCGAGATCGATGTCCGCAGTCATCGCTTCGGATCCGGCGTGCGGAACGAATCCCATTGCGGTCAAGGCAAAAATAACTCGCATCGAGATCCCGACCGTGCCTGACGGACCACTGACCTCGAGCACGTCCTGATCGAGCAACGACGCCGGCGGGCCGTGGCTACTTCCATGCTCGAGCGCCAAGGCGTTGCCCCGCTGCGCCAGTTCGATCAACACCCGGGCGGGTACGTCGTCCAGGTGCTCGAAGCCGTCCATCGGCGGCAACGCCCCACGCCACGCCGAATCCATGGCGAACCCCGGATCGATCAGCTCACTTGTTGCCTGCTCCACCGCCGAGAGCAACTGATCGCCGGCAGCCGACGTGTCGTCAGGGTTGATGGTGCCCGCCACGGTTCGCGTCGCCAGAGCGTCGAAACCCGTTGACGCCCAGACGCTCAGGTGCGCATCGCCGCGTCGGCGCATTCGGATGACCGCGGACTCGTCCAAACGCAAGGCGTGACCGATGAAGCCGGCCAAGTTCTTTCGCTCGGCCTCCTCGGGCACGGTCAGTACACGTTCATGCACGTTGCCAGCTCTCCAGGTACTCCCGCTCGGGCCCGCTGAGGCGGCGCAGCCGTTGAGTGTCGATATCGAAGGCCGCGATCTGAGTCGATGCCACGATGGACGGCGGGACGCTGAGATCGGCGCCGCGGGGGCGAACCTCGTACGCGATGGTGAAGTCCACCGCGCGAACCTTTTCCACCCACATGAAGACATCGAGCGGTGAATCTTCGTGCCGCAGTTGCCCGCGGTACCGCACATGGAGATCGGCAATCACAGCCCCGTCACGCAGGGTGACCGTCGGGCGCGAGTCTTCGAACAACCAAGGAATCCTCGCCTCTTCGAGCAACGTCACCATCCGTGCGTGGTTGATGTGCTGGAAGGCATCCATGTCGGACCACCGAACCACAACTTCGGCGTGGAATCCTTCGCTCAACGTCCTACCTCCGATCGGGTGCCCATGCTGCGCACCATGCTACGAACCTGACGCGCCGCCACCGAGAGCGTCGCGAGGTCAAGCGTCCCAGACTCGAAGATCTCGACGAGAGCTGCCCTCGCCCGACTCAGCCGCGAGGCGTTGGTCGATTCCCATTCGTCGATCTTCTCCTGCGGCGACTCCCCCGGCTCGCCGCCGGCCAGAACCTCCATCGTCAGCTGCCGCAGCGAACTGTAGAGGTCGTCTCGCAACGCGAGCCGAGCAAGCGAGTGCCAGCGATCGCCGCGCTCGAGTCCCGAGACCGCGCTCAGCAGCCAGTCGATTCCCAGATGCGCGTCCAAGACGTAGTACAGCTCCGCGACTTCGGTGATGTCGTGATCTGCGATGTCGGCGATATCCGCGATGTCGAGCAGGCAGTAGACGTCGAGCAGTCGGAACACGTCCAGCGCCAACGCTTCCGGAGCCCCGCGATCGATCACGGATTGAGCGCGCACGAGCAGATCGTCGAGCTGGTGGCCGGCGAGCAGCCCCGGAACCAGCGGCGCCGTCGCCCGATACGCTGCCGAGTAGCGCGCAACTTCGGCGCCGACCGCGATCGGCTGGGGCCGATTGGCCAGGAACCACCGCGACGCGCGGTCGAGCAAGCGGCATGACTCCACGATCAGCTCGTTTTCGATCTCTGCACTGACGCCGGCCGAGCGGATTCGCGACCACACCTCGTCGAGCGCAAAGACCTCTCGCACAGCGGCGTAGGCACGGATCGAGTCGGTACTGCTCGCTCCGGTCTCCTCGGCCAAGCGGTAGGCGTACGTGATTCCGCCGTTGTCGATCACTTCGTTCACGAGCATCGTCGCGACGATCTGCCGCCGCAACGGGTGTGCCTTGATCTCCGTTTCGAACCGATCGCGAACAGCGGTCGGGAAGTACTGCGGGATCTGCTGGGCGAAGAAATCGTTGTCCGGCAACTCGGTTGCGAGCAGATCGTCCTTGAGTGAAAGCTTCACGTGCGCCGTCAGCGTCGCCAATTCCGGCGACGTCAGACCCACACCGGCCTCGAGTCGACGCTCGATCTCCTTGTCGGTCGGCAACGCCTCGAGCTTGCGGTCAAGGCCACGTGCCTTGGTCAGATCCGTCAACTGACGGCGGTGAACACCGAGCATCTGCGGCGCGGTCACGCGGGAGATTCCGAGCAGCGCGTTCTGAGCAATGTTGTCCGCCAACACCAGCGCCGCCACGTCGTCGGTCATCGACGCCAGCAACGGATTCCGTTCCTGCGTGGGCAGTAACTGCGAACGCACGAGCGAATCGAGAAGAATCTTGATGTTCACTTCGTGATCGGAGCAGTCGACGCCGGCCGAGTTGTCGATGGCGTCGGTGTTGATGTGACCGCCGCTGGCGCTGAACTCGATTCTTCCCAGAGCAGTGACGCCGAGGTTGCCGCCCTCCCCGATCACCTTGACCCGCAGATCTTGACCGTCGACACGCACGGCGTCGTTACTCTTGTCGCCAACCTGCGCATTGGTCTCGGTCGACGCTTTGACGTATGTACCGATTCCGCCGTTCCACAGCAGATCCACCGGTGCCGACAGAATCGCCTGCATCAATTCCGGCGGCGAGAGCTTCGTGACCCCCTCGGCCAGACCCAGTGCGATCCGGACGCTTTCGGCGATCGGAACCGACTTGACCGTGCGGTCCCAGACGCCGCCACCTTCACTGATCAGGCTCTTGTCATAGTCGGCCCATGACGACCGTGGCAACTCGAAAAGTCGTTGACGTTCGACGAACGAGCTCGCTGCATCCGGGTTCGGATCGAGGAAGATGTGTCGATGGTCGAACGCGCCCACCAGACGGATGTGCCGACTGAGGAGCATTCCGTTGCCGAACACGTCTCCGCTCATGTCGCCGACGCCTACCGTCGTGAAATCCTGCGTCTGCGTGTCGACCCCGAGTTCGCGGAAGTGCCGCTTGACGCTTTCCCAGGCGCCGCGAGCGGTGATTCCCATGCCCTTGTGGTCGTATCCCACGGAGCCACCGGAGGCAAACGCGTCGCCGAGCCAGAAGTCGTACTTGGCGGCAACCGAATTCGCGAGATCCGAGAACGTCGCCGTGCCCTTGTCCGCGGCGACCACCAGGTAGCGATCCTGATCGTCCTTGCGCACCACTCGATCCGGCGTCACAACTTCGCCGGTGGCCGCGTGCACGTTGTCGGTGATGTCGAGCAATCCGGAGATGAACGTGGTGTAGCAGGCCTTGCCCGTTTCCAGCGTCGCCGTTCGATCAGCGGCCGGATCACCCGTCGGCAGAGGCGGATTCTTCACGACGAAGCCGCCCTTGGCGCCGACCGGGACGATCACCGCGTTCTTGACGGCCTGAGCCTTCACCAAGCCGAGCACCTCGGTGCGGAAATCCTCGCGCCGGTCGGACCAGCGGAGTCCGCCGCGCGCGACTGCGCCGAATCGCAGGTGGACGCCTTCGACCTCGGGTGAGTACACGTAGATCTCGAAAGCCGGCCGCGGCTTGGGCAACTCGCTGATCCGCGAGGGATCGAGCTTGACCGACAGGTAGTCGCGAGAGCGGCCGTCGGCGTCGACGACGTAGAAATTGGTACGCAAGGTCGCCTTCACCAAGGAGAACATTCCACGCAGAATGCGATCGGCATCCAAGCTGAGTACCTCGTCGATGGACGCACGCAACTGCTCGTCCAATTCGGCGACGCGGATGTCGTCCTGCTTCTCGGGGTCGAACATCGCCTCGAACAACTGCACCAATGCAAACGCGGTCTGCGGGTGCGTAAGCGCGATTCCTTCGATGTGGAACTGACTGTACGGAAATGTGGCCTGGCGCAAATACTTAGCGTAAGCACGCAACACCACGGCTTGCCGCCAGGACATTCCGGCCCGCAGCACCAACTCGTTGAATCGGTCAGCTTCTGCCCGGCCGAACCAGACTGCACCGAATGCAGCCGTGAATCGCTTCTGGACCTCGGTCAGCGGGGCGGTACTGGTCTCGAGTGGCACCTGCGCATCGAGGTCGATCTCGACCGACGCCCGAAGATCCGCCGGTACCGACAATCCGAAATCGTAGATCCAGCACTGAACGCCGTCGAGTCGCTGCACGACGTGCGGTCGCTCGTCGAGAACTTCGACGCCGAGTGACTGCAGCACGGGGAGCACCTGACTCAACGAGATACCGTCGCCGCCGACGAAGAGCGTGAAGCGCCAGGCACCGGGCGCGGAGTCCACAGCGCGATAGAGCAGTACGTCGATCGCGCCTGGCGCCAACGCCTCGAGCCTGGCGATGTCGGCCAGCGCGCGTGACGGTTCGAAGTCCTCCTTGTATCCATCGGGAAGCACCCGCGAATACCGTTGCACCAGTTCCGGATCCACACCCGGAATGTCGCGAACAAGGTCGTTGATGCGGTCGTCCCAGCTACGACTGACTTCGGTCAGCAGGGCCTGAACTCGCTCGCGGTTGACCTCGGAGACATCCAGATGAACCGGCTCACTGTCCGGATCGCGCCGGATCGTCACGTGCAACAGCGCAAGATCGTTCTCGGTAACCCGGGCGGTGTAATCAACTGTGCCTGGGCCGAATTCGCGCCACAACAGGTTTTGCATCGCCAGTCGCACCCGCGTCGTATACCGGTCGCGAGGCAGATACACCAAGCAGGATACGAACCGTCCGAACGTGTCCTCGCGGACGAAGAGTCGCACCTGTCGACGCAGCCCGATGCTGTGCACGGCGTGGACGGTCTCGAACAAGGTCTCGGCATCGCTCGAGAACAACTCGGTGCGCGGGAAGGACTGGATGACCTCGAGCATCGCCTGCCCGGAGTACGAATGCAGGTCGACACCGGCACGCGCGATGACTTCGCGGACGCGTCGCTCGATCAGCGGAATCGCGAGGACGTTCTCGTGGAGTGCGACCACGGTGAACACACCCAGGAATCTGTGCTCCCCCACGATGTTTCCCTCGTCGTCGAGGATCGAGACACCCACGAAGTACGGGTAGACAGCGCGGTGCACCGTGGCGGGGAACGATCCCTGCGTCAGGACCAGAAGCGGTCGATCCGGGAGATCTGCAACTGGAGGCAAACTCATCGGGCCTTCGGTGACCGCGTCGGAGCGCAGCACGCCGAGCCCGCTGCCGGCGACCGTGCGTGAGCCGTCCTTCGTGCCCTCGAATCGCCGGTATCCGAGTACGGCGTAGTTTCCGTCCGCCATCCACCGGAGCAGCCGAGCGGTATCGGAGAATTCTTCGGGGGTGATCCTCCCGGAGGCAGTTTCTGCAGCACTCTCCAACTCGTCGGCAACGCGCAGTTGCAGTGCCTTCATGTCCGGGGTGTCACCAACCACCTGGCGGACGTCCGCGAGCACTTTGCCGAGGTGGGCTTCGATCGCGTCGAGATCGGAATCCTCGACTTCGGAGTCCAACTGGACGTGCATCCAGGATTCTTGGATACCGCTGTCGCCCAAGGAAATCAGATTGCCCGCGTTGTCGCGTTCAACCGTCAGGATCGGATGGGCGAATTGACTGATTCCCACGCCTTGTCGGTTGAGCATCGCGGTAACGGACTCGACGAGCAACGACATGTCGTCGGTGACGATCTGGACGGCAGCGCCGAGACCCTCGGATCCTGACGGGCGGTACACACGCCATACAGCCGTGCCTGGCGTCCGCTGCCTCCCGAGCGCGAGATGCGCGAGCAGGACTCGATCCGATCGACCGTTGATGACGTCGTCGCTGTCACCCTCGTCGATGTGCGTGAAAAAGGCCTCGCGAAGACGCGTCAACAACGTCGCTTCGTCGAGGCCTGTGCCCTGCTGCCGTACACGGTCTGTCATTCCTGGCTCACATCCTTGTGGGTTCTGATCGCCGCGACCAATCTCTGACTCGAGACTAGCCGCGGCAACCAGTACCTAGGGTGAACTGAGAAACGAAATCTACGATGTCGTCATCTGAACAAGCGATGCTTCGAGCACCGCACGTTCGCTGTCCGCCAGCGGTCTGGACTTTTCGGACACGGTGTCGAATCCGACCATCAACGCGTCGCCGAAGGCGCATTCGACACCCGCGTTGTCACGGATGACGTGCCGAACCGTGAACGAGGAAGTCCCGACGTGAGTCGTGAAGATCTCCACGTTCAACGGACCGGACCGATCGGTGACCGGCTTGAGGAACTCGATGGTCATCTTTCGAACCACGAGGTATCCCGGCCGGCCGCCGAGCGGCGCCAGTTTCGCTTCCAGGAACTGGATGCGAGCTTCCTGCATGTACTCGACGTAACGCGTGTTGTTGACGTGACCCAACCGGTCGGAATCGCCCCACCGGACCTGGATCTGCGCTGTGTATACGTCGGACACCGGATCAGTCCCTGGTGAGCTTGCGGTGAGTCACGCGGTGCGGGCGTGCGGCGTCGGGGCCGAGTCGCTCGACCTTGTTCGCCTCGTAGCCCTCGAAGTTGCCCTCGTACCAGTACCAAGCTGCCTCGTTGTCGCCGAAGCCACCTTCCCACGCGAGGATGTGGGTACAGGTGCGGTCCAGGAACCAGCGATCGTGCGAGATCACGACGGCGCAGCCGGGGAACTCTTCGAGAGCGTTCTCCAGCGAGCCGAGGGTTTCGACGTCGAGGTCGTTGGTGGGCTCATCGAGCAGGATCAGGTTGCCGCCCTGCTTGAGCGTCATCGCCAGGTTCAGGCGGTTGCGCTCACCACCGGAGAGGACGCCGGCCGGCTTCTGCTGATCGTGGCCCTTGAAACCGAACGAGCTGATGTACGCACGCGAGGGGAACTCGGTCTGGCCGACGACGATGAAATCGAGCCCGTCGGACACGGTCTCCCAGACCGTCTTCTTGGGGTCGATTCCGGAACGGTTCTGGTCGACGTAGCTCAGCTTGACCGTCTGACCGATCTTGACCTCACCGGCGTCAGGCTCCTCGAGACCGACGATGGTCTTGAACAGCGTCGTCTTACCGACGCCGTTGGGGCCGATGACGCCGACAATTCCGTTGCGCGGCAACGTGAACGAAAGATCCTTGATCAGCACGCGGCCGTCGAAGCCCTTGTCGAGGTTCGAGACCTCCACGACCACGTCACCCAGGCGCGGCGGTGCCGGGATCTGGATCTCGTCGAAGTCGAGTTTGCGGGTCTTCTCGGCTTCGTTCGCCATTTCCTCGTAGCGATCGAGACGAGCCTTGTTCTTGGCCTGGCGGGCCTTGGCGCCGGAACGAACCCATGCGAGCTCGTCCTTGAGGCGCTTCTGCAGTTTCTGATCCTTCTTGCCGGCAACTTCGAGGCGTGCAGCCTTCTGCTCCAGGTAGGTGGAGTAGTTGCCCTCGTACGGGTACAGGCGTCCGCGGTCGACTTCACAGATCCACTGCGCGACGTGATCGAGGAAGTAACGATCGTGGGTCACGGCGAGGATTGCGCCGGGGTAAGCAGCGAGGTGCTGCTCGAGCCACAGGACAGATTCGGCGTCGAGGTGGTTGGTGGGCTCATCGAGGAGCAGGAGGTCGGGCTTGCTCAGCAGCAGCTTGCAGAGCGCAACGCGTCGCTTCTCACCACCGGAGAGGTGGGTGACCATCTCTTCCGGCGGGGGGCAGCGCAGGGCGTCCATAGCCTGCTCGAGCTGCGAGTCGATCTCCCACGCGTCTGCGTGATCGAGCTTCTCCTGCAGTTCGCCCATCTCTTCCATGAGCTCGTCGGAGTAATCCGTGGCCATCAGCTCGGCGATCTCGTTGTACCGCTTGAGCTGGACCATCGTCTCTCCGAGACCGTCCTCGACGTTCTCGCGAACCGTCTTGGTCTCGTCGAGCTCCGGCTCCTGCATGAGGATGCCGACGGTCGCGCCCGGAGCCAGGAATGCCTCGCCGTTGCCCGGCTGGTCCAGTCCGGCCATGATCTTGAGGATGCTGGATTTACCAGCGCCGTTCGGTCCGACGACACCGATCTTCGCGCCGGGGTAAAAGCTCATCGTGACGTCATCGAGGATGACCTTGTCACCGTGCGCCTTGCGCACCTTCTTCATCGTGTAAATGAACTCAGCCATGACCGCCAGCCTATCGGTGTTTGTCCTATAACCCACATTGCGCGTTGACGCTCACACCGATGCGGGTTCTGCGGACAGTCCGAGGTCACCGACCAGATTCGCCGACACGCTCATCGACCCCCACGAAAACCGCGATGGGGACACCTCCAGGTGTCCCCAGGACGGCTCAGATCATTGCCCGGTGGATGCCCTTCGGCTCGCCACCGAGCTGCGAGAGCGTCGACGAATGGAAAATGGAACCAGGCACATGGATCGCGTGCGCGAGACCGGCATGAGCATCACGCCAGAACCGCTGCATCGGCGTGTTCAACTGCAACGCGCCACCACCGGAACGAGCAAAGATCTCGTCCACCGCCCGCACCGCCCGCCACGCCGCAGCAGTCTGCGTACGCCGACCGATCGCACGAAGCTCGAACGAAACTTCCTGCCCCTTCTCCGTCATGTCCCAGAAACGATCCACCGTCTCCAAGATCGCAGCCCGAGAAGCAGCGATCTCGGCCGCAGCCTCACCGATCGCGAACAACACGTACGGATCTTCCTTGATCGGAACACCACTGACCGTCACACGCTCACGCTGCGCCGCCATATTGCACGCCAACGCACCCTCCGCGATACCGATCAACGACGAAGTGATCCCCAACGGGAAAATGCAGGAGAACGGGAACTTGTACAACGTCTCCGTACGGCCCGCTTCCTTCCACGCCGTCCCGTCGAAAACCTTTCCCGCATCAAGAGTCCGATACGTCGGCAGGAACGCATCCTTGACGATCAGATCCTTCGACCCCGTACCGCGCAGGCCCACGACATTCCAGCTGTCCTGGTCGATGTCGTAATCGGAGCGCGGCAACAACACGTGCAGAATCTTCGGCGGCATCAACGGCTTACCGGACTCGTCACCGACCATCGCACCGATCATGATCCAGTCACAATGATCAGTACCGGACGAGAACGACCAACGACCGTTGAGGATGTAGCCGCCCTCGACCGGCCTCGCCACACCCATCGGCGCATACGGCGACGCCATCCACGTATCAGGATCGGTTCCCCACACCTCTTCCTGAGCCTTGCGGTCGAAGAACGCAAGCTCCCACGGATGAACACCGACGATGCCGCTGACCCAGCCCGTGGCACCGTCCATCGCACCGATAGCCATTGCCGTCTCGGCGAATTCACGCGGATGCGCCTCGAGGCCTCCGAACTCCTTCGGCTGCAACATCCGGATGACGCCGGCGTCGCGCAAACGCTTCGCGCTGCCGTCCGTCAAGCGCATCAGCTTGTCGCCCTCGACTCCGTCGGCGCGGATCTCGTCGGCGAACTGTGAGATGTTGTCCAGAACCTGACCCATGATCTTTCCGCCTCCACTGATAGTCGATCAACGACCATTAAAGTAGAACACGTTCTAGAAATTTGCGGAAGTGAAATGGCCGATATTTCTTGCACTCACACGGTCTGCAGTTCCGACGGGAGTTCGACGGCGTCGCTACCCGAGGCCGCAAGCAACTGTGCGTATCGCCCACCTTGTTGCACAAGTTCGTCGTGGGTGCCCTTTTCCACAACCACGCCCTGGTCGAGGACCGCGATGAGATCCGCATCTCGAACCGTGGAGAGTCGGTGCGCTACAACAAGAGTGGTGCGTCCGACCATCAGCTCGTCGAGCGCGTCCTGCAGCGCACGTTCAGTGCGATTGTCCAAGGCGCTCGTCGCCTCGTCGAGGACCAGGATCGGCGGATTCCGCAGAACTGTGCGCGCGATCGCGATGCGCTGCTTCTCACCACCGGAGAATCGGTAGCCGCGCTCGCCGACCATGGTGTCGTACCCGTCGTCGAGACCGGAGATGAACTCGTGGATTTGCGCGATGCGCGCTGCTTGCTCGATCTCGGCGTCGGTGGCATCGGGTTTCGCGAACCGAAGGTTCTCACGAATCGTCGTATGGAAGAGGTACGTCTCCTGCGACACCACGCCCACCAGATCGGAGACCGTCGCCAGATCGAGGTCCCGCAGATCGATGTCGTCGATTCTCACCGATCCCGCAGTCGGGTCGTACAGACGTGCCGCCAAGTATCCGAGGGTGGTCTTGCCCGAACCTGTGGAGCCGACCAGCGCCAAGGTTCCGCCGGCCGGGACCGTGAGGTCGATGTTGTCGAGAGTCTTGCTGTCGGTTCCTGGATACGAGAAGTCGACGTGGTCGAACCGAAGTTCGCCGGACATCTTGGTGCGGTCGAAGCTCTTCGACTCTTCCGGATCCGCAATGTCGATCGGCAGATCCAGGTACTCGAACACGCGACTGAACAGTGCCATCGAACTCTGCACCTCGACGCCCGTGTTGAGCAGCATCATGGTGGGGCGGAACAATTGGGTCTGCAGTGTGGTGAATGCGACGAGGGTGCCGACGGTGATGGTGTTGCCGTGATCGAGAGTGAAACCGGCAAACCAGTAGACCAGTGCGGGCATGGCCGCGAAAGTGATCGACATGGTCGCCATGCGCCACTTGCCGGCCATCATGGCCCGGAGTTCGACGTCCGCGACTTCCGCTGAACGCTCGGTGAATCGATCCGTCAGAGCCGACTTCGCGCCGGTCGTCTTGCCGAGGAGAATGCCACTGACGGAGAGAGATTCCTCCACCTGGACCGACAGATCACTGAGTAGCTTCTGCCGCTTACCCGAGATCTTGCGGCGCTCGTCACCGATCTTGCGTGCGATACGGATGAACACCGGCAAGATCGCCAGCGAGAAGATGGCAAGCCGCCAATCCAGAAGGAACAGAGCAACAATGGTGGCTGCCACGGTCGTTGCATTCTGCGCGATGGACGTTGCCGTGTTGGTGACCACCGACTGCATACCGCCGATGTCGTTGGCAATGCGCGACTGAACTTCTCCGGTTCGGGTTCGAGCGAAGAATCCGAGCGACTGATTCTGCAGATGCGAGTAGACCCGCACACGCAGTTGGTGCATCAGTTTCTGACCGATGCTGTTGGACATCCAAGTCTGCGCCACGCCGAGACAGCTCGTGATCACGGCAATGGCGATCATGCCGATGGCCAGAACGCTGACGAGTCCGAGGTTCTTGTCCGGGATCGCCTTGTCGAGCATTTCGCGTAGGAGCAGCGGACTGCCCAACGCCACGATCGCGCTGAGTGTGATGACCGCGGTGACGATGGCGATCTGAGTTCGATACGGCGCGAACAGTCCGAGTACGCGCTTTGCCGGTACGGAGTCCGCCGGAGTGATCTCGACAGCGGATCGTTCGATGTTTCGCATGTGATCTGGTTTCACGTTCTACCTCCTGGAGGCTTTCTCACCCTAGTTTCATATTGATGAGGTTACCTCACTATGAGGCTGACACCAACAACGCTAGACTGACGCCATGCATTCCCGAGAGCGCGAACTCACCGACGTCGTGATGTCCGTGGCACGGCTCATCCGCCGACGCCAAGTGGCAGCGCTGGAACCATTCGGTCTCTCGCCGTCGCAAAGCCGAGCGCTGCGAGTACTGACCCGAGTGGGCGAGCCGGTTCGACTCGGGTTTCTTGCCGAGCGATTGCGCATCGTTCCGCGGTCGGCGACCGACGTCGTGGATTCCCTCGAAGAGGCCGGATGGGTGCGCCGCACTCCCGATCCGAACGATCGGCGAGCTGTATTACTCGAGCTCACCGACGCCGGCGCTACCCTCGCTGCCGACGTCGCGAAAGCTCAACGACGAGAATCCTCGGATGTGTTCGACGACCTCGACGAATCGGAGCGAGCAACTCTCACCGAACTTCTCGAGCGAGTGGACGCGGGGCACGACTCTCGGCCCCGCGACTGCCCGAAACCCTCGATCTGAGTTCTCACGCAGCGACGGTGTCGACTGCGTCCTCGACATTCTCCGCCGACGTCGGCTTGCTCTGACGCTCGATCTTCGAGATGCAACGAGCAAGGTCCGCGCCAACTGCCGTCGCCCGCAACTCGAGATCGGAACGAGGCACACCCTCTTTGGTCGTGTACTCGTTGGTGCGCAACTCCCCCGCCACCATGACCGGATCACCCTTCATGATGGATGCGCCGACGCCGGTGACCAACCGCCGCCAGCAGCTGACCGTGAGATAGAGGGTCGCTCCGTCCGTCCACTCTCCGGTCACCGCGTCTTTGCGACGCGTGTTGCTCGCCATCCGAAAGCTCAGCACCTCTTCGCCATTGGTTGTCTGCCGCTTCACCGGATTGGTGATGACGGTTCCGACAACCGTTGCATGCGTTTCGTACATGTCCGATCCCCCTTCGAACTCCAGAACCCGCCAACTGCCGCGGGGCCGATCACTGCGTCGGCAGTTTCGATTGTGGAACGGCAAACGCCTGGCTCGGGATTTCGATTTCCACCTGTGCATCGGCGGGACAGCTGTGGAGAAACAGCACTGCCCGAGCCAAACGGCCCGGGCAGTGTCGGAGCTAAGTGCTAGTGGAGGATTCGTCGGATTTCTTCTCGCTGGGTGTCTCGTCCGCAGAGTCCTCGCTTGCAGTCTCCGCGTCAGCAGCCTCACGCGGTTTCCACCCCTCGCGGTCCCGCCTGGCCAATTCGGCGAACATGGCGTTGTGAGCAGCGAGGTCGGCGTCGTGGTCACGCTCGGCCGCACGGTCCGTTCGGCGCGCGGTCCTTCCATCACTGCGCGACCACTGAACCAGCAGCGCGAGCATGACCACCATGAGTGGGATCTCGCCGGTCGCCCACGCGATGCTGCCGCCCAGCTGCTGATCGCCGATCAGGTCGTTGTTCCAACCGAGTCCGAGCGAGCGGAAGTACGCGCCGCCCATGACGGCGGTGGTGCTCATCAATGCCACGCCGAAAAACGCGTGGAACGGAAGTGAGCCGAAGACCATCGCCAGCTTGGTCACCGGCTGCAATTGGCGTGGTGACGGGTCTATTCCGATCGCCACCCAGTAGAAGAGATAGCCGCTGAGGATGAAGTGCAGGTTCATCAGCAGGTGAGCGCTGTGCGAGTCGACGGTCGCGCCGTAGATTCCGCCGAGATACAGCGCGTAGAAACCGCCGACGAAGAGAACTGCCGCAACGATCGGGTGGGTGATGAATCGTGAGAACGGGCTGTGCAGCGCGGTCAGAATCCACTCGCGAATGCCTGGCACGCCGTCCTTGCCCGCCGGATCGAGCGCCCGCAGAGCCAAAGTGATCGGCGCACCCAGAACCAGCAGGACTGGGCCCAACATCGACAGCGCCATATGTGCGCCCATGTGAACGCTGAAGACTGCCGGCGCGTACTTGCCGACACCGGACGACGTGGCGATCAGGAGCACCGCGCAACCGCTCATCCAGGCGATGGTTCGGCCGACGGGCCAGGAGTCTCCACGCTTGGCCAGCTTGCGCAGGCCGATGCCGTACAGAATCGCCGCAGCAATTGCGGCGGTGCCGAACATGAGGTCGAATCGCCAGTCCGTCACGAACGCCATGAACGACGGCGGGTCCGGAAGGTTGTAACCGAGTTCGACCTCGGGGATCGAGGGAATCGACAGCGGCGGAGGCGGCGGGGTACGACCGAGGCCGATCGCGAGACCGATGGTCGCCGCCATCACGATCGTTTCAGCGCCGGCAAATCGAATCAGAGCAGAGCGACTCTTCGGGTTCTCCGCCAGTGCCGGCAGCGCCCGACTCCGCTGAGCCCAACCGAAGAACCCGAGGATGATCAGTGCAACCGTTTTCGCGACGATCAATCGTCCATACGTCGTGGTGAAAACGTCGTCGAGAGGCAGACGGACAATCGCGTTGATGACGCCGCTGAATCCCATGACGACGAAGCAGATGGATGCGACCGTCGAAAAGCGTCGAGCCGCTACGTCGGTGTAATCGCCGCCGCGGCGCGCGTGTGCCAGTAGCGCGAACAACCCGCCGGCCCAGAGCGAAGCCGCCACGAGGTGCAGGATCAGACTATTGGTAGCGATGTCATGCGAGCCGCCCGAAGACGAGTGACCGGTGAGAGCAAGCGGCATCAGTCCGAGAAGACCGACCAGCAGCAGGAGCGGTGTCCACCACCAGCGCAGTGTCAGTCGGGCCAGGATCGCCAGAACAACCGCGATGATCGCCGTCCAGCGCCAGGCGCCGGCGATCTCGACCTGATCGAGTCCCGACCAGAGGTTTGCCGGTTTGATCGCTTCGGCGAACGGCTGACCCGACGTGTCGGAGAGCGTCAGAGGCACCATCATGAACGAACAGATTGCCCACACGATCGCGGCGTGCGATGCAGTTCGGACTGCTCGATAGCCATCGACGTCGAGGACGCCCGACTTCTGCGGCGGCACGAAGAACGCGGCCAACAGCAGTGACCCGATCGCGATGACCGCGGCGATCTCCCCCAGTGCACGCATCGCGGGGAGGCCGTATGTGGTGATCGGACCTGGATCCGGGATACCCAGAAGAGTCAGTGCCTGCGACGCGGAGAATCCCACCACGACGGCTGCGGTGAGCCCTGCGATGAGTCCACTGACCACGAATATCGCGGTCGAAGAAGCGGGTGCACCGCTGTGCTGTGTGGACTCCGGTGGGGAATCTGTCGGCGCGAGGTCGGGTGTAGCCATACCTCAAGGGTAGGACCTTCGCGAACCGACTACGACAACGCGTCGGAGTTGGGCGGCGCGCGTCACATCCCGAACCCTCGAGTATGATGTTCCACGCGCCTCCGTAGCTCAGGGGATAGAGCAAGAGCCTTCTAATCTCTTGGTCGCAGGTTCGAATCCTGCCGGGGGCACCACAAGATTTTGATTCACGGATAGTCACACTGCGTGGACGAGCGGCCACTGGGCAGAGCAGTCCGATACGGACCGAAACCTAGCCCACAAATTACGTGCCGTCCGCAGTAATCTGCCACGCATGAAGAAGGCACTTCCGAAGACCCTGAAGTCACTCGCCCGGACCGTTGGAATCCTGGCACTCGCGATCGTCGTGGTATCCGTCGTCGAGAGGTTCACCGGCGCACACCACCCGACGACCGGTCCCGCCTCGTTGACCGGACCCGACCAATCGTTGTAGCCCTTCCCCTGTGGCAAAGGTCGTCTCACGAAGTTCTACGACAACGAGCCGGTAGCCAAGAATCCACCACTGCCGGCTGAGTCGCATGCAACACGCTAAGCAGAGCCGCCGCACAGTGTCACAGAATCTCTGGGCTCCGGATCCCAGGGCGTAACAGCAGCCGGAGTAGTCGGACCTTGCTGGCGGCCGTGGGCGTAGCACCATTGACACAAGCTGCGTCAGAATGGTTGAGCGAGAACTCGATTCGAAGTTCTAATTTCTCGAAGTTTCCAGGGAGCCGCGAGAGGCGCCGGCTCTGGGACCTCGCGGCTACTCGGTGCGGTTGCTCGGATGTGGCGACTGCGCACCGACCGAACCGGCCGCATCCGCCGTCAGCGACTACGCAACGACCGTCACCATTTGACTCCGGGCATCGAAAGCGCTCGAAAAGTAAGCCATTTCATCGTGCCGAGATGCGCGAGAACGACCTGAACTTGCGAGGTCTCGAGATCTTCGAAGAAGCCTCCGACGTGGCATTTTCCGAGATCCACTCACATCCCAGGCAGTGCCTCATCCGTGCGCACAAGAGCGTCGCCAAAAGTCGCTGCGGCGCGTGATCAGCTGGACTGACGTAACCGTACCGAAGGCTTTCTACGAAAAGCTGGGCGATTCTTCGTCTCGAAATGCCATGTCGGCCCCCGAAGCATTAGCGACGGTTAACTCAGGCCGAAATCCAATCTGCTAAGAAAAACGAATCTAATGTGACCCCTATCTCTGGATCCTTTCAGAACAGGGGCTTCGATGACGCGCGACTGAATTCACCCCCTAATTCACCCTCCTCCTATACACAGAAAAATGATTTGCATTTATGTCGAGCGTGTGTGCACAGATAATTCGCTCCACGCCTTGTCGTTCCGACAGCAAATAAGGGGCGGTGAACTGCATAAAGGCCCATTCGGTACAGCAGCGCCGACTCGGCTCGGCCGCTCACCGATTGTCGACAAGGGCCAAGGCAGGCATGCAACTGATGGTCGAGATCGAATTGTGATGAACCAGCCAGTTAACTTGAAAGAAATCAACGGAAGATAGATATACCCAGGTAAGCGCAGTTTTTCTTGCATGGACGCACGTCCATGGCGTGTCCAGCTATGCGATTTGCTCGTGTTAGATTCCTGATTGCGCATCGCCCGGTTTGCGCCTTCTGCGTTGTTTGCGCGGAATTTGCATCTTCTCGCGAACGGCCCCGCGCACATTTCTTTACGTTGTGCCAAAGAAAGGAATTTCATGAAAACCGTCACGGCAGCGAAGCACGCAGCACGAAGACTCCCCCTCGGAGCCATCGCACTGTTGCTATTGCTATCCGGGATGGTGCTCATGCCCGAACTGCAATGAATCGCGCAGGAAAGATCCTCGGCCGCAGCCTTTAGTACCTCGTAGGTCGTCGCGTTAGGTAATACCGGCGGTCGATCTTTCTTGGAATTTCCTGGCCTACCCAGAGCCGGCCGTCGGTCTGCGCTGGCGCCAACCAGGTCCGATTACCAACTGTTCGGCTCCGCAATAGGACGCCTGAGAATCACCAACGCTCGCATCCAGGCTCCAGAGCTGCTCAAAGGTCCCGTTTCGCAATTCGACGGCCCCGGAAACGGGGCCCAAATCATGTGTTCTGAACGAAAGGTGTTCGTCATGCGTAACCGTGTCTTCCCACGCCGTGCCGGGGAGGGGGTGGTGTCTCGGTGGGCAGCTTTGGGGATGATCGTTGCGGTCCTGGCGCTGGTCATATCGTCGTTCTCATTCGTCCAAGTTGCCTCAGCAGATGACATCGGGACCTCGACCACCACAGGTCCGACCACCACAGTTCCGACCACAACGAAGCCGCCCGCGACTACGACGGAGGCGCCACCGAAAACGACGGCGCCGCCTACTTCCACGTCGGAGTCACCCACTTCTGCGAAACCGCCGATCACAACCACGGCGCCCCCGTCTACGACTTCTGTGGCGGCGCAGCGACTGGCCGCACGCGGAGTCAATCCCGGCATCGATGTGAAAATCACCGACGTCCAGGTCGAGGGAAAGAACGACCAGCAGATCACGGTCGGGGACTCCGTCACGGTGAAGGGCACCTGGGACGCGTCAAGCGCGAGCCCGCAACCGGGCGACCAGTTCACCATCGGATTCCCTGACGAGTTGAAGCTCCAGTCCAACCCGACGATCGCGCTCGAGGGTGACGACGGGACGGTTTGGGGCACATGCGATCTGGTTGCTTCCACCAATCTGATGACGTGTGTTCTCTCCGATGCCGTGGCGGATCGCCCGGACGAGGTGAAGGGCGATTTCTTCGTCTACACCAAGGCTGTCGCGTACACCACCGAAGAGAAAGTTGATTTCACGATCAACGGCAGTTTCGACGTGACGCACGAGCTACCCGGCGGTGGCGGCATCAGCGACGGCAGCGTGATCAGCGCTGCCAAGAAGTCCGGCCAACTCCAGGGCAACAAGCAGTCTGTGCGCTGGACCATCGACATTCCCGGTGCCGATCTGGCCGCACTGGACGCGGGCGGCACCGGTTCGGTGACCCTGAGCGACGCGCTCTCAGAGAACATGAAGCTGTGTACGGGCAACCTGCTCAACGCGAAGCTGTTGTCCGGTCGCCCGAACGATCTCAAGCCGGTCGCAGGCGGCGTCACCGTCACCCAGAGTGCCGCTGGAGATCCAGTCAGCATCGCGCTCGACAACGGCGGCCCCTTCGAAAGAAACAAGCTCTACCGCATCGAGTACACCTCGTGCACAACCAGCGGCGAAGTGGACAACACGGGCACCGTCTACGACAACTCCGTGACCATCGGCGGGAACACCGTAGGCGCGGCAGGCGTCGGCCAGGATTGGTCGCCACAGACCGGGCCGTCGAAGTCCGGCGGTTGGGCCGGGGGCACCCGGTACAGCGAGATCGACTGGAGCATAACGCTTCCGGGCACTTTCATCGCGAGCCTCCCCGACCAGAAAGTCATCATCAAGGAGACTCTCGGCGCCAATCACGAGGTCTGCGAGGGCGGCCTCGTCCCGACGGTCTGGCGCGCGAACCGTCTACCCGGGCTGAACGGTGAAACAACCAACCACGTCAACGTCACCTCCGAGTTCGACATCGACGCTTCCGGTGCCACGGCGAGTGCCCAATCCTTCAGCATGACCATCACGCCGAAGGAAAAGATCAAGCAAGACTCGACGCAGTACTACTACGTGAAGTTCCGGTCCTGTGTGATCGAGAAGGAGGTGCCGGACTCCTCTGATGTGTTCACCAATACGGCGGTCGTCAACGGCATCTCCAAAGACGCTTCGGTGACGGGGCCCAAGTTCGAGGGCGGCAAGACCGGCACGCTCAACACCGAACCGAAGGACGTCGCGGGCGAGAAGCAGCCTGCCGGCACGACCATCGACTGGAAGGTGCAGGTCTCCGGGCACACCCTCGAGGGCCTCGACGCACCGGCGGTCATCACCGACACGTTCTCCGACAGCTTGGCGGTGTGTGATGTCAGCGGCGATCTGAAGAAGGACCTCAATTTCAAGGTCACCGCGCGCGACTTCCTTGCAAAAGAGGGCGGGACGGACATCACCGCGGGCACCACGGTCACACGCAGCGGCGACAACGGGATTGCCATCACCCTCCCGAAGGACGCGGGCGACTACAACCGTGAGACACGCTATTACGTCGAATACACCCTCTGCACCAGCAGCGGTGGGCTGGATCAGCGCGGCACGGTTTACGGGAACTCGGTCTTCTACAACGGCAAGACTCAGTCGACGCAGAGTGTCAAGCAGGAATGGGGCGGTGGCGGCACCGGTCAAGGTGTGTCGCGGGGCTCGTTCTCGCTTCTGAAGGAGATCGCTCCCTTCTCCGAGAAATTCCCGCAAGACACCGAGTTCACCGTGAAAGTCGAGGAGTTCGCCCCCGGGCAAATCCCAGCGACCGACGCCCCGGTGAGCTCCTACGAGATCAAGGTGAAGGCTGACGGGACACCGGTCAGTGGGATCAACCCCCGCGGAACCGGCTGGCAGATCCGACTGTCCGAGATCAACCTCCCCACCGTTGACGGTGTGTATTTCGAGAGAGGGACTTTCCGCCCGTCAGAGGGTGTGACGCTCAACGGGGACCGCACCGAGGCGCTGGTGACCATCACGCCGAAGAGCAATGTCGGTGTCACACTGCTCAACAAAGCGAGTCTGGGATCGGCGCGGATCACCAAGTCCGTCATCGGTGACGGAGCGCGCACGGGACTCGAGGCTTTCGTCGTCAACGCAGAGATCGCCTTTGGTGACGACGCCGCCGGCAACGAGTTGCGTCAATTCACTCTGAAGGACGGTCAGCACTACGAACTGGGCAAATTGCCCATCGGAGCGAAAGTCACCTTCACCGAGGTACAACCGATGAACACCGACCTCGTGACCTGGTCGGAGCCGGTGATCAACCCGAAAATGCTCACCATCGGCACCGATGCGTCGGCGAACACGGTCTCCGTCACCAACGAGGCCAAGATCACGCAAGGCACCTTCGAAGTGAGCAAGAAACTCACGGGCCCGAAGGCGTTCGACAGGGCCGTACCGGCGAGCTTCGACGTGATTGCCACCTGGCTCGATACGGACGACAAACCGCAGAGCAAGACACTGTCTCTTCCGTCCGACGGCACCGCGGTTCCGTTCGGCGAGAACCTGCCCGGCGGCACCGAAGTCACACTGACAGAGCTGGTTCCGGCAAACGGTGACGGTCTCGCCTATGGCGTGCCCGCATACTCCGGGAATGTCAGGATCAATCCGGACAACGCAGCCGTGGTGACCATCGGCAAGGATCTGCGCAAGATCGAGGTGTCGAACTTCGTCGACGTCAACGACGGCACTCTGCGCATCGCAAAGCAGGTCGGCGGTGAGGCCGCCGAGGCCGTCGGCGACGACGTGGAGTTCACGGTCGAGGCGCGTTGGCGCGACGGTGTGGAATACCGCACCCAGGTGCTGAGCGTCAAGCAGGGACAGACCACACCGCTCGGCGTCGACCTCCCCGTCGGCACCGAGGTGACCTTCACCGAGACCGGCCGTCCCGATGTCGACGGAGTCGAGTGGGGCACGATCTCCTGGGGAACCAGCCCGGAAGGCGAATCGTGGCTGCATTCGAACCTCGACGGCATCGCGACGGGCATAGTCTCCGACGACCCGACCGACGGTCGACTGATCACGCTGTCGAACGAGGCGCTGTGGAAATTCGGATCGGTCGAATTCACGAAGTTCATCCTCGACGCTGACGGCAACCCCGTCCGCGCCCCCGAGGCCGACCTGCCTGACAGCGCGACGTTTGAGGTCCGTATCGACGGAATCGATCCGGCGCTCCCCGCCGGAACCGATTTCCCGGCAGTGGGCCAGACCATCACCCTCGATGCCGGAAACGACTGGAGCTGGACGTCCGACGAGGTTGTGCCGCGGAACACCGTGATCACCTTCTCCGAGGTCGACCCCAAGCCCCTGGCCGGTATCGACTGGGCGCGGCCGTATTACTACGTGTCCGCGGATGCCGGTGACGCCGAATACCGCGACACCGTCAAGGCGGTAGCCGGTGAGAAGGCTGTGGTGGAGATCCACAACCGCCCGATCCCGACCACCGAGGTGGATATCGACAAGATCGTGACCGGCCCCAAGGGCGGCCAGGTGGCAAAGGACGGATCCACGATCTTCCAGGTCACGGCTACGTGGACGGACATCGACAATGAGGCGAGGTCTTGTGTTCTCGATGTCAGACCGGGCGCTTCGGTCACTCCGACCGCCCAGTGCGACGCAGCCGTCATCGACGGCCGGGTCCAGTTCCCGCTGAACACCGACATCACTTTCACAGAAACCGGTGCTCAAACTGACGTCACCAACGTCAAGTGGGGTGAAGTGATCTGGGGCGTCAAGGAAGGCAAGGCGGACGTCTCGAATATCGACGGCGAACCGACCGCAACTTCCGTCAAGCTCACCGGCGAAGCAAACAAGTCGGTGGTCCTGGGACTCGAGAACAAAACCAGCAGCAATGGGCTGATCATCATCCCGATCCCGATCCCGCTGCCGCCGTGGGAAATCCCGACGTGGCCGGGCTCTGAGGTACCCGGAGGACCAGGCACCGACGTGTCGACTCCCGGCAACAACACTCCCGGCAATAACGGTGGTGGACACAACGGTGCTCCGGGCACGCCTGCTCCGGGAAATCCTGCTCAGGCCAAACCGGACCAGTCATCGTCCCTGCCGGTAACCGGCGCGAACGTCATCTGGCTCGCCGGTCTGGCGCTGGCGCTGATCGGCGGTGGCGCATGGCTCACCCTGCGTAACCGCAAGCGTGCACCCGGCCGGGAGTAACTCCCAACCAGGAATACCGAAACAGGGCGGGTGGCGACCTACGCCTGGTCGCCCCCGCCCTGTTTCACCGTCACGGCGTATCTATCTCGCGGCCCCCGTGGCCCACCCCTCGAAGGAGAAACACCATGTCATTCCTCCCGTTCCCGATCGTCATCGAAGGCATCGAGACCACTGGTTCTGCCGCGATCGACGGGCTCGGTCGCCTGTCCGTACTCCTTTACGATCTCCTCGGCGGTACCGGAAGCGCCACGATCAACGCGGGCAGCTAGTTCGATACGGCACCAATTCGACACATCAGCTAGCTCGGTAGATCTGTGAAGAGGAGACCCCGGTCCGTGAGCGATACCAAAGTTCCAGGGCGTCGGCGGCCGGGCACAGGCCAGGTAATCGGCGAACTGCTCCTCACGGCCGGGGTCGTCGTCCTGCTGTTCGTCATCTATGAGGCGTTCTGGACCAATATCGTCTCAGGGCGGCTCCAGGACGAGCTCAACAACAGTCTGGAGGAATCCTGGGCCGAAGTCCCCGAAGCCCCAGGAGCGATCGACGGTCAGCCGGTGTCCCCGCTGATCCCTGTGCTCGGCGAGGGATTCGCGCGCGTGCATTTCCCCACACTCGGCGCCGCGTACGCAATCGTCGAGGGCACACGCAACGAGGACCTGCGGGCCGGCCCCGGCCACTACCCGGACTCGCAGATGCCCGGCGAAGCCGGAAACTTCGCGCTCGCCGGGCACCGCAATGGTTCCGGCGCAGTCTTCCAACACCTGGATCGACTCGATGCATGCGATGCCGTCGTCGTGGAGACCGAGTCCCAGTGGATGACGTACCGGTTACTCCCACTCGACCAGGCCTCGCCCGAACGTCGCGCTGCGGCGAAAGCCTGCTTGAATCCCGAGCAAGCCGATCGGGTTTCCGAAGGCGACTACGCCCATCTCCTCGGGCGGCACATCACCGTGCCCGGGGATGTTGCGGTCGTCAACCCGCTGCCCGGAAGCCCTTGGGCCGAGCCCGACGCCACGCTGGAAAGTATGTTGACACTGACCACGTGCCATCCGCTCTACTCGAACAGCGAACGCTTGATCGTCCACGCGGTTCTCGTCGAAACAATCTCGAAGACTTCGGGCACCATTCCCGCGGCATTCCAGGAGCAATGAATGTACGGCTACCTCTGGGGCGCGCTCCCCGGCCCCCGACCAGTGAAGGCCCTGCTGGCGATCGTTCTCTTGGTCGCGGTGGTGCTGCTACTCATGGAAGTCGTATTTCCTTGGGTGTCAGAGCATATGCCCTACTCCGACGTGACCGTATAGAGCGCCCGTGCAGGTCGGCCGACACCGGCACAAGACCCGGCTGGAGCCCGAAGGCGCTGTCCTACATCGGACTCGACGGACCTACGATGATTCTAGCGTGTCGATGCAAACCAGTTTCCGCGTGTGTCGGAACGGCTCGCCTAGTTGACGCTCGAGGGCCTCCGGAATGTTCGTTCGACGCCTGAGCGAGCACTGAGACCGGACTCCGCCGCTACAGAACCTTCGTGAAGATCTGCGCCGGCGCTGCCGTCTCGAGCTTGTCCAGCGCCTCAACCAACCTGACGAAGTGCTCGGTATGAGTGTGGGCGTCGAGGTGCTCCTGCGATTCCCATTCCTCCGCCAACACGAGCTCGCAGGGATTGTCGGTGCGCTGCAGTAACTCGTAATTGATGCAGCCGTCCTCTTTTCGGGTCTCGGTGACAAGTTCGTCATACAACCGAAGCACTTCCGCGAGATCGCCCTGCTCCACCGTTGTTGACACCAACACCCTGATCACAAAGACTCTCCGATTCGACTGTCCTGCAATAGCCCGTCGGCTCGAAGTCTGCCGTAGACCTCCGACAGATCGACATTTCCGTTGTGACTCGAAGTTTGCGGACAGGCGCAATATCTACGAAACACCCCCGACTCCGGAGGTTCGTAGGGTTTGCCGAAGTCGGGCTCGCAATCAGCAGCGCAGCCCTGGGCCCGGGCGAGGGGTAAGCACATGAGTGGAAATGCAGTTCGCTTGCAAGCGATCAAGGACGTCGAGGCCTACACACCTCCGGTGGTCAGTTTCACCACCGACGAGACACCCGGCGAGGTGTTCGGTGCCAACGTCTTCAACAAGGTGGTCATGCAGAAGCGACTGCCCAAGCTCGTCTACAAGTCGGTGATGGCGACGATCGAGCAAGGCAAACCGCTTGATCCCATGGTCGCCGATGCGGTCGCGTCCGCGATGAAGGACTGGGCGTTGGAGAAAGGCGCAACCCACTACGCCCACGTCTTCTATCCACTGACCGGGTTGACGGCCGAGAAGCACGACAGCTTCCTCGAGCCGGTCGGCGACGGCAGTGCACTGGCGGAGTTCGCCGGCAAGACCTTGATCCAAGGTGAACCCGACGCTTCGAGTTTCCCGAACGGCGGGCTGCGCAACACATTCGAGGCTCGCGGATACACCGGCTGGGATGTCACGAGCCCGGCCTACGTTCTCGAAAACCCCAACGGCAACACACTGTGTATCCCGACCGTGTTCGTTTCGATGACCGGCGAAGCGCTCGACCACAAGACTCCCCTGCTGCGTTCACAACAGGCAATGGGTTTCCACGCCGAACGAATCCTGAAGTTGTTCGGCCACGACGACCCCGAGCACATCGTGTCGTTCTGCGGTCCCGAGCAGGAGTACTTCCTGATCGATCGACACTTCTTCCTCGCCCGCCCCGACCTCCTCAACGCCGGCCGAACACTCTTCGGCGCAAAGCCGCCCAAGGGCCAGGAGTTCGACGACCACTACTTCGGGGCGATCCCGGAACGTGTGCTCGGATTCATGATGGACACCGAGCGGGAACTGTTCAAACTCGGCATCCCCGCCAAGACACGGCACAACGAGGTTGCGCCCGGCCAGTTCGAAATCGCCCCGATGTTCGAGCGAGGCAACATCGCCGCCGACCACCAGCAGTTGCTGATGACCACCTTCAAAACCATCGCCAAGAAGCACGGCATGGAATGTCTGTTCCACGAGAAGCCGTTCGACGGTGTCAACGGCTCCGGCAAGCACGTCAACTTCTCGCTGGGCAACTCCGAACTCGGCAGTTTGCTTGTCCCCGGCGACAATCCGCATGACAACGCCCAGTTCCTCGTATTCTGCGCCGCAGTCATCCGGGCCGTCCACAAATACGCCGGCCTCCTGCGCGCGTCGGTCGCATCGGCAACCAACGATCACCGTCTCGGTGCCAACGAGGCTCCCCCGGCAATCATCTCGATCTTCCTCGGCGATCAACTGGCCGACGTCTTCGAGCAGATCGCCAAGGGCGCGGCAACATCGTCGAAGGACAAGGGCACCATGATGATCGGAGCCGACACCCTTCCCGTCCTGCCGACCGATCCGGGCGACCGCAACCGCACGAGCCCATTTGCCTTCACCGGCAACCGTTTCGAGTTCCGCGCACCAGGATCGCTGCAAACAGTCAACGGCCCGATGGTCACCATCAACACGATCATGGCCGAGGCCTTGGACTACATGGCCACCGAACTGGAGGCCGCGGTCGCCGACGGCGCCGATTTCGACACCGCCGTCCAGAATCTGCTCACCGAGATCATCACCAACCACGGTGCGGTTGTCTTCAACGGCGACGGCTACTCGGAGAACTGGCAGATCGAGGCCGAGTCTCGCGGCCTGCCGAACCTTCGCACGACGCTGGACGCCCTTCCTGAACTGATCACCGAGTCCTCGATGGAACTCTTCGAGAAGTACAAGGTCTTCAACCACCGAGAGATGCACAGTCGCTACGAGGTCGGACTCGAACAGTACGCACTGAGCATCGGCGTCGAGGCACGCCTGGCCGCCGAAATCGGTACGACGCTGATCCTTCCGGCTGCAGTGCGCCACCAGACGGAAGTTGCGCAGAACTTCGTCGCACTGAAGTCCGCCGGCCTCGAACCGGATTCAGCTCCGCTCGAAGAAGTGTCGGCGCCCGTTGCGGCTCTGCGCACAGCGCTCGCGGCCCTGCGCGCAGCAATCGACACCGACGCCGGCGAGTCGCCATTCGATCAGGCCAAGCACGCACAGGACGCACTCCTGCCCGCCATGGCAGAGGTACGTGCAGCGGCCGACTTCCTCGAAACCATCGTCGCCGACGATCACTGGCCACTCCCGACGTATCAGGAAATGCTCTTCATTCTCTGAGCATCACCCGAATATCACTACCCACAGAACTATGGCCTGCAACTCGATCGAGTTGCAGGCCACAGTTGTCGAATCTTGCTCGGGCTAGCGGTCTTCCGGCATCGTGACTTCGAGGACGCGAGCCTCACCGGTGGTCGCGGGGTCAGGACGATCGCGCGAATCCGACGACGCCATCTTGAGTCCGTTCAAGTCGGTTCGCATGTAGATGACGTTGTAACGGTCCCACGTGGTCGCGACGAATTCGAGGAACTGTCCGCTCGCCCACGGGTGCATGAATCCGCCGTACAACGCGGGCAACGTGATTCCGCTCAACAGAGTTTGGGTGCCGCTCCACGGGCCTTGCGGTTGGTCGGCCTGACGGATCACGAGGTTGCCCTCGGCACTGGTGTACATCGCGACGTACTTGTTCAGGTAGTCGTTCCACTGCACGGCAAGTTCACTGACCGGCGCTTTGATGACCTGCACCGCATCGGTATCTCGCGGACTCCAACCGGAGCCGTCCCAGTATTCGTACGCGCCGAGGTTTCTGATGTCGGCTCCGGCAACTCGCGCCAGGATCGCCTTACCGAAACGGCCTGAGGGAGTTCCGTATTCGTACAGGTAACCATCGCGTCCGTCGAGGAAGGCGCTCTGCTGGAAGTTGGAATTGATCGGTGATACCGCCGGAATCCCCGGGATACCGAGTCCTTCCGTGTTCGCGCGAACCGTCGCCGGATCGAGCTCCCAGTTCTCACCGTTGTCCGTGGAGAAAGCCAGAGCCGAATAGTTGGTGGTCCAGGCTCCTGGTTCGTCCCACGACCGAACGGACATGAATCTGATGTACTGCACACCACCGTAAGAGATTCCAGCGGTCGGGATGGTGGTGAACTCGCCCGGAATGCCGAATCCCGGAATGATCTCCTTGGAATGATTGGGGCCATCCAAAGGAGAACTGTCGATCTTCATGCCGTCGGCGATGGCGGTGTCGTTGCTGCGGAACAACACGTTGCTGCGCCAGTCGTCACCCGGGGTGTCGCAGTCGCCAACCGTATCGCCGAATGCCATCAGAACGTCGTGATCCGGCCCCGAAAGACCGTTGTCCCACATGATTCCGAGGTCGGTTCCCGACACGTTGAACCGCTCGATCGTGTTGTTGGGACTGCCTGGGCCAGTGACCATTTCGATCGCTTTGGTGCGGCCGGTCAGCACCGGCAGAGCACCGTTGGGCGCGCCGGTGATCCACGGCAACGCGTTGGCGAGGGAGCCGGTACCGGCGGAACCACTGCCAAGTGATCCGGTCAGCGAACCGAGCGAACCCGTCATCGATCCGGCGGAACCACTTCCTCCCGACCCACACGGTCCACCGATCGCAGACGCAGACGGCGCTGCGGCAATCGTCGCGGCAATCGTGACGACGCCTATCGACAACATCGCCGACATGGAGTGTTTTTTACGCACGTGCAGCCCCTCTGATCAATTCGACTCCCGTTCGGACCACAGGCACAGTGATCCCCGACCGCAGAAGCAAACCATTTGGACTGTGTTAAGAGAGTGAAAGCTGAGCAAATTGTTATAAATCGCCCGTTCAACTGACACAAGTGACAGCTGTGTCCGATTTCACCTTCACAGGACAGTTGTCCGATACAGCAATAAAGGCGCCTAGTATGTAACGGAAATGTAAAAGAGTTCTCACAACGAGGTAGGTGAGCGGTGTCCGTACGTGACCGCGTAGCGCAGATTTACGATCAGGTTTTGGTTCGCAATGCAGGAGAGCCCGAGTTCCATCAGGCCGCCGCAGAGGTCTTCGAGTCTCTTCACGTAGTGCTCGAACGCCACCCCCGCTACGCCGACGCCGGACTCATCGAGCGGCTTTGCGAGCCGGAACGCCAGATCATCTTCCGCGTGCCGTGGACCGACGACCAGGGCAACGTTCACGTCAACCGTGGCTTCCGCGTGCAGTACAACAGTGCACTCGGCCCCTACAAGGGCGGCCTGCGCTTCCACCCCAGCGTCAACCTGGGCATCGTGAAGTTCCTCGGCTTCGAGCAGATCTTCAAGAACTCACTCACCGGCCTGCCCATCGGCGGCGGCAAGGGTGGCTCGGACTTCGATCCCAAGGGCCGCTCCGACGCAGAGGTCATGCGCTTCTGTCAGTCCTTCATGACCGAACTGCAGCGTCACATCGGTGAATACACCGACGTTCCGGCCGGCGACATCGGCGTCGGCGGTCGCGAGATCGGCTACCTGTTCGGTCAGTACAAGCGGCTGACCAACACGTACGAGTCGGGCGTCCTCACCGGCAAGGGCATCACCTGGGGCGGATCGCAGGTTCGCACCGAGGCCACCGGCTACGGCGTCGCGTACTTCGTCGCCGAAATGCTCAAGGCAAAGGGTGAAGGCCTCGAAGGCAAGAACGTCGTGATCTCCGGATCCGGCAATGTCGCCATCTACGCAATCCAGAAGATCCACCAGCTCGGCGGCGTCGCGATCGCCTGCTCGGATTCCTCGGGATACATCGTGGACAAGAAGGGCATCGATCTCGACCTCCTCAAGGAGATCAAGGAAGTTCGCCGCGGCCGCATCAGCGAGTACGCCGACGCAGTTCCGCATGCCGAGTTCATCGCCGATGGTTCCATCTGGGACGTGCCGTGCGACGTCGCACTCCCCTGCGCGACTCAGAACGAGCTCGACGAAGATGCCGCAAAGACCTTGATCGCCAACGGCGTTCAGGCCGTTGCCGAAGGCGCGAACATGCCCACCACCCCCGGCGGCATCCAGCTCTTCCGTGACGCGAACGTAGCCTTCGCGCCCGGCAAGGCGGCCAACGCCGGTGGCGTCGCAACCTCCGCCCTCGAAATGCAGCAGAATGCTTCGCGTGATTCCTGGAGCTTCGAGTACACCGACGAGCGTCTCGCCGGAATCATGCGCGGCATTCACAAGCGCACCATCAACACCGCTGCCGAGTACGGAAAGCCGGGCGACTACGTGCACGGCGCGAACATTGCCGGCTTCGTGAAGGTGGCCGACGCCATGATTTCGCTGGGCGTCATCTAGAGATTTCCGCAATACAGACAGCAGTACAAAAAGGGGTGATCTCACCCTGAACCGGTTCCCGTACATCGGACCGGTCGAATCAATACCTAGGCCTCGAGGGCCCTGGGTCCTCGAGGACCCAGGGCCCTCGAGCTTGATCTGAGCAAATCGCCCGCGACGAGCACCGTCGGCGCCGGCAATGATCCCAGACGGAACTCGTGGTGTCCTCCGAATCCGTTTTCCGCTCTGACGTCGAAAAACACCGTAAGTGGACGATTGTTTAGGTCCGCAGCGCGTGGGGCATATGGACTTATCTTCACATTTGTCCATTTCACAGTTGGACGATCGTTCATGTGGTAGAAATCACAACGCCTGGCGCAATTCGATCCGCAAATTTCAGCGGCGAGTATGCCCCCGAACAAGGCCTCAGCGTGTACCCCGCTTCGTAACGCGCCGAGCCTCCGGGTGCCTGTGCCAGGCGACGCACCTGTCTAGAGGAGGCCACCCATGTCCCCAGCGCTGCTGAACAACCCGGGACCGCTCATGTTGGGAGGCAAGCCCGCCTCCACAGCGGTCTACGACGTCATCCCACTGGCAAGCGATCTCGTAGATCACCTGTCCCGTGCCAACCCGACGTTGACTTCCCTCCAAACGGAGGCAGTTCGTCGGGAACTGATTGCGGTGATCGTGCAGGGGCTCCAAGTGGGGATCCAGTTGCTGGATCACCGCAAACTTCCCACCGACCAAGAGTTGGACGGCATTCACACGATGACCGTCCAACAAGCATTGAAAGGCGTGCCACTCAGCGCGATCCTCAACTTGACCAACGAGGGCATCAGCACTTTTCGCACCCTCATCCTCAGCCGGGCCGACGCCGAGGACTCCGCCAATCTCGGGGATCTCAACGAGTTCTTGTTCGCACTCGCGCAGCGGCTTCACTCGTTCATCTCGATCAGCTATCTCTCGGCTCTCCCAGCTGGCTCCCAACTCGGGGAATACTCCGCCGGCGCTCTCGTGAAAGCCATGCTGGACGGCGACGATCCCACCCAGCTTGCGTTGCAGATGGGCGTTGAACTCGCACCCCGCTATCTCGTCCTGCGGCTCCTGGTGAACCTGCCGCCCATCCGCCCGGGAGCACGCAACGGCAACCACCAGCGCATACAGGCCTACCGTGACCTCTCCGTCGCTCAATCGAAAATCGCGGCCCACTTCGGGTCGGCGCTGCTCGAAGCTCCTGCACCGCAACGTGGTCTGGTCCTGATCGAGGGCACACCCGACTGGGGAACAGTGTGCGAGGTCATCCAACGTGCACGCGCAACGGTCGGGGTGGAGATCACAGCAATCGCCGAGAACGCCGCGGTACGAGATATCGCCGCCGCCCAAGCAACCACTCACGAATTGGCGCAACTCGTGCGGCGCCTGAGACTGCCGGCGCGGTCGTACCGAATGGAAGACCTCGCGCTCGAGTATCAACTCACTCGGGGTGGCGCAGGCCGCGACAGCTTGATCAATCTTCTAAGGCCACTCGACGGCAATCCGGAACTGCTGCAGACATTGTCCATACACCTCGCCAACGGCCAGCATCGTCAGCGCACCGCGTCGGCGCTCGGCCTGCACACCAACACCGTCGACAATCGAATCAAGCGCATCGCAACCCTGACCGGATTGGATCCGGCCCTGCCCTCTGAACTGCTCAAACTGCGCGCTGCCATGATCTCTCTGACTTTCGCAAGCACTGATGTGGACAATCGTCCAGCGAAAATGTGAACACTCACATCCTCGCTATTAGCTGTCCACGTGTGGCGCCTGGACCCCACTTTTCCGTTCCGACCCGGGCTATAAAAGTGTGGTGCGAATCACCGCGCAAACCAGTAACAATTAAGGGGAAACACATGATCAACGGCCAGGATAACGCTCTCCTCGGTGCCTTCTTCGACACCATCCTGCAGCTCTTCAACGCGGGCAGCACCGGCACGGGCTCGACGGATGGCGGCGGCGTCTCCTAGGACGAATCTCGGGCCCTGTGCGAGAGAATCTCTCGCGCAGGGCCCGCTCCAAGCCGCCTGACACTGTGATGGCGGTGACCACGGTGACCACCACGTCGCCACCGCTGAAACCAGGAGCAAGCACATGATCGCCGCACCAACCACAGGCGCTTTGGCCGTCGTCATGAACACCGTCCTACAGATGTTCAACGCCGGCAGCAGTTTCCTCTACACCAACAACTCTCCGATTGGCGGCGGCGGCGGCGAAACTCCCACGACGCCTGCTCCCTGATCGACTTACCCGCTCGCATCACAAAGTCGCGGCACAGACAGGAACCACTGTGATAAACCAGCACACCCTGGGCAGCCTGGTCATCGACTTCGGCTCACTCTCCCGAGCACTCGGCTTCGGCAACGGCTCTATCGTGTCGCTCGGCAGCACCGGAAGTGGCTGAAACAGCCCGCCTGACCACGTCGACGATCCCGTCGCCGCTCACCTTGCTCACCACATCTCGAAACAGAAAGCAGGTCCCCCTGTGCCTACAATTCCGCTCACCGGCGACCCCATCGTCATCAACATCATCGTCCAGCTACTGAGCGCGGGTAGCAGCAATGCGCTCGCATTGGGCGGGGTCGGTAGCAGCGGTCTCGGCAGCACCGGGCTCGGCAGCTTCGACTCGGCGAGCCTCGGAAGCGCTGCTTAGGACCTCACTTGTGATCGGTGTTCGATCCGCGTCTTCGGCCGCCGAAACAGTCCACGAAACCCACGTTGCCCTCCGTCATCTGTGACGGAGGGCAACGTGGTCGTTCAGGCGAAACGGCTCGCGGTTGTGCGATCCGGCCGTCGGCCTTACTGTCTCGGCGATCGAAGAGTTGGAATCAACGCCAATCTTCCGGTGGATCGGTCTCGTCGTGCTCGATGGTCACGGACTCCGAACGATCGTCAGCCGCAGCCTTTTTCGCTGCTTCACGCATCTCGATTCCGTCGGACACCCAGTCACCGATCTCGCGCGTCACGTCTCGAACAGCCCCGGCGATGATCATCGCGATGGAGCCCACGTGGTTGGCTGCACTTTCGGTCAGTTCCTGGACCGTGTCCTTGCGGCGTTCGAATTTCCCGACCATCAGTGTGTGCCTCTCAGGCTGCAGTTCGCTGGCGCTCGACGATAACACCGGGAGGGGTCTTCGACTTGACCAAACCGGGCGGAAGAGCGAGCTTGAAGATCTTGCCCCATACCGAACCGATCTGCTTGAAGAACCCACCGGTGTTGTACGGCAAACCGTACTTCCCACACAATTCTTTCACCTGGGGAGCGAGTTCCGGATAACGATGCGCAGGCAGGTCCGGGAACAGGTGGTGCTCGATCTGGTGCGAGAGGTTGCCGGACATGATGTGGAAGAGCGGGCTTCCCTCGATGTTGGCGCTGCCGAGCATCTGACGCACGTACCACTGACCACGAGTCTCGTCGGCCGTCTCGTCCTCGGTGAAGCTCTGTACGCCGGTGGGGAAATGGCCACAGAAGATGATCGAGTACGTCCACACGTTTCGGACCAGGTTGGCGGTGACGTTCCCCGCGAGAGTGGTCACGAACAGCGGCCCCGTCAGAACCGGGAAGATGACGTAGTCCTTGAGGACCTGCTTGCCCGCCTTGTTCCACCAGCCCTTCAGAAGCGGCTTGACGTCGTGCCACTTGCGTTTGCCCTGGATGACGTTCTCGATCTCGAGATCGTGCATCATCACACCCCACTCGAAGAGCATCATCAAGGCAAAGGCCCAGACCGGATTACCGAGGTAATAGGGGTTCCACTTCTGCGCGTCGTCGATACGCAGGATGCCGTATCCGATGTCACGGTCTTTGCCGAGAATATTGGTGTACGTGTGATGCATGTAGTTGTGCGAGTGTCGCCACTGGTCGGCCGGGCACACCGTATCCCATTCGAAGACTTCGGAATTGAGCCCGGGTTCCCGCATCCAGTCATATTGACCGTGCATGACGTTGTGGCCGATCTCCATGTTGTCGAGAATCTTCGACACACTCAGCGCACCGACTGCCGCGAGCCACACCGGCGGTAGGAATCCGAGGTACATCAAGCCGCGACCTGCGACCTCGAACCCGCGCTGAGCCTTGATGATCTTGTAGATGTACTCCCGGTCTTCGGCCCCAAGCGAAGCGACGGTGCGATCACGCAATGCGTCCAACTCGCGGCCGATCTCCTCGACCTGCTCGTACGTCAGGACGACGGGAGCGTCGTCCTTCGCATCGGAACCGTTGCCGAGGAACGGGAGGGTGGGAAGTGAAAGTCCAAACATGTCGGTCTCCAGACAGTCGTGTGGAAAATGGGACTTCAGATGTCGACGGTGACGTCGCCGACGGGAGCGCTGACGCACAGCTGGATCTTCTTGTCCGGCTCGTCGTCTGTCTCACCGGTGCGCACGTTTCGGGTACGACCCGCCTTCTTGACGGAGGTGCAGGAGAAGCAGATTCCCATCCGGCATCCGTATTCGGGATTGAGGCCCGCAGCTTCTGCTTGTTCGAGAAGTGTTTCGCCGGAGTTCTCGGCCGCCACCCCACTTTTGGTGAATGACACCTCGCCGCCGGCCTCACCCGGCTCGGCAACCGCCGGCGCGAACTCCTCGGTATTGAGCAAGTGCTCGACGTCGACCTCACGGAACACCTCACGCACTCCCCGCATCAGACCGGGAGGCCCGCAGAGATAAGCCTGGGCGTCGATCGTGTCCGGATCGGCGATCCACGGAGCCACGGCGTCGAGGTGCCCGCGATCGAAGAAACCTTCGAGGTCACCTCCACCGCTTTCGGTGTACACGAGTACCAGTTTCACGTTCGGGTTCTGCTCGGCGATGGTCTTCAGCGCGCGCGTGTATGCCACGTCGGCATCGGTGTTCGCGTAGTGCACGAACACGATCTCGCCCGAGTGCTCCTCCTCCACCAGCGTCCGAAGCATCGACATGACCGGGGTGATTCCACTGCCGCCACTGATCAACAACACCCGACGCGGGCGGTCGACGGGAAGGGAGAACACACCGTCTGCCTGCGAGAGGCTGACAACGAGTCCGGGCGCCGCGTTGGCGTACAGATACTGCGACACCAGGCCACCGGGATGCGCTTTCACGGTGAGCTCGATCAGCCCGTTGCGCGTAGACGCGCCGCCGGCCGGCGAGTAGCAGCGAGTGTGACGAACACCGTCGATCACCACGCCCAACTGCACGAACTGGCCCGCCTGAAAACCGCGCCACTGGCGAGTCGGGCGCAGCGTCAGAGTGACGGAGTCAGCGGTCGGATGGTCGACGGCGACAACCTGCGCGCGGATGTCACGAACGGTCGCCATCGGGTTGACCAACTCGAGGTACCGATCGATCTGATGTGGAGCAGCCATGGCTTCGATCAGTCCCACCAAGGACAGTCCGCGCCGAGGTGTGGACTTCGGTGTCGTGTTCTCAGGAGCAGATGCGATTGTCATGACCCTCCTCGTACTTCGATTGCCGGGTGTACCGATTGCTGGGCTAGCTTCCCCCGACTGCGTGAATTCAGTGTACAAATGTTCACCGAAGATAGTGTGACAGGTGCACACAAGTACATGTCAACAAGAATGTGATCCGAGTTACACGAGTTGCCGAAAGGAGCCGGAATGCCTGTACCTACACTCGACGTCGTGACGAAGGCCGGACCGGTGAACCCAGAGCGCAGGGAACCCGACAACAGGGAACCGGAAAGTCGTGCCGCAAAGAAGGAACGCACACGCCAAGCGCTCCTGGACACTGCCATGGACCTCTCGGCCGATCGCGGCTTCGCCGGAATCAGCTTGCGAGAGGTAGCCAGGGAAGCCGGGATCGTTCCGACGGCGTTCTACCGCCACTTCGCTTCACTGGAGGACGTCGGTGTCGTCCTCGTCGAAGAGAGCATGCGCATGTTGCGCCAGATGCTGCGCGACGCAAGGCGTAATCCCAGCACCAAGGACGCCGCTACGTCACTGGGCATCCTTGTGCGACAAGTGCATACACACGAGCGACAGTTTCGGTTCCTCTGCCGCGAACGCTACAGCGGCGTCAGTGAGGTACGACGTGCGATAGCCACTGAAATGCGGTTGTTCGTCAGCGAACTGACCATCGACCTCTCCAGAATTGCCGGACTGGAAAGCTGGTCGTCGGACGATCTGGAAATGGCTGCCGACCTGATCGTCTCGACGATGTTCAGCGCTGTCGTCGAACTGCTGGACGCCGGGACGGCCGGGTATCGCGACGAAGCCGCCGTCATCACACGAGCCGAGAAGCAACTGCGAGTCATCATGCTCGGAATGGCCACCTGGAATCCACCTCGAAACTGACCTCGGGTTCACCTTTTCGACGTACGGTGAGAGTCATGTCTTCCACGAGTACATACGAAATCCCCGTTGGCGACCTCACCTTCGATGTACTGATCTCGGGCCCGGACGACGGCATTCCGCTGGTAGCGCTGCACGGCTTCCCGGAGAGCGCCGCATCCTGGGGCAAGGTCACACCACTGCTCACCGCGGCGGGATACCGCGTGATCGCACCGAATCAGCGCGGATACTCCGCCGGCGCGCGCCCCGAAGGGGTGGATGCCTACAAGATCGAGCATCTGGTAGCCGACGTCGTCGGATTGCTCGACGCGCTCAGCCTGTCCGACGCGCATCTGGTCGGCCACGACTGGGGTTCGGCGGTCGCCTGGCAGGTCGCCGGTCGCCATCCGAACCGGATCCGCAGCCTGACAGCCATCTCGGTCCCCCACCCCACCGCCTTCGGTTGGGCACTCCGCGAGGACGAGGACCAGAAGCAACGCTCGTCGTACATCGGACTTCTCCGACAGGAGGGCAAAGCCGAGGAAGTGTTGTCGGAGGACAACTTCCGCCGGCTGCGCGCCATGTTCGACGGCCAGATCGATCCTGAATTCGCCGACGAGCACATTCGTGTCCTGAGCGGGGAGGGCGCGCTCACCGGCGCCTTGAACTGGTACCGCGCGATGACTCGCGACTTCGGCGACATCGATCGCACCACCGTGCCGACCACGTATGTCTGGAGCACCGGCGACACAGCACTCGGCCGCGCAGGCGCAGAACGCTGTGGTGAATTCGTGGACGCTCCCTACGAGTTCGTCGTGCTCGACGGCGGAAGTCACTGGATTCCGGAAGAGCGAGCCGAAGAGTTGGCCGAGGCAATCCTCGCACGTGCAGGATCCTGATCGTCGCGACGAATTCGGCTCTATGTATGTTGTCATACATAGAGCCGAATTGATTCCACCACCAGGAGTTCTGCGATGACCGAGACCGTTGCACCACCCCATCCGTTCGACACCGCTGTCGGATTGACGCCACTCACGGCCGGCTTGTCGACCGGCGAAACCAATCCGGCGTACAACAACATGGTCGGGCCGTTCGGCGGCGTCACCGCTGCCACATTGCTCGAATCTGTACTGAAGCACCCCGAACGCCTCGGCGATCCGCTGTCGTTGACCGTCAACTTTGCCGGTCCGATCACCGAGGGCGCCTTCGAGATCTCCGCCCGGCCGGTGCGTACCAACCGCTCGACGCAGCACTGGTCCATCGAACTGTCTCAGGACGGAACCGTCGCCACTACCGCGACGGCAGTGTTCGGTACCAGGCGTGAAACCTGGTCGTCTACCGAGATCACGATGCCGGAAGTTCCGTCGGCCGAAAACGTTGCGCTGCTGCCGTTCCCCGAGTTCATCGCCTGGGCACAGAACTACGAGATGCGCTTTGTCGAAGGTGCGATCCCCGATCTGGAGTCGGGCGAGCACCCCGACTCGACCACGACGCTCTGGGTGCGAGATCAGCCGGCACGCGCTCTCGACTTCACGTCGCTGACCGCACTGTGTGATGTCTTCTTCCCACGAGTCTTCTTGCGCCGAGGCAAGATGGCTCCGGCCGGAACGGTCTCGATGACCATCTACTTCCACGCCGACGCTCAGACGCTGACCGCACAGGCAGACAATTCCGTGCTGGGAACGGCGCGGACCCAACGGTTCGGAAACGGATACTTCGATCAGTCGGCCGAAATTTGGGGCAGTGACGGCGCATTGCTCGCTACGACACACCAGTTGGTCTACTTCAAGGATTGACGGGGATCGCACTGTCCCCTTCCGGCGCCTTCACCATCGACAATGCGGCAAGGCCGACGCCGAGAACCACCAGCAGTCCGATGATGCCGGCACGGTCTGCACCGAAGAGCCAAGCGAACAGGCCGAACAGTGTCGGCGCCAAGAACGACACTGCTCGGCCTGTGGTCGCATACAGGCCGAACATCTGACCTTCACGCCCAGGCGGGGTGATGCGTGCCAAGAAGGTTCGTGCCGAAGACTGAGCGGGCCCGACGAACAGGCAGAGCGCGAGACCGAAGATCCAGAACATCACCGGCCCGGACACCGCGATCAATATCGCGCCGACCACGATCATCGACGCCAGCGAGACGGTGATGACCTGTTTGGGTCCGATCCGATCGTCGAAGCGTCCGGCCACCAATGCACCGATTGCGGAAATCACGTTGGCGGCAACACCGAACAGCAGGACGTCGGCCGCACTGATTCCGTAGACGTTGACAGCCAACACGGCTCCGAAGGTGAACACACCCGCCAGACCGTCACGAAAGAGTGCGCTCGCGATCAGGTACCAGATCGTGCGCCTGTCGACGTTCCAGAGTTCGCGCAGATCGCGCCACAACACCCGATAGGAGTCGAGGAACCCGGCCTTGGACGCTCCCGAATCGACCGCGGGGCTGGGCAACTCGGGAACCTTGAAGAACACCGGAATCGCGAAGACCGCGAACCACACTGCAGCCAGCAGTGCCACCATCCGGATGTTCATGCCGCCGTCGGTGGTCAATCCCAGGAATCCCCGAGTGTCGCCGTCGCCGACGATGAACCCGAAGTAACACAGCAACAGCAGCACGATTCCGCCGAAATATCCCATGGCCCAGCCGAAGCCGGAGACTCGTCCCAGATTCTCCGGTGTCGACACCTGCCGCATCATGGCGTTGTACGGCACGCCGGCCAGTTCGAAAATCACCGAACCGATTGCGAGCAGAACCAATCCGAGCCACAGGTAGCGGTAGTTGTCCTCGACGAAATAGAGACCCGCCATCGAGAGCACGGTGATGCCGGTGAGTATCGCGAGTGAGAGTTTGCGTTTACCCGACGCATCGAAACGCTGTCCGGTGATCGGGGCGAGTATCGCGATGAAGAAGCCGGCGATTCCGAGAGCCCAACTGAGCCACGTAGTTGCCGAAATCGTGCCGGGCAGGTCGTCGCCGACCGCGTCGGTGAGATAGACCGAGAAGACGAACGTGAGGATCACGGCGTTGAATGCTGCCGATCCCCAATCCCACAGCCCCCACGCGAACACTTGACTCTTCGTGGCCGCACCACCGATGCCTGCGGGTGGCTCGGCCTGCATGCTCGTGGACTCGGCGCTCATACGGCGAAGCCTAACTGCGCGCGGGCGACTCGGCGCCTCTCTCCGAAGTCGACATACAAGACGTTCTATGCAACCAAGTTAGTACGCACTTAGTTGCATACGCACCTGAGTGCATAGATACTTTTTCCATGGCACTCGAACATGCGTTGCTCGTCTCCCTGTCCGAACAGGATGCGTCGGGATACGACCTCACACGCCGGTTCGACAAGTCGATCGGCTTCTTCCACAGCGCGACGCACCAGCAGATCTACCGAGTCCTCAAGCGAATGGACGAGGCAGGCTGGGTGGAGGTGGAGGCCATCGCGCAGGACGGCCGACCGGACAAGAAGATGTACCGCGTCAGCGATGCCGGCCGCGCCGAACTGACCCGATGGATCGCCGAGCCGTCCGAACCGAACCACCTGCGCAACGAGTTGGCCATCAAGATCAGGGCCGCAGCGCACGCCGATCTCCCCGCTCTACGACGCGAAGTCGCTCGCCACCGCGACGGCCACGCCGCCCGCCTCGACGTCTACCGACTCATCGAAAAGCGCGACTTCCCCAATCCAGCAGCACTTTCCGGCTCTTCACTGCACCAGTACCTGGTACTTCGCGGCGGTATCCGCGTCGAAGAAGGATTCACCGACTGGTGCCAGGAAGTTCTGGACGCATTGCCCACTGGCGAGTACGCCATCGAAGACACTGGCGAGTACGCCACGGAAGGACATCTTCAGTCATGACGGATACACAGTTCCCCCGCCTGCTCGAACCGCTCGACCTCGGATTCACGACGCTGAAGAACCGCGTCGTCATGGGATCGATCCACACCGGCCTCGAAGATCGCGCGAAGGACACCGACCGCTTGGCCGAGTACTTCGCCGAACGTGCCCGTGGCGGAGTCGGCTTGATCATCACCGGCGGCTACGCGCCCAACCGCACCGGTTGGCTCTTGCCCTTCGGTGCCAAGCTGACCAACCGCATCGAAGCGCGCCGTCACCGCCGGATCACCAAGGCGGTTCACGACGCGGGCGGAAAGATCGCCATGCAGATCCTGCACGCCGGCCGCTACAGCTACCAGCCTTTCAGTGTCTCCGCGTCGTCGATCAAGGCGCCCATCAACCCGTTCCGTCCGCGCAAGCTGACCGGCCGTGGGGTGCGTTGGCAGATCCGCAACTACGTTCGCTGCGCGCGCCTGGCCAAGTCCGCGGGTTACGACGGCGTCGAAATCATGGGCGGTGAGGGCTACTTCATCAACCAGTTCCTCTGCGAGCGCACGAACAAGCGCACCGACCAGTGGGGCGGCAGTTCCGAGAACCGTCGACGCATGGCAGTCGAAATCGTGCGACGCACACGCAAGGCTGTCGGCCCGAACTTCATCATCGTGTTCCGGCTGTCGATGGCAGACCTGGTCGAGGGCGGTCAGACCTGGGATGAAATCGTCTCACTGGCAAAGGAAGTCGAAGCCGCCGGCGCCACGATCATCAACACCGACATCGGGTGGCACGAGTCACGGGTGCCTACCATCGTCACCTCGGTTCCCCGAGCAGCCTTCGTCGACATCACCGGCAAACTCGAGAAGCACGTCGACATTCCGGTAGCCGCCTCGAATCGGATCAACATGCCCGAGACTGCCGAAGAGATCCTCAACCGCGGTGACGCACAATTGATTTCGATGGCCAGGCCGATGCTCGCCGATCCCGACTGGGTGAACAAAGCAGAACGTGGAGCGTCCGACGAGATCAACACGTGCATTGCCTGCAACCAGGCCTGCCTCGACCACGCCTTCGTTCACAAGCAGGTCTCCTGCCTGCTCAACCCGCGCGCGGGCCGTGAGACCACGCTGATCCTCTCCCCCACTCGGCGGACCAAGAACCTCGCCGTTGTCGGTGCCGGTCCTGCCGGACTTTCCGCAGCACTCAATCTTGCTCAGCGTGGTCATTCGGTCACGTTGTTCGAGGCTTCGGACAAGATCGGCGGACAGTTCGGGATCGCACAGCTCATTCCGGGTAAGGAAGAGTTCGCCGAAACCATTCGCTACTACACCCGCATGCTGGACGTGGCCGGAGTGACGGTCAAGCTCGAAACCCGCGTCGCACCGACAGATCTCATCGGCTCCTTCGACGAAGTGGTCGTTGCCACCGGCGTGACGCCGCGGGTTCCCAAGATCCCCGGCATCGAGAACTCGAAGGTGCTGACCTACGCCGAGGTCGTCCGAGAGGGCAAGCCCGTCGGCAAGTCCGTCGCCGTCATCGGTGCCGGCGGCATCGGCGTCGACGTGAGCGAATTCCTCACGCACCCCACTTCCCCCACTCTTCATCTCAAGGAGTGGAAGCAGGAATGGGGCGTCACCGAACCCGAAATGGCCCCGGGCGCTCTCACCACTCCGGTACCGGAGCTCTCCGAGCGGGAGGTCTACCTCCTCCAACGCAAGCCAGGACGCATCGGCGCCGGCCTCGCGAAGACCACCGGCTGGGTCCATCGGGCGGCCCTCAAGAACAAGGGCGTCCACGAGCTCTCGGGCGTCAACTACGAGCGCATCGACGACGCCGGCCTGCACATCACCTTCGGTGAGAAGCACGAGAAGCCCCGACTCCTCGAGGTCGACACCATCGTCATCTGCGCCGGGCAGGAGTCGGTTCGCGATCTCGTGGACGAACTGACCGTCGCGGGCGTGGTGACCCACATCATCGGCGGCGCCGACGTGGCAGGAGAACTCGACGCCAAGCGTGCCATCGAACAGGGCACACGACTGGCCGCGAAGATCTGACCGGCTACGCTGACTGATCGTGAGCCTGCCGACACCCACAACCACAGCCCGCGCCGTAGTGACCGGCGCCTCCTCCGGCATCGGAGAGGCACTGGCCGCTGATCTGGCATCACGCGGACATTCCCTGATCCTCGTTGCCCGTCGTGGCGAGGTCATGGAGGTCCTCGCCGAGAAGCTTCGCGCCGCGCACGGCGTCGAGGTGGAGGTCCGTGCATCGGACCTCTCCGACAGCGCGGCGCGTGCCGTTCTGGTCGAGGAACTCGGTGGCCGCGACATCAGCATCCTGTGCAACAACGCCGGTATCGCCACCTTCGGGCCGATCGCCGAGCTGGACCCGGCATACGAGCGCGACCAGGTCGAACTCAACGCCGTTGCAGTGCACGATCTCACGCTGGCCGTGCTGCCCGGCATGCTCGCACGCAAGTCCGGAGCCATCCTGATGGTCGGGTCCGCGGCCGGAAACATGCCGATCCCCAACAACGCGACGTACGCCGCCACGAAGGCGTTCGTGAACACCTTCGCGGAATCGTTGCGAGGTGAACTCAAGGGCACCGGAGTGAACGTCACCCTGCTCGCCCCAGGCCCAGTACGCACCGAAACCCCGGACCCGGCCGAAGCGTCGATCGTCGACAAGCTCGTCCCGGACTTCTTCTGGATCTCGAGCGAGTACACCGCCAAGGTCTCGCTCGACGGCCTGGCCGAGAACAAGATGCGCGTCGTACCGGGCATCTTGAGCAAGGCGATGTCCGTCGCGGGCGGTTACAGCCCGCGTGCCGTCGTTGCGCCCATCGTGGGCACGTTCTACAAGAGGCTCGGCGGCTGATTCACGCAAACTTCTCAGAGCAGGCCGTAACAGACCATATAGTCGGTTAATGGCGATGCGAAGAACACTGGCAGTCGGGGCAATCCTTCTTTTGACCGGAGGGTTGCCCTTACTGCTGCCCACGGCAGCGAATGCATGTTCGTGCGCATCATCGGCTACCCCGGAAGAAGCCGTGAGCGTCTCCAGCACCGTTTTCCTCGGGACTCCGACGGAGAAAACTTCGGACGGGTTCGAGGACACCTACCTGTTCGACGTCAGCCGGGTCTACAAAGGCGATCTGGCATCGGTGACGTCGGTGGGGACACTCGCGAACGGGAACGGTTGTGGCACAAGCTATGTGCTCGGCACCGAGCAGCTGATGTTCGTTTCTGCGCCGTACGACGTCGACGCCGAGCACGAGGGGCACAGCTGCGGGCCGGCTACCGAAACCGGGTTCGACATCCAAGCGGCGGTCGAGTCCGTGTACGGCGCCGGTTACGCCCCGAGCCCCGGCGGAACTCCGTCCGTTGGTGTGTCCGCCGACAGATCGGCGGTCATCGGCGGAGGCGCCGCGGTGGCATTGCTCGCGGTGCTCGGTTGGTTCGGATGGAAGCGCCGGCGAGCACAGTGATTCGACAGGCACAGTGATTCGAGCCCCGTCAGGGCCGCGTCAACCTCGTTCGGCGGCGCGTCAAGTAAGCGTCAAGAACCGCCCCACCGGTGATCTTCGGGAGTAGATCTGAAGGTAGCCCGCAACACGGCGGGTCACCTTCAGGAGATCGACGTGACGCTACTCGAAATCTTCCCCTCCCTACGCGGCGCAATGACACCGCGTATGGATCCTGCGTTGTGGCCCATCAGTACTCGCCACGACCACAGCGGGCGTGTCTGTATCGGCGACGTCTCCCTCGAAGAGATCGCGGACCAGTACGGCACACCGACGTACGTCGTCGACGAGGCGGACGTGCGGCACCGCTGCCGCACGTATCGAGAGATCTTCCCCGACTCGGAGATCGTGTACGCCGGCAAGGCACTGATGATTCGAGCGATGGCTACCTGGGTCTCCGACGAGGGACTCGGGGTGGATGTCTGTTCCGCCGGTGAACTCGCCGTCGCGCTCGCCGCGGGCGTGGACCCCCACCGAATCATCCTGCACGGCAATGCCAAATCGGTTTCCGAACTGAGGGCGGCGGTCAACGCGGGTGTGGGCCGGATCGTCCTCGACTCCCCCAGCGAAGCGGTACGGCTCGCGTCGGTGTGTACCCACCGACAGAAGGTGTTGATCAGAGTCACACCCGGCATCGACATACACGGACACAAGGCAGTGTCCACAGGCATCTTGGACCAAAAGTTCGGCCTACCAGCGTTTTCCGAAGAACTGGAACGTACGGTATCCGTCGTCGCCAACGCGGCGCACCTGCAACTCATCGGCCTGCATTGCCATCTCGGCTCCCAGATCACCGATCCCGAACTCTTCCGCCCCGCGATCGAGACGATGATCGCACAGATGGACGACATACGACGCGCGCATCGAATCATCCTCACCGAACTCGATCTCGGCGGTGGCCATGGGATCGCATACATGCCGGGAGACGCCCAACTGGATCTGACCCGCCTCGCTCACGTCATCGACGAAACTCTCGACGACGCGTGCACCCGAAACCGCTTCCCTCGCCCCGAAATCGTGCTCGAGCCTGGCCGAGCGATCGCCGCGCGCGCCGGAGTCACGCTATATCGCGTACAGAACATCAAGTCGATCAGCGGCGGTCGAACCTTCGTTTCCGTCGACGGTGGGATGAGCGACAACCCTCGGGTGTCGTTGTACGACAGCCACTACGACGTCGAATTGGTGAACCGGCATTCGAGCGCACCGCTCCAGGAAGTCACCGTCGCCGGGCGGCACTGCGAATCGGGCGACGAAATCGCCGTCGGAGCAAGGCTTCCCGCCGACCTACATGAAGGTGACCTGTTGGCAGTGCCGTGTACGGGCGCATACCACCACAGCATGGCCTCCACCTACAACAGCGTCGGCCGGCCGCCGGTCGTCGCTGTGCTGGGCGGGATTGCACGGCCGTTGATCAGGCGTGAATCGATCAACGACCTATTGGCCCGCGAGGTCGGCATCTGACCTCGCGGGCGCCTAAGCCTCAGCGCTTGCGACGGCTACCGGTACCGAAGATGTTTCGCGAAATCTCCCGCCCTGCAGCCGAAGCCGCAGAACGCAGGAAGCTCTTCACGGCCGAGTTACCCAAGATCTGCTCGGCGATGTTGGGGCCCTCAGGTTCGGCCGGCGGCGGTGGCGGCAGATCGGGCAGCGACGGAAGATCCACGGACTGATCCGCCGTCGGAGCACCGGCCACCTTCGCCGTCAACTTTTCGTACGCCGACTCGCGGTCGATGGTCTGGCCGTACTTCTGATTCAGCGGACTCGACGACGCGGCCGCCTTGATCGCGTCGTTGCCGATGGTGTCCATCAGCGACCTCGGAGGACGAATCTTGGTCCAGGCCACCGGCGTCGGCGCACCCTTTTCCGAGAGCACGGTCACGATGGCTTCACCGATGCCGAGTGAAGTCAGTGCCTTTTCCAGGTCGTAGTGCTCGGTCTTCGGGTAGGTACGAACGGTCTTGTTGAGCGCCTTCTGATCGTCGGGCGTGAATGCGCGTAGGGCGTGCTGGACGCGCGCGCCCAACTGCGACAGCACCGAATTGGGAATGTCGGTCGGAAGTTGCGTGCAGAAGAACACGCCGACGCCCTTGGAGCGAATCAGCTTGACCGTCTGTTCGACCTGCTGCAGGAAAGCCTTCGACGCGTCCGCGAACAGAAGGTGCGCCTCGTCGAAGATGAACACCAGCTTCGGCTTGTCAAGATCTCCCTCTTCGGGCAGCGTCTGGAACAGGTCCGCGAGCACCCACATCAGGAAGGTGGAGAACATTGCCGGACGCGCGGCCTGGGCACCGAGTTCGAACAGCGTGATCACACCGGCACCGCCGACGACACGCAGCAGGTCCTCGGTTTCGAGTTCCGGTTCGCCGAAGAAGGTGTCACCGCCGTCGGCTTCGAGGTTGACCAACGCGCGCAGAATCACTCCCGCCGTCGCGGAGGAAACTCCGCCGATACCCTTCAGATCCGCTTTGCCCTCAGCGCTAGTCAGGTGGGCGATGACCGAACGCAGATCCTTGAGGTCCAGCAGGGCCAGGCCCTGAGCGTCGGCCCAGTGGAAGATCAGTCCGAGAGTCGATTCCTGGGTCTCGTTGAGGCCCAACACTTTGCTGAGCAGGATCGGCCCGAAACTGGTGATGGTCGCGCGCACCGGGATACCGATTCCGTCAGTACCCAACGACAAGAACTCGACTGGCATCCCAGCGGGAGTCCACGAATCGTCGCCCGTCTCGACGGCGCGAGCCTTCATCTTCTCGCTCGGATCCCCCGCCTTCGACAGACCCGAGAGATCGCCCTTGACGTCGGCCATCACTACCGGCACACCCGCGGCGGACAGCTGCTCGGCGATGCCCTGCAACGTCTTGGTCTTGCCGGTACCCGTCGCACCGGCAATCAGACCGTGACGGTTGATCGTCGCCAACGGAATCCGCACCCGCGCGGTGGGATCTGCCACTCCGTCGATCACCACCGAGCCGAGCTCGAGTGCCCGCCCCTCGGATGAATAGCCCGCCGCGATTTCAGCTGCAGCACCCGACGGCGCCTGAGCAGCGGGGGTGGCTCCGGCCGATGCTTCGGCTTCAGCGGCAGCCGCTTCCTTCTCGGCTTCCTCAGCTGCCGCAGCGGCTTCAGCTGCAATCCGAGCGGCTTCGGCAGCGGCAGCCTTGGCAGCTTTCGCCTTCTCCGCCGGCGTCAGCGGCGCGGCTCCGTCCTTCGGATCCACGGTCATCGAAAAGCCCTCCTCGTTGCAATGCGGCGAAGTTCTTGTCATCACCCGAACGCCGTCTTACACACGTCGAGTTTCCACCGCAGACCTTATCCCGCGCCCGCGCGCACTACTGTGTTCCTGGTGCAGGACAAATTGGTATGGATCGATTGTGAAATGACCGGGCTGCGACTCGAGTCGGACAAACTCATCGAGATTGCGGCTCTGGTGACCGACAGCGACTTGAACATCTTGGGCGAAGGTGTGGACATCGTCATCCACGCCGACGACGACGCATTGGCTGCAATGCCCGACGTCGTGAAGAAGATGCATGCGAAGTCGGGACTGACCGAAGAGGTTCGTAAGTCGACGGTCACCCTCGCCGAGGCGGAGAAAGAGGTGCTCGCGTACATCCGCAAGCACGTTCCCGTCGCCGGTACGGCTCCCCTGGCAGGTAATTCCATCGCCACCGACCGCGGATTCATCTCGCGTGACATGACGGCGCTGGACACATACCTGCACTACCGGATGATCGATGTCAGCTCCATCAAGGAACTCTCCCGCCGCTGGTACCCGCGAATCTACTTCGGCCAGCCCGAAAAAGGTCTCGCCCACCGGGCACTCGCCGACATCAAGGAATCCATCCGCGAACTCAAGTACTACCGCGGCACTGCATTCGTCGCGGCACCCGGACCGTCGAGCGCGGAGATCGCAGCCGTCGTAGAGGGCTTGGGTCCCGCCTGACCTGCCGATTGGCTTCCTGACCGACTTTCGCGCTAGTATCTCTTTCGTCAAAGCAGCCGGGTCAAACCGGTGGCCGAGGCAATGGTGGGCGTAGTTCAGTTGGTAGAGCACCAGGTTGTGATCCTGGCTGTCGCGGGTTCGAGTCCCGTCGCTCACCCAAGCGGAACCCCCGAAGATGTCGAAAGACATTTTCGGGGGTTCTTTTGGTTTGTGCGCCGGCCCCAATCCCCCCTTCCACCGCCGGGTGGCGACCGCGACAAATCGCCCGCTCCCGAGCAACCCGTGCCTGGGCCGAGCGAACGTACCTCTCGTCGCCTCAGATAGACCGAAAGCCACTTTCGCTCTCATTGGGGTAGCTGGAAATCGCCGCAAATGGCCCAGCCGTCGATCACTCGGGCGACGGTTGCGGCTCCCAGACACCTGCGACGGTCCCCTCGCGAACGTGTCGCTCGTATGCCGAAACCTTGTCGTGGATGACGGTCAGGTTGTCCTGCAGCGCAGAGATCCTGGATCGAATCAACACCTCATGCTTTTGTAGAAGTGAAAGCCGTTCCTTCTCGTTTCCCGGCCCTGACCTGACGAGTGCGGCGAATTCGCGGATCGTTGCGATCGGCATACCCGAGTCTCGGAATCGATTGCACAGCTTCAACCAAGCGACATCGTTTTCGGCGTAGACCCGACGCCCACCTGCCGAGCGCGCAACCTCGTGAACGAGCAATTCCTCACGTTCGAAGTATCGAAGGGAATCGATGCTGATTCCGGTCTCGACAGCTACGTCACCGATTGATAGTTCACGCATTGCCCGTCTACCTTTCCTTGACCTGGAGTGCACTCCAGATTTTACGGTCGCGGCCATGAATTCCATTCAGCGCAAAATCAACACCGGATTCTCCCGAATCTCCACTGCCGACGACGTACTTGCCGGACAAGATTTAACCGGCACAACTGCTTTGGTCACTGGCGGGTACTCCGGACTCGGATACGAGATTTCGCGGTCACTTTCTTCGGTCGGCGCGCGAGTTGTAGTTCTTGCCCGCCGACCAGAACAGGCACGGAGCGAGGTGGCCGACCTTCCGGGTATCGAAGTGCGAGCGTGCGACCTGTCGGACCCGAGCAGTGTCAGATCGTGTGCGCGAGAAATTCTCGAATCCCGGATCACTCCGGACATCATCATCTGCAATGCGGGGGTCATGGCCTGCCCGGAACTCCGTGTCGGCTCCGGCTGGGAATCACAATTCGCGATCAATCACCTCGGGCACTTTGTACTGGTGAACCTGCTTGTGCCAGCCATGCCCGCAAACGGTTCTCGCGTAGTCGCTGTCTCGTCGGCGGGACATTTTCTGTCGGGAGTGCGTTGGGATGACATACATTTCCGCAACGGTTACGACCGCTGGCTTGCGTACGGTCAAGCCAAGACTGCAAATGCTCTATTCGCTGTACAGCTGGCGAGCTCCGGTGCTTCACGCGGCATCACTGCGTTCTCCGTCCATCCCGGGAGCATCCTCACTCCCCTTCAACGTCACTTCTCTGCATCGGAGAAACACGATCTCGGATGGACGACGTCGAATGGCGACGCCGTGCCGGGATTCAAGACTCCCTCCCAGGGCGCCGCTACAACGGTGTTGGCAGCGACGGCACCGATACTCGCCGATCACGCCGGCGCGTACCTCCAGGACTGCAACATCGCGGACGTCGCGCAGACGGATGACATGAGCGTCGGCGGCGTGAAGCCTTGGGCTACCGATCGCGACGACGCACGCAGATTGTGGGCACTGTCCGCTGAAATGACCGGAGTGGACGCCTTCGGTCGACGCTGACGCCGAGCGAACGTACCTCCCGTCGCCTCAGATAGACCGAGAGGCACTTTCGCTCAGAAAAGGAATACAGATGCAGAAATGCCCCCAACCGGACGGTCGGGGGCATTCTGACGTTCAGTGCTTCAGGGACGCACTCAGACGTCCGCGTTGCCGGTCTTCCAGACGCTCCAGGGAATGTTCCAGTCACCGAGGCCGTCGGTGCCGGAGAGCGTTCCGCCGACGGTGTTCTTGACGACGACGATGTCCCCACGCTTGGTGTTGTCGTAGACCCACTTGGCGTTGGACGGGCTCAGGTTGAGGCAGCCGTGACTGGTGTTGGAGTAGCCCTGCTGCCCGACCGACCACGGCGCCGAGTGGAAGAAGATACCGCTGTAGGACATTCGGGTCGCCCAGTCGACGGGGGTCTTGTAACCCTGCGCCGAGGTGACCGGGACGCCGTACGTGGACGAGTCCATGATCATGTTCGCGAAGCGGTCACCGATGATGTAGACCCCGTTGTCGGTGGGAGTGCTGTCCTTGCCCATGGAGGTGGGCATGGTCATGACGGTCTCACCGTTGACCTGGAAAGTGACCTGCTTGGTGTTGTCGTCCGCCGTGGCGATGACGGCATCACCGATGGTGAAGGAACTCTTCGCGTCTTCCTGCCCGAAGACTCCCTTGCCGAGATTGCGCCCGTACACGTTGACGCTCACGTCGACCTTGGTGCCGGGTGCCCAGTAGTTCTCCGGACGCCAACGGACCTCACGATTGTTGACCCAGTAGAACGCACCTTCGACGGTCGGAGTCGTGGTGACGGTGATCGCAGCTTCGGCAGCCTTGCGATCGGGGATGTTCTCGTCGAACTGCACCGCGATGGGCTGACCGATGCCGACAACATCGCCCTCGTTCGGCAAGACATACGGCTTCGTGACGTTGCCGGGTGCGCTGGTGGTGAAGGACGTGACCGTCGTACTGGCGCCGCCCAATCCGAATGCGCGGGCTTCGATTTTGTACTTGCGGTTGTAGCCGAGCGGTTCGGTGGTCGTCCACGACGCACCGTCGGCAGCAATCGCGCCGGCAACTGCCTTGCCGTCCTGATTGACCATCGTCACGTCGGACAGGGCGCCGTCAGCGACGTTGATCTTGACCGGGTCGCCCGGCGAGAAGCCGACAGCGCCATCGGCGGCGGTCGAGGTGAGCTTCGGCTTGATGAGTTCGGTGAGCGGATTGGAATCGATCGGCGCCGATCCCTCGGTGCTGACGTCCTTGCCACCCGACGTGCACGCGGTGACCAGAACGAGCGCACCGAGAGACACCGCGATCATCGCCGCACTCTTCGACACTCGACCGTTCCCCCCGCGCACGGACAGACCCCACCTTTGACGACTCATCGTTCGACTCCGCTTCACAATTTCTCCGACTAACTTCCGCATCACATGCGAATCCCACTTACCGGAAGGCAAGTGGGACTTGCGGTATGACTGCGCTGCACCAATGATGCCAGGCGCGCTCGTTACCAACGGTCATGAAGGGCCACGCCGTCAGTAACGTTCAAGTATCAATCGCTCCGAACCGTCCGTTTTGTTACCGCTTTCAGCGGATTTCCTCCGATTGGACTACGGCAGCGAGGCCGCCACCTGGCGATTTGCTCCCGAACCGGCGATTCGGCTAATGTTCTGTCTCGCAAGAGCGAGCGCCTATAGCTCAGTTGGTAGAGCAAGTGACTCTTAATCACTGGGTCCGGGGTTCGAGTCCCTGTGGGCGCACTTGCAAGGTCCCCACCTTCTTCGGAAGGTGGGGATTTTTCTTTGTGGCTTGGTGGACAGGTCGTGGTGAATAGACTTCACAGTTACCGGAACCACGGCCTGGAGGTCTGATGACTGAGCGCGAATTCACGCCCGGCGGCGAACTGGCATTTGCCGGGGTGGCAGGTCAGGCAGCTCTGATCCGGTCCGGAGCTTTGTCCGCCCGCGAACTCACCGAGACCACACTTCGCCGTATCGAGCGCCTCGATTCGACGCTCAACGCATTTGTACGAGTTCTCGCGGACGAAGCACTCGACGAGGCGACACGGCTCGATCAACGTCAGGCCGACGGCAAAACCCTGGGCCCACTGCACGGAGTCCCGATTGCAATCAAGGACGAGAACGACGTCGCCGGAACGCCGACGACGTACGGCGGTGCGGCAGCAACGCGCATCGCATCGGCCGATTCAGAGGTTGTCCGTCGGTTGCGCGAAGCGGGTGCGGTGATCGTCGGCAAGACGACGATGCCCGAGTTCGGCATCTGGCCCTTCACCGAGACTGCCGCAAACGGATACACGAGAAACCCTTGGGACACCGGCATATCCACCGGCGGATCGAGCGGAGGATCTGCGTCGGCCGTCGCGTCGGGAATGGTCGCGGCGGCAATAGGCGGCGACGGCGGCGGTTCCATACGATTGCCTTCGGCGTTCTGCGGGTTGTTCGGACTCAAGCCGCAACGCGGTCGGGTGAGCACAGCGCCGAACCGAAACCTCTGGCGCGGACTCGGCACACTCGGGCCTCTCACTCGTTCGGTCGAGGACAGCGCGCTCGTATACGACGCAATCACCGGTACCACCGAGATCGACGACTACACAGCCGAAACGCTCCGAACCAGCTTTGCCGACGCGGCCGTGTCGGCACCCGGGCCGCTTCGCATCGCGGTGTCCACCCGGAGTCCGGTCCGGGGCGTCCGTCCGTCAGCGGAGATCGTTGCCGCGGTGCTCTCGATCGCAGAGATGTTGAGCGCGTTGGGACATCACGTCGAAGAACACGATCCCGAGTACCCGGATGCCACTGCCGCTTTTCTCCCGCAGGTGCTCGGCGGTGTCCGCGACGAAGCGCTTCGTGTCGATCATCCAGCGCTTCTCGAGAAGCGCACGCGAGCGCTCGCCTCGATCGGCCGGATAGCTGCACCCGCGCGCGTCGGTAAATTCGCCTACCGCAAAGGTGAGCGAATTGCAGCGACGGTCAACCAGGTCTTCGACACCTTCGACCTGGTCCTGATGCCGACGACGCCCGCGCTGCCACGCCCGATCGGACAACTCGAAGGAACCGGCCTTCTGTCCGCAGTCCGCAAGGCGTTGCCGATCGCCGCCTACTGTTCTATCTGGAATGTTTGCGGCAACCCGGCGGCCGCGGTACCCGCCGGCTTCTCCGAACACGGACTCCCCCTGAGCGTCCAACTGGTTGCGCGCAGCGGTGGCGAATCGGCGATTCTCGCCGTCGCACAGCAGTTGGAAAGCACCGTCCGCTGGCCGGATTCACGCCCGCCACACTCGTGAATTCCGGAAGCGATGTAACCATCGTCACCACGATGAACACGCGTTTTGCAAACTCCTGAGCCTGTCGGCTAATGTTCTGTCTCGCAAGAGCGAGCGCCTATAGCTCAGTTGGTAGAGCAAGTGACTCTTAATCACTGGGTCCGGGGTTCGAGTCCCTGTGGGCGCACTTGCAAGAAGGCCCCCACCTCACCAGGTGGGGGCCTTCTTCATGTTCTGCCTTCGAAAACTCGGTCAGCGAATGATCTTCCGGACCACGAGTAGTCCCACCACTGAACCAACTGCGATAAGCGCGTACTTCACTGCCGGCTCGTTGAGCTTGGCGAGCACCGTCTTCTTGGTGTTCTCGACCAGCCGCTTCGGGTTGGTGCGGACCGTCAGTTCGTCGAGTGTGCTCGCGAGCTGGTTACGCGCCTTCTCGATCTCGCGTTCGATGCTCTCGGTGTCCCTGGGCACGTGTCCTCCAACTTGTCTGTGTTCTGCTGCTCTGTGTGCGGGTCTGCTGTGCGGACGCAGCGCGCCGACACTTCGCTCTACCGTAGAGGAGCAGAATGCCCTCGCGCCCACCTGCCGCGCAATTTCTCGACTAACCTCGATTCCCGTGACCGAGAACAGTAGATTGTCCGCCGGCGACGTCGCGCCGGATTTCACGCTCCCAGACGCCGACGGCAACGAGGTTTCGCTTCACGATTACCACGGCCGCAAGGTCATCGTGTACTTCTACCCCGCGGCCAGCACCCCGGGGTGCACCAAGCAGGCCTGCGACTTCCGCGACAGCCTCGCCGAATTGAACGGCGCCGGGCTCGAGGTCGTCGGAATCTCGCCGGACAAGCCAGCAAAACTCGCGAAGTTCCGCGATACCGAAGAGCTGACCTTCCCGCTGCTCTCCGACCCCGAGAAGGCGACGCTCGAAGCCTGGGGCGCATTCGGTGAGAAGAAGATGTACGGCAAGACGGTCCAGGGCGTCATCCGCTCGACGTTCCTCGTTGACGAGGAAGGCAAGATCGAGGTGGCCCAGTACAACGTCCGGGCCACCGGCCACGTCGCCAAGCTACGACGCGATCTATCCGTCTAACTCCCGTACCTGCTCAAGAACAGCGCCTCCGCGAAAGCGAGATTCTCGATCTCCGACGGGTCGACGCTTTCGTCAGGTGCATGAATGCGGCACTGCGGTTCCTCGACGCCGATCAACGCGATCTCCGCGTCGGGGAACTGCTCGGCCAACGCACTGCACAGCGGAATCGATCCCCCTTGGCCGGCAAACCCCACTTCGCGGCCGTAGGCATCGGTCAGCGCAGACTTCAGCTGCGCGAATCCCGTCCCTTCCGTCGAGGACGAGAACGGTGATCCCGTCGATTCCGGTGCGACCTCGATGTGGACGCCCCACGGCGCCGCTGCACGGAGGTGGTCAGTCAACAACTTCTGCGCCCGCGCCGGATCCGTGCCAGGCGGGACACGAAGATTCAGGCGTGCGGATGCACGGGGCGTGATTGCCGCCGCAGAACCCACGACCGGCGGGCAGTCGATACCCAGGATGGTCAGCGCCGGACGAGCCCACACCTGCTCGGCGACCGAACCGGAACCAGTCAGCTGTACCCCTCCGAGTACCCCGGCGTCGGAGCGAAACTGATCGCCGTCGTAACTGACTCCCGCCCACTCCTGGTCGTTGGTCAAGCCCTCGACAGTGGTGTTTCCGGCGCCGTCGTGCAGCGTCGAGAGAATGTGCACCAGCGCGGTGATCGCATCGGGTGCCGGTCCACCGAAGACACCGGAGTGAATCTCACCCTCGAGCGTCGACACGTGGACCACCACGTTGGCGATCCCGCGCAGTGATGTCGTGATCGTCGGCTCCCCCACCTCGGTGTTGCCGGTATCGGCGATCAGGATCATGTCGGCCGCAAAAAGTTCGGGGCGCTCTCGCACCAGATCCTCGAGACCGCCAGTGCCCATCTCCTCGGATCCTTCGGCGACGATCGTCAGATGGGCGCTCGGATCCACACCGGCAGCGGCGAGCGCTCGCAGAGCTGTCAGATGCATGACGACGTTGCCCTTGCAGTCGGAAGCGCCGCGTCCGTACCACCGTCCACCCCGCTCGGTGAGTGTGAAAGGCGGCGAGCCCCAGAGCTCTTCGTTTCCCGGCGGCTGAACGTCGTAGTGGCAGTACAGCAGAACGGTCGGAGCACCGTCTGGACCTGGTCGACGACCGACGACGGCGGCCGAGCCGTCGGGGGTCTCGATCGCCTCGATATCGGCGAAACCCTGATCGCGGAATGCCTCCAGGACCCAATGTGCCGCGGCCGCGCATTCTTCCGGCGGGTACTGCCGTGCATCTGCGACGGACTTCATCGCCGCAAGTGCACTCAGATCCTCATGGGCACGCGGCATGAGTTCACGTACCGCGGTTCGCAGTTCTTCCGTCATCGTCTCCCTCTCCTCGGCATCGAACCTCGGTGTGCCCGAAGAATCTCAGTGTGCCCGAATCGGGCGTAGGGAGTCGGCAGGATCGCCGTTGCGCCACACCGCGCAGCAACCTCTTCAGCTACTGGACAGGTGGTCACCTAGTATCGAGGTGTGGCAACAGCATCGGGACTCGTGTGCGCGCACCTGCGCGGTGCGTTTCGACCGATCACGACCGCCGAAGTAGGTGGCCGATGACACCGGATAATGCACAAGTCCCAAATTCGACAGAAAACACCGATAGCCTGGAAGACGTGCAGCCCACGACTCGTAACCGCGCGCGGCGACGAGTCGACCCAGCACTGGAGAATCCTCAGAGCCTCGAAGAACCGCAGGAACTGCTGCCGCGCAAGCGTCCGACGCAAGAGCGCAGCCAGCGTAAATTCGACGCACTCCTGGCGGCGTCACGGGAACTCCTCACCGATGTCGGTTTCGAATCGTTCACCTGCGAAGAGGTCGCGGCACGTGCTGACGTCCCGATCGGGACGCTCTACCAATTCTTCGCGAACAAGTACGTCATAGTGTGCGAATTGAACCGCCAGGATCTCGTCGGGGTCCAGCACGAGCTTGCGCAGTTCGGCGGCGAAGTACCCTCGCTCGACTGGTTGCGGTTCCTGAACAGTTTCGTCGATCACATGGCCGGACTGTGGACGTCCGATCCGTCGCGCCGCGAGGTCTGGCTGGCGATGCAGTCGACGCCGTCCACGCGGGCCACCGGAGTCATTCACGAAAAGCAATTCGCCGAGACCGTAGCGAAAATGCTCGGTCCGTTGACGCCTCGTACGCGGCGAGATCGTCGCCTGATGATGGCGGAAGTTCTTGTCCACGTGGTGTATTCGATGCTCAACTTCTCGGTTCAGGACGGTCAGTCGCATGCCGACGCCGTCGCCGAACTGAAAAGGTTGATGATCGCGTATCTCCTCGTCGCCGAGAAGGAATCCCGCACGAAGGACTAGTCGAACGACAAAGAGCCGGTCTCCCCTTGGGAGACCGGCTCTTTCGTGTCGGGCAGTGTTACTCCGGGTCGGATTCGATGACCGCGACAGCGCCCGCCATGTCCCCGTCGTGGGTGAGCGAGATATGAATTTTCACTCCGGTGAGGTGTTTGGCCACGTCACCGCGAAGCCGGATGCCCGGGCGACCCCAGGCGTCCGAGACGACCTCGATCTGATTGTGGATCATCTCCCCCAGCACCGGCGGGCTGGCGAAGAGAGCAGTTGACCATGCCTTGATCACTGCTTCCTTCGCTGCCCACCGGGCGGCGAAATGTCGTGCCGGTTCGGAGCTCCGGGTAGCGGCGTCTCGACGCTCGCCCGGTGTGAAGTTGTCGAGCATTGCCGTTCCCGGCCTGTTCAATTGCTCGGCGAACTCCGACACCGTCACGAGGTCGAAGCCGATACCCAGAACTCCCATACCGTGATTATTACTTGCAGCCGGGCAGATTCGAGCGGTACACCAGATCTGCGCCGAGTCGTGCGTCCTCGCTCAGCAGCATGTCCGCTTCGAGCTGACGCGACGCCTTTGCCGGCGTTCCGTCGGCACCGAGGCGACGATCCGCCGGGCGCTCGTAAAGGCTGTCGCCACCGCACATCGCCTTGGCGAGGCGGCGCTGACCGTCGATCGTCCGCTGCTGCGCCGCAGCAACATAGTCGGCGCGCTTGTCGGCCGGAACCGACTCGACGAATGCCTGCGGGTGCACGACTGCGATCAGGCCGGAGACGTGACCGAAGCCGAGGCTGGTCAGCAGGCCGGCACGCAGCGGAAGCTGATCACCGAACTTGAGCGGCTGACGTGCCCACACGAGGTGCTCGAACTCGGCCATCTTGTCGTCGACGCAGTCGAGGCTGCGGTTCGGCGGGACGATGCCCTGGCTCAGTACCTGGCAGAGCCCGATCAGCTGGAAGGCTGCGGCACCACCCTTGGCGTGACCGGTCAGGCTCTTCTGCGAGACCACGAACATCGGCGCACCTTCACTGCGTCCCAATGCCCCGGCGAGGCGCTCGTGCAGCTCTGCCTCGTTCGGATCGTTGGCGGCAGTGGAGGTGTCGTGCTTGGAGATCACGGCGATGTCGTCGGCGCTCACGCCGAGAGCGTTGAGCGAGAGTGCGAGCTGCGAATCCGCTCCCCCACGTCCGGCGCCCAGTGCTCCGAGTCCCGGTGCCGGGATCGAGGTGTGGACACCGTCGGCGAACGATCCGGCCCAGGCGACCACACCGAGGACGGGCAGGCCCATCTCGAGTGCCAGGTCTCCGCGAGCGAGGAGAATCGTTCCGCCACCGGCCGACTCGACGAATCCGCCGCGGCGACGATCGTTGGCCCGCGAGAAGCGGCGATCCTCGATGCCCTTGGCGTGCATGTCCTCGGTCTTGGCAGTTGCCGACATGTCACCGAAGCCGATGATGCCTTCCGTGCTCAGATCGTCGAACCCGCCGGCAACAACCAACTGCGCCTTGCCGAGTCGGATCTTGTCGACGCCTTCTTCGACGGATACCGCTGCCGTGGCGCAGGCGGCGACGGGGTGAACCATCGCGCCGTAACCGCCGACGTACGACTGAACGACGTGCGCTGCAATGACGTTCGGCAGCGCTTCCTGCAGGATGTCGTTCGGACGGTTCTCGCCGAGCAGCGTGTCGATGTACAGGCTCCGCATCGAGGTCATGCCGCCCATGCCGGTGCCCTGCGTGTTGGCGACCAGGCTCGGGTGTACCCAGCGGAGCAGTTCGCTCGGAGTGAAGCCGCCGGTGAGGAAGGCGTCCACCGTTGCGACGATGTTCCAGAGTCCGACGCGGTCGACCGAATCTGCCATGTCGGCGGGGATGCCCCACTTGGTGACGTCGAAGTTGGTCGGGATCTGGCCGCCGACACTACGAGTCAGCTTCATCTTGCGCGGGACGCGGATCTCGGTGCCTGCGCGGCGAGTGACTGTCCAGTCTCCGGACTCGGCGGAAACCGTCGCCGTCGTGTTCTCCGGATCGGATTCGACGAAGGCCTGAGCCTCTGCCTCACTGCCGACCACGAAGCTCAGATCCTTGTCCAGGAACACGGAGGTGAGCAGCGGAGCGGTGTTGTCGATCATCGCGCCCTCGTCGACGTAGCGACGGATGCCGCAACGCTCGACGACTGCGTCGTGGTACTTGTCGGCGATTTCCGCCTCGGGTACCAGGTCACCGGATTCGACGTCGTACCAGCCCGGCTTGGGGTCGTTCTCCCAGACGATGAGTCCGGTGTTCCACGCCAATTCGAGAACGCCTGCGGCAGAGAGCTGCTCGTCGACCTCCATCTCGAAGCGGGTACGCGAGGAACCGTAGGGTCCGAGCTCTCCGGCACCCACGATGACCACGAGGTCCGCGGGGGTGACGTCCAGTTCGGGCCAGCTCGGAGCCTTGACCGAGTCGTCGATGCGAGCCGGCGTGGGCAGCGCCAGGATGCTGGACTCGTCCACTGCTTCGTCGACAGCCTCGGCGATCTCGGCAACCTCGGCAGCTTCCTTGGCCAAAGCACCCAGATCCAGGTTGGCCTCGGACAGTCCGCCGGTCAGGTCGACCTCGAGCGGAGCCTCTGCTGCAGCGCGCCGCGACTCGCGGGTTGCCGTCTTCAGCAGTTGGGTCGCCATCTCCTGGGTGGACCAGGTGCGGACGCCCGCAGCTTCGACCGCGTCGACGATCGGATCGTTGTGACCCATGAGTCCGGTTCCGCGAACCCAACCGATGACCGCGTGTGCCAACGTGACCCGCTCGGCCCAGTTCCGCTCGGCCTTCCAGCGGTTGACCACGGCGATCAGCGAAGCCTTGGCCTCACCGTAAGCACCGTCGCCGCCGAACGTTCCGCGGTTCGGCGAACCGGGCAGCACTACGTGCAGGTGCGTGTCGACATCGCTGTCGTAACCGATCTTCGACAGACCGCCGATGAGGCGCTCCACCGACCAGAGCAGCACGCGCATTTCCATTTCGGCGCGAGCGCCGGCGTCGGAGAGTTCGCCGCCGACACGCGGAGCTGCGAACGGGAAGAGCATCGTCGGCGTCATGGCCGGCTTGATGAGCTTCTTTGCGCCGCCTGCGTTCTCGGTGGCCTCGTTGCCGATCCAGTCGATCAGTGCGTCGACGTCGGTGTACGACGCCATGTTCGCGGGAACCACCCAGAGGGCGGCACCGGCGCGAGCGTTCTCGCGGTACAGGTCGCGGTAGAAGCCCAAACGCTGACCGTCGAGTCGTGAGGTGGTCACGAATACCGTTGCGCCACCGGCAAGGAGCTTGCCCGTGACCGCTGCCGCGATGGAACCCTTGCTGGCGCCGGTCACTACTGCGACCTCGCCTGCCCACTCGGGTGCGTCGGATTCTGTCGTCACGGCTGCATCAACGATGCGGGTGTAGACCTCGGCGAGCGCCGTGCGGCCCTCGTCGGTTGCACGGGTGGCCCACCACTTGGCCTGTGCGGCGACGGTGGAACCGGCACCGATGAAGTTCTCGACCGACAACGCGGTGTCACCGAGCCAAATACGAGCGAGATCCTCACGCGCACTTGCCCAACGGTCGTCGAGCAGCACGGCCTTCTGTGCGTCGAATGCCGGAGCAACCAGACGCGGCCAGTCGGAGCCGAGTTCAGCCGAGACCAGGTCGACCAGTTCGGTGTCCTCGACCGTCGCGACTGCCGCTTCTTCGTTCAGTCCGAGCTGCTCGAGCACCAGGCGTGCAGCCGAGGCCAGAACGCCGTTGCGCCCGGTGATGTTCTCGGTGAACTCACCCAGGGCGGCTGCGTCGACGGTTCCGCCGCTTCCGCCGCCGGTGGCCGGCAACGAGACACTGACTCCGCGTGCAGAGCCGACCGAGGCAACTGCGCTGTCGATGACTGCGTCGACCGCTGCGGCGTCGGCCAGTGCGCCGGAGCTCAGGCCACCGAGGTCGCCGCCGCGGATGCTGGCGCCGTCACGGGTGCCGAGAGCCACTGCTGCGGTGACGTGGTGCGCCCAGCCGTCGCCCAGTTCCCAGACCTTCTTGACGCGGTCGGCGATGTAGCCGGGACGCTTGCCCGAGGGGCCGAAGACCTTGCGCAGGTGATCGTTGATCGAATCGGAGAGCACCGGTCCGAACGGCTTGTACGTACGGGCGAGCTTGTCGACGGTTGCTCCCAAGGAGCCCATGTCGGCATCCGCGGCACCGTCGATGGCGCCGAGGGACAGCTCGGAGCCGAGGTCGACCAGAAGCTGGTTACGACGCGAGGAGACGCCGTCGCACAGTGCCTCGATCGTGTCGGCGGGGCCGACCTGATCGGGACGGAGCTTGGTCCACAGGCTGATCAGGACCTTCGTGGCGTCGGGCGCCTTGAAGGTGAGGTCGTCCGGACGCGGTCCACCCGAAGGTGCGGCCGGCGCAGCAGCTGCAACCGGAGCAGCGGCCGCGGCAACCGGTGCAGCCTGCGCGGCAGGCGCTTCGATCTCGTCGTCGTCATCGACGGCGGGGTCGACGTCGGTGCCGTAGACGATCGCAGCTTCGCGCTCGACGTTGAGAACCTCGACCGGGTAGCCGAAGCGGCCCGGCAGCTTGAGGGTCTGCGACGCGAGGTTTGCAACGGTCGGGGCAGCGCCGAGACCGATCTCGACGAAGCGTTCGACCCCGAGTCCACCTTCGGACTCGTCGCCGAAGAGCAGGTCCTGCGTCTCGATCCAGCGGACCGGGCTGGCGAACTGCCAAGCCAGCAGCTCGATCAGGATGATGCGGGACAACTCGTGAGTGCGCGTTGCGTAGCTGTCGAAATCTGCGAGGACTTCCTGCAGCGGCTCGGACGGCACCAGGTCGGCGATTTCCTGAACGAAGTCACGACGCAGCGAGAACGGCTTCGGAACCAGGTTCGGGATGTAGCGGCCGATCAGGATGTCCGGATCGATGTCGTGCGGGAGCAAGTCCTGCAGGCACACGCGGAAGTCCGCCACGCCGCCACGAAGGACGGTGGAGTGGAACGGCACGTCGATGCCGGGAACCTGGATGTATGCCCGCTTGCCACCGAATTCTGCTCGGCGACGATCGATTTCGACCTCGAGTGCGTCGAGACCGGCTACCGAACCGGCGATGGCGTACTGGCTGCCGCGCAGGTTCAGGTTGACGATTTCGAGGAACTCACCGGAGGTCTCGGCGACACCGGCGACGAAGCCCTGCACGTCGTCGTCGGAAACACCGATCTGCGACGGGCGAATAGCAGCCATGCGGTAGTCGGAGCGTCCGGCTTCGTCACGGGGAACGAGCTGGTGCATGGCGGAGCCACGCTGGAAGACGACCTCGAGAAGTGCTTCGAGCGGGAAAACCTCGGCGACAGCAGCGAGTGCGTTGTACTCACCGACCGAGTGACCGGCCAGAAGGGAATCCTCGATGAAGGTTCCGGATTCGCGCAGCTCGGCAACCTGGGCAACACCGAGAACGGCCATGGCCACCTGGGTGAACTGAGTCAGGTGCAGGACACCGTCAGGATGCTTGTGCTCGACACCGCGCGCCTTGACGGTCACCGGGTTGTCGCGCACGACAGCGAGAATCGAGAATCCGAGCGCCTTGCGGGTGTGCTTGTCCGCACGCTCCCAGACGTCGCGGGCGGCCTTGGAGCGTGCACGAGCGTCGAGGCCCATGCCCGGGCGCTGGATGCCCTGGCCGGGGAAGGCGTAGACGGTCTTCGGTGCGGCAGTGCGGCCGGTGGCGACCATCACCAGTTCGCCGTCGATGCGGCAGCCGACCTCGACGATTTCTGCGCCCTGGTCGATGCCGACACGGTCGACGCGGACGTCGATCTCGGCGCCGGGGCGAACCATCCCGAGGAAGCGGGCGGTCCAGGCGGTCAGGCGGCGCGGCGGGACGCGGGTCTCGGCCGGGTCGACTGCGGTGACTACCTGTTGCGCTGCGGCGGAGAGCCACATGCCGTGCACGATCGGGGTTCCGAGGCCGGCCAGCAGAGCGGCGTTGTCGGAGGTGTGAATCGGGTTGTGGTCACCGGAAACCTGAGCGAACGCACCCATGCTGACCGGCGCGAGGATCTTCGCGTCACGGCGACGACGACGCGAGGTGTCGACAGCCGCATCGCTGATCGATCCACCGGCGCGAGCCGGGTCGGCGAGTTCGCCAGCGCCGGTGCGTCCGCGGATCGCGAAACGCTCGGTCATGGTGACGACTGCGGGGGCGTCGAGGCCCTCGCCGAGCATGGCACCGACCTCGACCTTGACCTCGACGACGCGACCGAGGTCGGTGTCGAGAACCGAGGCGACCTCGGCATTGACCACGAGAATGCTTGTCTCGGAGGGAAGTTCACCGACGAAGTCGACGGTGTGGTCGAGGTGGACCAGGTCGAGCATGCCTTCGATAACGGAAAGACTGTCGAGCTTGGCTGCGCCGAGGACTGCGAACACTGCAGGCCAGCATGCTCCGACGACGACGTCCGGAACAGCCTTGCCGCTGACACTGAGCGTGGCGGGCAGACCCGAACCGGTGACACCGGCGTGATCGGCGATGCGATCGGGAACCCACGCGACGTTGAGCCGGGCCTTGCCGTTCTTGACTGTCGGAAGTTCCTGTCCGGCAGCAACTGCCAGCAGCGCGGACATCGCACCTTCGGCGTCGGCCTCGGTGACAACCGGAGCGCCGCCGTCTACGACGGACTCGGGGATGGTGATCGTGATGTCGACCGACTTGTCTGCCACCAAGGGAACCGAGAGCAGCACGTGCGAGGAATCGACGACGGTCAAGCTGGAACCCGTGGTGCCGTGAACTGCCTTGTCGGCAGACTCTGCACTCCACTCGTCGAGGTCACCGAGACGACGGACGGGGTTCTGGGTCAGGCGGCCGGCCCACTGGAGGTCGGGAGCGGAGAGGACGGCGTCGAGAAGTCCGGGTGCGGAATCCTGGTGGCGACGGCTCGCGAGTGCAACCGGAGCGGCTCCGGCAGCAACCAATTCGTCGTAGGTCGCCTTCTCGAAGCGATCGAGCAGGTCACCGACCGGCTCGTCGACACGGGTGATGCCCGCGACGGCGACGGTGCCGGGGATGACACAAACCTGATCGGCGGTGTAGCGGGGATCGTGTGCCTGCCACAGGGAGTCGCTGCGCCACCAACGGCGAACGTCACCGTCGACGACGGGAACGAAGTTGACCGGCTTGCCCGGCGTCTTGCACAACGAGGTGAAGAACGAGACGTCTGCGGGATGCAGAACCGTCGTCGAGTAGTCCGGGTACGACGCCTGCAGTGCGCAGATCGCAGCCTCGGGGCGCTCGAGAGTCTCGGCGTCGCCGAACAGTGTGGGGATCGGGCCACGGTCGACCGGGTGCAGACGCGCCTCGGTGCGCTGGAGCATCTCGCCGAAGCGAGCACGCCAGGTGATGTCGAGCCACGGGCTCGAGGTCGCCTCGACGATGGCGTCCTGAAGATCTGCGCCGCAATCGAATTCCTTCGCCGCGTCGATGCCGACGGTGAGCTCGAGGTAGCGGCGCAGCCACTGTGCGTACGTCATGGTCTCGACGTCGCCGAAGTACGGCTTGGCGGTGACGTCGAGGGCGGCGATGATCTCGTCGCGGCGCTCGGCCACTGCCTCGGAATCGCCGGCAACCTCGTCGAGGAGGCGTCCGGTGCGCGAAGCCGCGTTGTCGATCTCGTGAATGTCGGCACCGAGCTGGCTACGGCCAGAGGCCATTCCGCCTTCAGCGGTACCGGCACCGACCCAATCCGGTGTACCGGGCGTGTCGACGAGGAGCTGCTTGACCTCAGGAGAGGTGGTGGCCTCGAGAGTCGCCATGGCTGCAGTGCCGACCAGGATGCCGTCGACGGGCATAGCCGGGAAACCGGCTGCGGCAGACCAGCGACCGGTGAGGTAATCGGCTGCGCGCTCGGGGGTTCCGATGCCGCCGCCGACGCAGATGACCAGGTTCGGACGTGTACGCAGCTCGGCGTACGTGTCGAGGAGCAGGTCGTCGAGGTCTTCCCACGAGTGGTGTCCGCCGGCGCGGCCGCCTTCGATGTGGACGATGACCGGGAAGTTCGGAACCTCGTTGGCGATGCGGATCACGGAGCGGATCTGCGCCACGGTGCCGGGCTTGAACGCGATGTTGGTGATGCCGATCTCGGACAGCTCGTCGATGAGGGCAACGGCCTCTTCGAGTTCCGGGATACCGGCGGTGACGATGACGCCGTCGATGGGAGCGCCGGCAGTACGGGCACGCTGCACAAGGCGCTTGCCACCGAGCTGCAGCTTCCACAGGTACGGGTCGAGGAACAGGGAGTTGAACTGGACCGCACGGCCCGGCTCGAGCAGCATCTTCAGCTCTGCGACACGGTCTTCGAAGATTTCCTCGGTGACCTGTCCGCCACCGGCGAGCTCAGCCCAGTGACCGGCATTGGCTGCCGCGGCAACGATCTTGGCGTCGACCGTCGTCGGCGTCATGCCTGCGAGCAGGATGGGTGAACGACCGGTCAGCTTCGTGAACGCCGTCTCGACGCCGATGCGGCCACCGGGAAGCGAAACAGGCTTCGGCGCGAATTCGCTCCACGAACGTGAGACCTCAGGCGCAGCACCGGGGGTGAGCAGATTGCGGTGTCCGCCGCGGGTGGCGGCGGCGATGATGCCGATGCCCTGCCCACGCAGCGAAGAGGACGTCATACGGGTCAGCTGATCGCTGGGCCCGAGATCGAGAATCCACTTGGCGCCGGCGGAGATTGCGCCGTCGACAGCCTCGACCCAGTCGACCGGATCGACGAGGACACCCTGTGCAAGTTCACGCGCACGGTCGGCATCGAGACCGCAACGGGTTGCCCAGCTGCCGACAAGTTCGACGGCCTCGGCCAATGCTGGGTGATGGAAGCCGATTTCGGTGTCGAGCGGATCGAAGGACGGAGCGAAGACGGAACCGCCACGCTTCTTGCCCTCTCGCTCGCGAGCTTCTTCGGCTTCGATCTGCTCGCAACGCTCTTGCACGCGTGCCAGCTGAGCGGGCGGTCCGGCGAGAACGACGCGGCGACGGCCGTTGCGAATGGCGAGAACAGCCGCGCGTTCGGGGGCAACACCCTCGGCAAGCTCGGCGACGATGGCGGCGAGACGCTCGGGATCGACGCCCGAGACCGCAACCATCGGCTTCGCGGAGGCGCCGGCGATGACGCCGCGGCGACGGCCGACCAAGCTGGCAGCAGCACCGACGAGCTGTGCGACGGCGAGAAGTTCACCGTCGTCGTTGCCCTGCGCGGCTACGGCAGCGGTGGCCAGCAGGCCCTGCGAGTGGCCGATGACGGCAGCAGGCGGGTTACCGGCTACATCCAGACCCTGAGCGGAGAGTGCACGCAACGCCGCAAGCTGCGTGAGGAAGACGCCGGGGAGTGACACCGGAGCTGCGGTGAGCGCGGCAGCGGAAGGCCCGGCCGACTTCTCACCTTCTTCTTCGTCGACGATCTCGGCTTCGAGCATCCACGCGATCGGATCGAATCCGACCGGGCGAACCACGAGGAGATCCTGTGCGACGGGCGCGAGGCGTGCGGCTGCGTCATTGACCAGATCGGTCAGAACGGGCTCCAGGCCGTTGTCACGGCTGAGCTCCTCGAGCGAGGTGAGCCAGGGAGCGCCCTGTCCACCGAAAGCGATTGCGTAGGAAACGCCGTTGTTCAGCGAATCGACGAGGGCACCTTTGCTGGTCGTGCGGGACTGTCCCCCATCGACGCCGAAACGGCGTCCACCCTTCGAGTCGCGTCCGTTTCCTGTAGGTGTCGTGTCATCGATCGTCACGCGTACGTCCTCTCCTGGTCACCTCTGCGGCGAGGTGGGATTTGCGGTGTGCTGCCCGGCTGAAGTGCTCGCGAATTCGTCGAGAGAATCGACGGAGTCAGGGCGTTCGTGCAAGACAAGGTTTACACAGAATCATGAGGATTTCCTCACGTTTGTCGGCACCCTGGAAATCTGGACTTTCGAGGCCGTGATCTTCCTCACGAGACTTCGAGAAAGTGACTCGCGAGTAGGTCGCGAACGCCCTGCCTGGGACTGTTACCGGGATTTTCAGAAACCTGAGGAACCCCTCATATTTATTGTTACCAATTCGTGACCTCCTTGACGGACGGTCGATCCCGTGCGTTCCGGGCCACCATCTGTCGGACCCCCTCGCTACGTTCAGCGCGTCCACACCGGACGACTTCTCGGGGGGAGAAATCATGAAAGACACAGACGTAGTCAGAGCGGCCGAATTCATCGGCGCCGAGCTTCCGCGCGAGGCGTGGCCGCATTGGAATCAGGGATGGCCGCGCGAGTCCGAAGCCGCCCTTCTCGACGCGATCTTCTCGTCGCGCGCCGCCTACGGAACACCGAAGACCGGAGTCCGCGCCGTCGTCGACCGTTGGCGCACACACCGCTCGGTAGCCGCAGGCGAACACCTCGACAGCTTGTCCGCTCTCGCCGCCTTCACCGACCGTGGCGACGAGCTCGCAACGATTCTCGGCAATCGCCAGCGCGTGCCGGGCAACTACTTCACCAAAGCCGAAGGCGCGGCTCGTGCGGCCAAAGCGCTCGCCGACGCCGGTTGCCGGTGCGGTGCCGACGTCGAGGACACCGAAGGCCTCCGTTCGGCAGTCGTCTCCGTTCCGGGCCTGGGCCCCAGGACCTTCGCGACGCTGGTGTTCCTGTCCGGGAAGTTGACGGCAACTTCGATAGATCTACTTGCACGGTTCGCCACCGCAGCAAGCAGTAGTGAGGAATTGTTGTCGAGCACCGACGCAGCCGAGTTGCTAGTTGCGGTTGCCGAACATCTCGATGTCGATGTTCCAACACTCACCCACGCTGCGTGGCGATATCAACGCACGGCCGAGCAACCGCGCCGGTCGAAGAAATCCACCACGCCGCCCGCAGCGGATCCACTCGCCGAAACGGCCTGAGAGCGGGCGGGCGCATCCCGACCAGGGTGGTGTGCCCGCGAGCGATTCCACTCGCGTATCCTTTGAATTCCGCGCGCGAGTGGCGGAATTGGCAGACGCGCTGGATTTAGGTTCCAGTGTCTCAGGACGTGGGGGTTCAAGTCCCCCCTCGCGCACAACGAAAAGCCCCGCCGGATCAGATCCGGCGGGGCTTATTCGGTTCTAGATCAGGCTCAGCGCTTTCGAGCCTTGACCGGCGGGGTCATGTATGTCGTCCGACTCGGCGTCAGCCCCAGACGGACCGAGCTCTCCAACCACGTGATCGCCGACGCCGTCGGATCCACAACCGGAACGTGAATCCCTTTGCCATGCAGCCTGTCTCGGACTGCACTGGTCACACCGAGCATCCCGGTGCAACCGAGAACGACGGAATCGGCCTCGCCGTTCTGCACTGCCGCAGACGCCTGAGCGGCCAGTCGATCAATCAGTTCCTCCCGATCGGTGAGGCCAAGCACCGGCATGTCCACGACTCGAATACTGCCCAGCCGACTATCGAGCCCATACCGCCGAGTGAGCGATCGGAGCATCGGCACGACGTTCGGCAGGATGGTCACGACACCGACGCGATCGCCCAGACTCATCGCTGTCAGAAATGACGGCTCGAAGCCGCCGACCACCGGTGCGTCGATGATCTCTCGGGCGGCATGCACTCCGGGATCGGCGAAACACGTGATGAATACACCGTCGACGCCGTCGACTGCCGCCTCTTCGACCCGCTGCACGATCCCGGGGCCGGCCAGTGCCTCGTCGTACTCGGACTCGATGCTCGCCGCGCCAGAGAGCAGTGACACGACATCGACCGTCGTGCCGGGCGCCGCCCAGTGCTCCACCTCGTCTGTCACCGCCGGAGTCAGTGTGGTGTCGATGACCGGGCGAATCACTCTGATGTGCATGAAACACTCCCCTGCTTTCGGATACGCCCGAGGTTATCGATGCAGCACAGCCGGAAAAATGTGTTCAATGCCCGACGGTGCGGTGTTGGGTGGGCATAACGCACAGGTGCTGTGGCACGGCCTCTACGACACGCCGTGGCACGGCTTCTACGACACGCCGTGGAACGGCTTCTACGACACCGTGTCGGAGATCGCAGGGCGAGGCACTATAGCTCTCAGGTACCGTCTTAGTGTGTCCAAGAACGCTACTAAACGCCGACCTGCGCTGATTCTGCTGGTCATCGTGTCAGCTGCCGGCTGCCTCGCGCTCGGCTGGTGGCAGTGGGAGCGCTTCGAAGCCGTCGGAGGCTCGGGACAGAATCTCGGGTACGCGTTCCAATGGCCGCTCTTCGCGGCGTTTGTCGTGTACGCGTATCGCAAGTTCGTTCAGCTCGAAGACGTGGACCCCGAAGAGGCCGAAGCCGAGGAAGCCGCCGCGGAGCCGCGTGAGATTCCCGCCGACCTCTTGCCGCAACGCCCGCAGGCCGAGTTCGACGATGTGAACCTCGACGTCGACGACCCTGAAGCCCGCCAAATGCTGGAATACAACGACTACCTTGCGCAGCTCGCCGCTCGCGAGTCCGATAGGAGCACGACGTGAGTACCGGTTCGGAAGCGAGCATCGCTACCCCCGCAGTCAACGCAGAAAAGCAGAAGAAGGTTGCGTCGGCGCTCGTCCGATACCGCGTTCTCGCCTGGATCACCGGTCTCTGGCTGCTGTTCCTGACCGGCGAGATGGTCTACAAGTACCTGATTCTCGACAATTCGGCGGACGCACCGTCGTGGTTGTTCTACATCGGCCAGATCCACGGCCTGTTCTACATGCTCTATCTCGTGTTCACGATCGACTTGGCGATCAAGGCCCGGTGGAAGCCCGGTACGACGGTTGCCACCGCGCTCGCCGGCACGATCCCGTTCCTGTCGTTCGTGTTCGAGCACAAGCGAACTGCCCAGGTGAAGCAGGCTTATCAGCTCTGAGAGTTTCGAAAAGTAGAGCCCTGAACGCAGACGCGTTCAGGGCTCTACTTTTCGAAATTCGGTTCAGCCGGACAGTGCCGCCAGCGCCGGAACGAGTTGCACGAGCGCGCGCCCTCGATGTGACGCCGCATCCTTCTCGGCCGGGGTGAGTTCAGCGGCAGAGCGGGTGTCGCCGTCCGGACGGAAGATGGGGTCGTATCCGAAGCCCCCGTCGCCGGCTGGTTCTCGGCCGATCACCCCGCGCCATTCGCCGCGCACGACAGTCTCGTCACCGCCGGGGATCACCAGTGCACAGGCGGAGACGAATGCCGCGCCGCGCCGCTCGTCTGGCACGTCTCCCAGCTGAGCCAGGACAAGCGCCGTGTTGGCGCCGTCGTTGCCGTGAGTGCCCGACCATCGCGCGGACAGCACGCCGGGCATACCGTTGAGTGCATCGATCTCGACACCGGAATCATCTGCGATGCAAGGCATTCCGGTTGCCGCCGCGCCGTCACGTGCCTTGGCGAGTGCATTCTCCTCGAACGTCGCCCCGGTCTCGGGGGCTTCGGGGAACGGCGGCACCTCGTCGAGCCCGACCAGTTCGATTCCGTTCACTCCAGCGGCGTCGAGCACCCGGTGAAGTTCCTTCAGTTTCTTGGCATTTCGGCTGGCAACCAGTACTCGTACGCTCACAGCTCAGGCACCGAACTTCTTTTTGGGTTCCGGATTCTTCGGTTCGGGTAGCACCCCGGGATACGGCTCGGCCAACGCTTGACGCTGGATCTCGAAAAGTTGCTCACAACCAGCCAGAGCGGAGTCGAGCAGCTTGTCCAGCGTCGAGCGTGGGAACGTGGCGCCCTCACCGGTTCCCTGGATTTCCACCAGCGTGCCGGTATCGGTGGCCACGACATTCATGTCGACCTCGGCGCGCGAATCCTCTTCGTACGGAAGATCGAGGCGCACTCGTCCGTCCACGACGCCGACGCTGACGGCCGCTATGCCACACGAGATGGGCTGAGGGTCGGAGAGCAGGTCGGCTGCGCGCAGGTACGTCACGGCGTCGACCAGGGCCACGTACGCCCCCGTCACTGCCGCGGTGCGGGTGCCGCCGTCGGCCTGGAGGACATCACAGTCCAGGGCGATGGTGTTCTCGCCGATCGCAGCGAGATCGATGCAGGCCCGAAGTGATCGGCCGATGAGTCGACTGATCTCCTGCGTACGGCCGCCGACCTTGCCCTTGACCGATTCGCGGCCACTGCGCGTGTGCGTGGCGGCGGGAAGCATCGCGTATTCGGCTGTCAGCCAACCCAAGCCGGAGCCCTTGCGCCAGCGGGGTACACCCTCTTCGACGCTGGCCGTGCACATGACGCGAGTGTTCCCGAACTCGACCAGAACGGATCCGGCCGGATGACTGGTGAACCCGCGGGTGATCTTGACCGTGCGGAGCTCGTCGTCCGCCCTACCGTCTTCTCGTGTAGTCACCTTCGTGAGCCTAGCGGTCGCCCGGTCGGCACTGCATCGAATGTGAGGGGAATCAGATGTCGTAGACGCTTCCGGCGGAGACGGCATGGACTGGTCCGGAGAATTCGGATTTCGCTTCGGCGATCACGTCTTCGCGGGAGGTCCACGGCGGGATGTGCGTGAGGAGAAGTTCCTTGACGCCGGCGAGGGCAGCCACACGGCCGGCTTCCTTACCGGAGAGGTGAACTCCCTCGGGGCGATCCGGACTGTCGGTCCACGAAGCTTCGGAGAGCAACACGTCCGCTCCACGGGCGAGTTCGACGACGTTGTCACACATACCCGTGTCACCGGTGTAGACGAGCACGCGGCCGTCGGCGCCGGTGATCCGGAAACCGTAAGCCTCGGGAGGATGATTCATCCGACGGGCGACGACGCTCAGTTCTCCGAACGTCACCGGCTCGTTCTCGGCCCAGAGCCGGACGTCGATGGTGTCGGAGATGTCATCCATCTCGCCGGCGCACTCGGCGGAGGACACTCCGATGCGGCAGGCCGTGTCGGTGGGGCCGTAAACCAGAGCCCGCCCGACCGGCGGGTTGGGGTGATAGCGACGCCAGACGAGCAGGCCGGGCATGTCGAGACAGTGGTCCGCATGAAGGTGCGAAAGCAGGATCGTCACCTCGCCCGGATCGGCGTATCGCTGCAACGCCCCAAGAACTCCCGGGCCGAAGTCGATCACGAGCGGCGGAGTTCCCGGTGCCGTGAGCAGGTATCCCGAAGCCGGTGAATCCGGACCCGTGACGCTGCCGGAACACCCCAGGACGGTCATGCGCATACCGGTCATGCTGCCACGTCTACCCGTCTGGAAAAAAGCTCTTGGTGGTTTTGGCGCGTCGAAGTCACACCGCAGCGAGGGTGTGACCCACGTCCGTTCAGAAACTCGGTGGTCGGACGGCCGGCGCCGACCCTGCGCGCTTGGCCCTCTCCCTCGACGTCAGCGCCCAGGCGGCCACCACGCCGCCGATCGCTCCGAACAGATGTCCTTGCCAGGAAACCCGTGGATCGCTCGGGAGAACGCCCCACAGCACTCCGCCGTACACGACGAAGACGGCAACGCCGATCAGGATCTGTGTGAAGCTCCGCGTGAAGAACCCGCGAACCAGCAGGTAGGTGACCCAGCCGAAGATCAGCACGGACGCACCGACGTGATTCGAGTTCGAGCCGGCGAACAACCAGGTCCCGACACCGCCGATCACCCAGATGATGCCGGTCGCCGCGAGTCCGCGCGCAATTCCCGACACCAGCACGAGGAACCCGAGGATCAGGACCGGAATGGTGTTGGCAATCAGGTGAGCCCAGTCGTCGTGCAGGACCGGGGCGAACAGGATTCCCCACAGGCCGTCGAGCGTGCGCGGGGTGACGCCGGCGTTCTGGACGTTCTGACCGGAGATGACATCCACGATCTCGATCACGTAGAGCAGGATCGCGAAGCCGCCCACCAACACGGCCGACTGCTTCCACACCGAGGGCGGACCGGATTTCGGTGCCGGCGTCCGGGTGCCGAAGTCCGGATTGTTGAAATCCATCGTCATCGTGTGCGTCCTCCACGGTCGATCCGGTTTTCTGATTCGGTCACTCGCGACCAGGCTCAATTCGAGATTACCGCCGATTCCAGGAGTGCTGCCTAGAGAAATGCCGACGGAAAGAGCTCGCGGTAGCTCGGGATTCCGGCTACCGACGTGGCGTCGAGAACCGCTGTGACGATCGCACGTTCGACAACCTGCGCCGAAGCCGCGCACACCGCGTCGAGTATCGGCAGATCGTTCGGGAAAGCGGCCGGAACTGCGATCTCCGAATTCGGAGTGTGATCGCCGGTGGCGAGCGCAAAGATCGTGTCGCCGTCGAGTGGCGAATGCGCGGGCCGAATCGCACGAGCCAGACCGTCATGCCCTGCGACGGCGACGCGTCGGCACCCGGCTTTTGTCAAGGCGGCGTCAGTGGCGACCACACCGATCGTGGTGTTGAGGACTGTTCCCTTGGCTGCAACGGCGTTGGCCGCCGCGAGTTCGGACGCGTCGGGAAGCCTGAGCCCGAACGACTCCGCCCCGTCCGAGCCGACGCCCCACGGCAAGCCTGTTCTGGGATCGAAGACCGAACCCACCGGGTTCGCCACGATCAACGCGGAGACCGTCGTACCCTCGGCCGGGCCGTCGGCGATCACGACGCTGGCCGTTCCCACCCCACCCTTGAGCGCTCCGGCTCTGGCACCTACCCCGGCGCCGACCGTGCCCGTGGCGAATTCGCGCGAAGCGGTGTCGGCAGCGAGGAATCCGAAGTCTCCGGTCGGTCGAACGGTCCAGTCCCCCACCGGCAGATCGAAGATCACGGCGCCGGGCACGATCGGTACCACCTGACCAGGAGCACCCATCGCGATCCCGCGATCGTGTTCCTCGAGCCAGCGCATCACTCCATCGGCCGCGGCAAGTCCGTAGGCGCTACCGCCGGTCAACAGCACGGCATTGACCTGCTGGACCGAATGGCTCGGGTCGAGTAGGTCGGTCTCGCGGGTACCCGGACCGCCGCCGCGGACGTCGACTCCGGCAACCACACCGGCCGACGCGAGCACGACCGTGCATCCGGTGGCTGCGCCGCTTCCGAGAGTGGCTCCCTCGTCGAGCTTGTGGTGATGGCCGACAGCGAGGCCGGCGACATCTGTCAGTGAATCAGTGGGCCCGGTCCGCGTCGTGGTCATGGCATGAGCGCCTGGACGAGGGAGTCCTGCATCCACGTCAACCAGTGATAGACGTCGAGATGCGGGGCGCGCGGGTCGTCGGGTTCGAGGCTCTCCGGGGTGTCGGCGTCGATGCCGAGATTGGTTCCGAGCGCGAGACGGACGTCGTTGAGCGAGGACAGCCACGCATCGGCCTGTTCCTGCGTGAGAACGACCTTGCCGCCGACCTCCGGAAGCGAAGCCAACAACATGCGAGCGGACTCACGCTTGGCATCGATGATCTCGGGCTCGTGCAAACTGCGCAGCGCGCCGTTGACATTGGCGCCGGCGTCGTCGAGATCGTCGCTGTCCGGAGCGACCTTGTCCGGATCGGTGCGCTGGAAGTCGGGAAGCAAACGCGCCAACACCGGATTGTCGGGCGTCTCCGAATTTCCGGTACGAAGGCCCGTCAGCGCGGCGAGCTCGTCTTGCGGCGCCGAAGACGCGCGCTCGTCGAGAAGCCCGGTCACCGACTCCACGAGCGAGCGCAGAACCGCCGCCTCGTGGCCGTCCATCTCGGACTTGAACTTCACTCCGCCGAGTGAACTCTTCCTACTCCACGTCCGCACGCGTCGGACTCCCGTCTACGAGTTAGGCGAACAAATCGGTCGAAAAAGTGCTTTTCTCAGGGCTTTTCTCAGGTGTCGTCGCGTTGCATCGTGGCCCAGAGACCGGCAGCGTGGAGGCGACGAACATCGGCCTCCATCTTGTCGCGCGAACCGCTCGAGACCACGGCCTTGCCCTCCGAATGGACCTGCATCATCAGGTCGGTGGCCTTGGCTTTGCTGTAACCGAACAACTTCTGGAACACGTAAGTCACGTAATGCATGAGATTGACCGGGTCGTCCCAGACGATGGTCACCCAGGGCCGATCTGCGGCTTCGATGGTCGCAACAGCCTCCGACTGCTCGGGCGTGGCTTGAGGAGAGGAAGCCGTAGCGCCTCTCATCGTTACGTTCGCCGAGTAAGTGTCGGACACGGTCGCGCCGCCGAAAACCATGTATCCAGGGTACGGCGCGACGAGAGGCGACAACACCCACCCACGTCGTCTCGCGCATAGAGTTGTGTGCGTGCCTACGCAAATTTCCGACATCCGCGACGCCGGTGCCAGCACCGCACTGCTCACCGATCAGTACGAACTGACCATGCTCTCGGCGGCTCTCGCCGACGGATCTGCCTTCCGCAACTGCAGTTTCGAGGTATTCGCACGGCGGCTGCCAGACGGTCGTCGCTACGGCGTCGTCGCCGGTACCGAACGCCTTCTCGACGCACTCGAGCAGTTCCGGTTCGGTGAACCGGAACTGGCGATCGTTGCGAGATTCCTCGACGACACGACCGTCGAGTGGCTGCGCAACTATCGATTCTCCGGTGACATCGACGGCTACCGCGAGGGCGACTTCTACTTCCCCGGCTCACCGATCCTCTCGGTCCGCGGAACGTTCGCCGAGTGCGTCATCCTCGAAACCTTGATTCTCTCGATCCTCAACCACGACAGCGCGATCGCTTCGGCCGCAGCCCGCATGGTGAGCGCAGCGGGCGGTCGACGGATGATCGAGATGGGCTCGCGTCGTACACACGAACAGGCCGCCGTCGCCGCTTCACGTGCCGCGTATCTCGCCGGCTTCGACGCCACCTCCAACCTCGAAGCCGCGCGGCGTCACGACGTACCCAGCGCAGGTACCAGTGCGCACGCCTTCACTCTCCTGCACACCACCGAAGACGGTCCGGACGAGGCAGCGGCATTCCGCGGTCAGGCCGCGGCACTCGGCGTATCCACCACGTTGCTCGTCGATACCTACGACATCACCGAGGGTGTGAAAACGGCTGTCGCCGTTGCCGGTCCCGAGCTGGGTGGGGTTCGCATCGACTCCGGCGATCTCGGCGTTCTTGCTCGTCAGGTACGCCAACAACTCGACGATCTCGGTGCTACCAAGACACGCATCGTCGTCTCAGGCGACCTGGACGAGTACGCGATCGCGGCTCTGCGCGCCGAACCCGTCGACTCGTACGGCGTGGGTACTTCACTGGTCACCGGATCGGGCGCGCCCACGGCAGGCATGGTTTACAAGCTGGTCGAGGTCGACGGAATCGCGGTCGAGAAGAGAAGTACCAACAAGGCATCTCGCGGCGGCGCCAAGAAAGCACTGCGCGTGGTTCGCCCGACCGGAACGATCGTCGAAGAAGTCATCTACCCTGCCGGCTCGCCCGCTCCGGTTTCCGAGGCGGACGGCGCGACCGAACTGCTGATCCCGTTGGTTCGCGAAGGCAAGGTCGTCGAGAGCGCACCGACGCTCGAAGAGAGCCGCGCAGTTCTGAAGGCCGGGCTCGTGAGCCTGCCGTGGGAAGGACTCAAGCTCTCGCGCGGAGACTCGGCTGTGCCCGTTCGATTCTCCGGAGGTGAGCACCAGTGAGTGCTAAAGCACTGATCGTCGTCGACGTTCAGAACGATTTCTGTGAAGGTGGCGCTCTCGCGGTCGACGGCGGCGCTGCGGTTGCGGCGGCCGTCAACGATTTCGTCAACTCCCACGAGTACGACGCCGTAGTCGCGACTCGCGATTTCCACATCGATCCCGGGGCGCATTTCTCCGAGACCCCAGACTTCGTCGACAGTTGGCCGATTCACTGCGTCGTCGGGACGGCCGGCGCCGAGTTCCACCCGGCGTTCGACGCTTCCGTCGCCGGTTCGGCAATCTTCTCCAAGGGCGCCTACAGCGCGGCCTATTCCGGTTTCGAAGGAGCAGCCGAGGACGGCACGACACTCGAGGACTGGCTCCGCGCCCACAAGATCACCGACGTCGACGTGATCGGCATTGCCACAGATCACTGTGTCAAGGCCACGGCCATCGACGCGGCGCGCGCGGGATTCGCCACGACGGTCCTTCTCCCCTTCACCGCAGGTGTGTCGACTGCCACGATCGAGTCGGCATTGGTACAGATGCAGGAGGCGGGAGTGCAGCTGATCGGGCGAGACGAGGCGTCGTCGGAAGAAGACTCGAATGCCGGGGAACTACCCCGGGAATCATCCGTGGACGTTTCTGACGTAGGGATCCATTAACCTTCGTGGGTGGCCGATCAACTCCCGAACGTTCCCGAACTGCTCCAGACAGCGGTGCGGTCGCTCGGCGGTGCCGAACGAACCAGTCAGCTGACGATGGCGTCGGCCGTGGCGCACTCGATCGACACGGGCGAGCATCTGGCCGTCCAGGCCGGCACCGGTACCGGTAAGTCACTCGCCTACCTCGTTCCGAGCCTGCGCCATGCGGTCGAGTCTGGGCGCACTGTGGTCGTGTCCACTGCCACCATCGCGCTTCAGCGCCAGCTCGTCGATCGAGATCTGCCACGGCTGGCCGATGCACTGAAGAAGCCACTCGGCCGACGCGCCGAGTTCGCAATCCTCAAGGGCCGCAACAACTACCTGTGCATGAACAAGATTCACACCGGCGCGTCGGAACAGCCGCCCGAGGACGAGTTGTTCGATCCGTTCACGGTCTCGCGTCTGGGCCGGGAGGTCGTCCGCCTCACCGAATGGTCGTCCGACACCGAAACCGGTGATCGTGACGAATTGGTACCGGGCGTATCCGATCAGGCGTGGCGGCAGGTCAGCGTCACCTCCCGCGAGTGCATCGGAAAGAACCAATGCCCGGTCGGTGAGGACTGCTTCGCCGAGCGCGCCCGCGTCGAGGCGTCGAAGGCCGACGTCGTCGTCACCAACCACGCGCTGCTCGCTATCGACGCCATCACCGGCATCCAGATCCTCCCTGACCACGACGTCGTGGTGATCGACGAAGCCCACGAATTGGTCGACCGCGTCACCGGTGTTGCCACGGCCGATCTCACAGCTTCTTCGATCAGTGCCGCGGCCAGGCGTTGCGGCAAGATCGCCGAAGAGCAGGACGCCGACCGACTCGAAGCCGCCGGCGAGGGTTGGGCGGGGCTCCTCGAGGAATTGCGTCCAGGTCGATGGGAAGGCCTCCCGGACGGTGCGGCGCCCGCACTGGCCGCGATACGCGACGCGGCCTGGTCGCTGCGCACCGCAATCGGTCCGGCCAAACCGGGCATGGCAGCCGCAGACCCCGAAGCCGCTGCAGCCCGCAACGCTGCGCTCTCGTCCGTCGACGACGTCCACGACAGTGCCGTGCGTATTCTCACCGCTTTCGACGAACCAGACCCGGCCAAGCGCAAGGACGTCGTCTGGCTGTCCTCGGACGAGTTCCGCGGATCGGTGCGGCGCTCCGTCCGGATGGCTCCGCTCTCCGTCGGCGGATTGCTGCGCTCGCGACTGTTCGCCGAATCCACCGTCGTTCTCACCTCCGCGACACTGACCGTCGGCGGATCGTTCGACGGTCTCGCCGTCAACTGGGGCCTTCCTGCGGAATCGTCGGTGCGACCCGACTCGGGTACCGCCATCGGCACCGAAGCACCTTCTGACGCTTCTGCTTTCCGCTGGAACTCACTCGACGTCGGGTCGCCCTTCGACCATGCCAAGGCCGGCATCATCTACATTGCCCGCCACCTGCCCACGCCCGGCCGCGACGGCCTCTCCCCGGTCTATCTCGACGAGATCGCCGAACTCGTCGAGGCCGCCGGCGGACGCACCCTCGGCTTGTTCTCCTCGATGCGCGCCGCCAAAGCCGCGTCGGAGGCGATGCGCGAACGCCTCGACACCCCGATCCTGTGCCAGGGCGACGACGCCACCGGCACCCTCGTCAAGGCCTTCGCCAAGGACGAACCCACGTCACTGTTCGGCACGTTGTCCCTGTGGCAGGGCGTCGATGTCCCTGGCCCATCGCTGAGCCTCGTCATCTTGGACCGGATTCCGTTCCCGCGCCCGGACGACCCACTGTTGATGGCTCGCCAACAAGCCATCGAATCCCATGGCGGTAACGGCTTTCTCAGCGTCTCGGCCAATCACGCGGCGCTGCTCCTGGCACAGGGCGTGGGTCGCCTGCTTCGCAGCACCGACGACAAGGGCGTGGTGGCCGTGCTCGATCCGCGTCTGGCCACGGCGAGATACGCGGGTTACCTTCGCGCATCGCTGCCGCCCTTCTGGGAGACGACCAACCCCGAAGTCGTCCGCAAGGCGCTCACCCGCATCCGTGACTCACGTCCCTGAGCCAGTTCTCACGCGGACACAATTCTGCCCCGGTACCTACCGAACGGACCGGGGCAGAATGCAATACGTCAGACGCTCGGAGTGGTCACCAACCCGAGTTCGGACGCATCGACCAACAACCGGTGATGCGGCAGCACCCGCACGGTGTATCCCACGGAACCGGAGACCGGAAGCGCGACCTCGGCTTCGAAGATCTCGGTTCCGTCCTCGGCGCCGAAGTGTGTCATCGGGAACGTCACAACGTCGGTGAGTTCCTCGCCCGGGCTGACGCGTCCCAGGACTGCCTGGACCTGGACATCCGAGACCGACAAGCCGCCGAGGCGGACCTTGGCCCTCAACGAGATGGTCGCACCGATCTCCGGAGTGTCCGGCAAGCCGGAACCGTCCACCTGCTCGACGGCGACCGACGGCCACTGCGATTCGATGCGACGACGGAACTCGGCCACCTCACGCGCGCCGGCAAAATCGTCCGCCACTACCGCTCGAGCTGATTCCGCCGAAGGTGCGTAGTAGTCGACGGCGTAGTCACGAACCATGCGTGATGCCAACACCTTCGGGCCCAGATTCTCGAGGGTGTGGCGAACCCTCTCGACCCAGCGTGTCGGCAGATCGGCTGCATCACGGTCGTAGAACGTCGGCAGTACCGCGTGCTCGAGAAGTTCGTAGAGAGCGCTGGCTTCCAGATCGTCACGCCGCACGTCGTCGAGAACACCGTCGGCCGTCGGAATGGCCCACCCGTTCTCGCCGTCGTACATCTCGTCCCACCATCCGTCGCGAATGGAGAGGTTGAGTCCACCGTTGAGCGCGGACTTCATGCCGGAAGTGCCGCACGCCTCGAGTGGGCGAAGTGGGTTGTTGAGCCACACGTCGCAGCCCCAGTAGAGGTACCGGGCCATCGACATGTCGTAGTCGGGCAGGAAGACGATGCGGTGACGCACATCCGCTTCGTCGGCGAACCGTACGACCTGCTGGATGAGTGCCTTACCGCCGTCGTCGGCGGGGTGCGACTTACCGGCCACCACCAACTGCACCGGACGCTTCTCGTCGAGCAACATCGCACGCAGACGCTCGGGATCACGCAGCATCAGCGTCAACCGCTTGTACGTAGGCACGCGCCTGGCGAATCCGACTGTCAAGACGTTGGGATCGAAAACTCCAGTGGTCCAGCCGAGTTCAGCTTCGGTCGCGCCGCGTTCGAGCCACGACGCTCGGACGCGACGACGGACTTCGTCGACCAACTTGCCGCGCAACGCATTACGTGTCTCCCACAGTTCGTTGGCCGACAACTCGTGTAGGCGCTCCCAACCGCGCGCTTCTTCGAGTTGCTCCTGCCCCACGATCCGCCTGGCCACGTCCATCCACTCCGGCGCAGCCCACGTCGGAGCGTGGACACCGTTGGTGACCGATCCGATCGGCACCTCGTCGGCGTCGAATCCCGGCCAGAGACCGTTGAACATGTCGCGACTGACGATGCCGTGCAACTTCGAGACGCCATTGGCTCGCTGGCCCAGGCGAAGACCCATGTGCGCCATGTTGAAGATCGACGGATCGGATTCGCGCCCCATCCCGACGATGCGGTCGACGGTCAGTCCGGGAAGCAAACTCGATTCGTTCTCGCCGTTCGCTCCGCCGAAGTAGTGACGGACCAGATCCGCCGGGAAGCGGTCGATTCCGGCGGGAACCGGAGTATGCGTCGTGAAGACCGTTCCGGCGCGGACCGCGGCCAGAGCCGAATCGAAGTCCAGACCGCTGGTGGTCACAAGTTCCCGAATCCGTTCGATGCCGAGGAATCCGGCATGCCCCTCGTTCATGTGGAAAACCTCGGGATCGGGCAATCCGTACGCCGCGGTGTAGGCACGCACCGCACGGACGCCGCCGATACCTGCGAGGATCTCCTGCTTGATGCGGTGATCCTGGTCCCCACCGTAGAGACGGTCAGTGACGCCGCGCAGATCCGCGTCGTTCTCGGAGATGTCGGAATCGAGCAGCAGCAACGGCACTCGTCCGACCTGAGCGATCCACACTCGCGCACGCAGCACTCGTCCACCGGGCATCGCGACGTGAATGACGACCGGTGATCCGTCGTCGGACGCCGGACCTGCGTCCGTCAGCAAACGAAGAGGCAACCCTTGAGGATCGTGCGGCGGGTAGTGCTCGGCCTGCCAACCGTCGGCGGTCAGCGACTGGCGGAAGTAGCCGGATCGGTAGAGCAGTCCGACGCCGATGAGCGGCAGCCCGAGGTCGGACGCGGCCTTGAGGTGATCGCCCGCGAGGATGCCCAATCCGCCGGAGTAGTTGGGCAGAACTTCGCTGACTCCGAACTCCATGGAGAAGTACGCAATTCCGCCGGCCAACGATGTGCCCTTGGCCTGCTGAGACTGATACCAGCGCGGCGTGCTCAGATAGGCATCGAGATCGGCTGCTGCAGTGTCGAGGTCACCGAGAAATGCCTCGTCACTGCTGAGTTCGTCGAGACGGGTGGGGTTGACTTCCCCGAGCATGCGGACCGGATCGAACTGGACTGCTTGCCAGAGTTCGGGGTCGAGTCGCGAGAACAGATCCTGTGTCTCGGGATGCCACGACCACCGAAGGTTGGTGGACAGGGGGCCGAGCGCGGCGAGGCGCTCCGGAATGTGGGCTCGGACAGTGAACCGACGCAAGGCTTTCACCCCGCGAACCCTAGTCGAGTTCTTTGCACTCTGTCCGGTGGAACCGAACGCCCGAGCCGACCTGACCACCGACAGACCCGAATTCGTCGTTATCAGCACTCCAGCGTCGCACCCACTACGGTTGAACCCGGCGAAAGAAAGTTTTACCGCGATCCATCATCAGAAATGGAGCTTCCCGTGTCAGGACGCCTCGGTATCGACGACGTGGTACCCGAGATCTCGGGTAACTATCCGGCAAAGGCCGTGGTCGGTGAAGTCTTCCCGGTGCACGCCACGGTGTGGCGAGAAGGCCACGACGCCATTTCCGCCACTCTTGTCGTGCGTGGTCCGCGCGGTACCAAGCCGCTGCGCATTCCGATGGATCCCGGGACCGAACCGGACACCGTCGACGCGGTGTTCACGCCGTCCGCCGAAGGTATGTGGTCGTTCCGGATCGAGGCGTGGAGCGATCCCATCGCCACCTGGAAGCACGCCGTGGAAGCAAAGCTCGCCGTCGGGCAAGGGGCGGCCGAGTTGGCCAACGACCTGGAAATCGGTGCGCGCCTGTTCGAAAAGGCCGCGCACGAAGTGCCGCGGGGCAACAGGTCCAGGCTCGAGGCCGTCACGGCGTCGCTGCGCAGCGATCAGGCGCTGACTGCTCGCGTCGCTCCGGCCTTCGCCTCCGACGTCGCCGAACTGCTCCGCGCTACTCCACTTCGCGAACTGGTCACCAAGGGCGAGTCCCACCCCGTCGTCGTCGATCGCAGCCGTGCGCTGTTCGGCTCCTGGTACGAGTTCTTCCCCCGTTCGACCGGTGGATGGGACGAGAACGGAGTACCGCAGCACGGCACGTTCCGCACTTCGGCCGAAGACCTGCCCCGCATCGCCGCAATGGGTTTCGACGTCGTCTACCTTCCGCCGATCCATCCCATCGGCGAGATCAACCGCAAGGGTCGCAACAACACCCTCACCCCCGAACCCGGCGACGTCGGTTCGCCGTGGGCGATCGGCTCTGCCGACGGCGGGCACGACGCTGTTCACCCCCAACTCGGCACGCTCAAGGACTTCAAGGCCTTCGTCACTGCGGCCCGCAAGCTGGATCTCGAAGTGGCACTGGATCTCGCGCTGCAGTGCGCCCCGGATCATCCATGGGCTCAGAAGCATCCGGAGTGGTTCAACGTTCTTCCCGACGGCACCATCGCCTACGCCGAGAACCCGCCCAAGAAGTATCAGGACATCTACCCGATCAACTTCGACACCGATCCTCGCGGTCTGGACAAGGAAATCCTGCGCGTGGTCCGCCACTGGATCAACGCCGGAGTCAAGATCTTTCGTGTCGACAACCCGCACACCAAGCCGCCCAACTTCTGGGAGACACTCATCTCGGAGGTCAAGAAAACCGACCCCGACGTCTTGTTCCTCGCCGAGGCGTTCACTCGTCCGGCGCGCATGTACGGCCTTGCCAGGCGCGGGTTCACGCAGTCGTACACGTACTTCACCTGGCGAGTTGCAAAGTGGGAGCTCACCGAATTCGGTAACGAGCTGGCGGCAAAGGCCGACGAGGCCCGACCGAACCTCTTCGTGAACACACCGGACATCCTGCACGAGTCCCTCCAGCACGGTGGGCCCGGAATGTTTGCACTGCGAGCAGCTCTCGCCGCCACCCTGGCGCCGACGTGGGGCGTCTACTCCGGTTACGAACTCTACGAACATCAAGCCGTTCGCCCCGGCAGCGAGGAATACCTCGACTCCGAGAAGTACGAACTTCGTCCGCGCCGTTTCGCCGAAGCGGCAGCGCGAGGCGAATCTCTCGAGCCGTGGATCACCGCACTCAATCGCATCCGGCGTGCACACCCGGCCCTGCAGCAGTTGCGGAACCTGCACTTTCACCACATCGACAACGACGCGTTGATCGCCTACTCGAAGTTCGACGCCTCGACCGGTGACGCCGTCCTGACGGTGATCAACCTCAACCCGTTCGCGGCAGAAGAGGGCACCGTCTGGTTGGACATGCCGGCGCTCGGACGCGAATGGCACGACCACATGACCGTGCTCGACGAGGTTACCGGTGAGCAGTTCAATTGGGGCCAAGCCAATTTCGTCCGCCTCGAGCCCTGGCGTTCGGTGGCGCACATCCTATCGCTCCCACCCGTTCCGTATCCGGCCCGGATCTCTCTGGCCTACCAAGCACGCAATGCGCACCGCGCAGGTGGAGGCAAGTGATGCCAACCGAAAAGTCCCCTTCGGGTATCGCGCCGGACAATCACGATCTGGAACTGTTGGCGCGCGGTGAACATCACGATCCGCACAGTGTTCTCGGCGCCCATCCCCACGCCGACGGCACCGTTCTTCGAGCGTTGCGTCCCAACGCCGAGTCCGTCAGCGCCGTCATCGGCGGCAAAACCTTTCCTCTCGAACATGTTTCGAACGGAATATTCGCGGCCCTGGTCCCCTACCCCGACCTGATCGACTATCGCTATTCCGTGACGTACCCGGGTGGCCACACGGTTCTCGCAGCCGACCCTTACCGATTCCTGCCGACTCTCGGTGAACTCGACCTTCACCTGTTCGGCGAAGGTCGGCACGAACGACTGTGGGACATCCTCGGCGCACATCCGCGTTCGTACGAGACACCGGACGGACCCGTCGACGGCACCTCGTTCGCCGTCTGGGCTCCGGCCGCCCGCGGCGTGACCGTCGTCGGCGACTTCGACGGGTGGAGTGGGCAATTCGCCCCCATGCGAGTCCTCGGCTCCACCGGGGTCTGGGAACTCTTCCTGCCCGACATCGCAGTCGGTTCGCTGTACAAGTTCCGGGTCCACGGCCACGACGGCTCGGTTCGCGACAAGGCCGATCCCATGGCATTCGGTACCGAGGTACCGCCGGCGACGGCGTCGCGAGTGACCACCAGTTCGCACGAATGGAACGACGCGGCCTGGCTGGAAACCCGCGCTGGTGTCGACCCTTCGCAGTCCCCGATGAGCGTGTACGAGGTGCACCTCGGATCGTGGCGTCCGGGACTCGACTACCGGCAGATGGCCGAGCAACTCGCCGTATACGTCACCGAAACCGGATTCACCCACGTCGAACTGCTGCCCGTCTCCGAGCATCCGTTCGGTGGATCGTGGGGGTACCAGGTCACCTCGTACTACGCACCGACCTCCCGCTTCGGCACCCCGGACGACTTCCGGTGGTTCGTCGACCACCTGCACGCCGCAGGGATAGGCGTCATCGTCGACTGGGTGCCTGCACACTTCCCCAAAGACGAATGGGCGCTTGCCCGTTTCGACGGAACGCCGTTGTACGAGCACGCCGATCCGCGTCGCGGCGAGCAGTTGGACTGGGGCACATACGTATTCGACTTCGGTCGCCGCGAGGTCCGGAACTTCCTCGTCGCCAACGCGCTCTTCTGGCTCGAGGAGTTCCACATCGACGGACTGCGCGTCGACGCCGTCGCATCGATGCTGTACCTGGACTACTCACGTCCGGAAGGTGGATGGACTCCCAACATTCACGGTGGCCGCGAGAATCTCGAAGCTGTTGCGTTCCTGCAGGAGATGAACGCCACCGTCCACAAGAACCACCGAGGAGTCGTCACCGTCGCCGAGGAGTCGACGGCGTGGCCCGGAGTCACTCGGGCGACCAATGTCGGTGGCCTCGGGTTCAACATGAAATGGAACATGGGGTGGATGCACGACACCCTCGGATTCCTCGGTCACGACCCGGTGCACCGGACTTACCACCATCACGAGATCACTTTCTCGCTGATGTACGCGTGGAGTGAGAACTACCTGCTACCGATCAGCCATGACGAAGTGGTGCACGGCAAGGGAACTCTGTGGACCCGGATGCCCGGCAACGACTTCGCCAAGGCTTCCGGCCTGCGCTCACTGCTTGCGTACATGTGGGCGCATCCGGGCAAGCAACTGCTGTTCATGGGACAGGAGTTCGGTCAGAGCGCGGAATGGTCCGAAGAACGCGGCCTCGACTGGTGGCAACTCGACGATCAGTACACCGGCACTCTCCACCGCGGCGTCCAGCGACTGGTCGGAGATCTCAACTCCGCGTACCGACGCCATCCGGCGATGTGGACCCTCGACACCTCCCCCGGCGGATACTCCTGGATCGACGCCAACGACACCGAGAACAACGTCCTCAGTTTTCTGCGTTACGGTACTGACGGTTCGATTGTCGCCTGCCTGTTCAACTTTTCGGGCAGTGAGCACTCGAGCTACCGCGTCGGGCTACCAGAGCCCGGCCGATGGGTGGAAATTCTCAACACCGATGCCGAGGTGTATGGCGGCTCCGGAGTCGGGAACCTCGGAGCGGTCACGGCAACGTCGCGTTCGTGGCACGGTCGGCCAGCCTCCGCACAGGTGGCGCTGCCAGCTGCTGGAGCGATTTGGATAAGTCTGGAGCGTTGATGGTCGGCCGGCGAGTAGTCATTGTCACGTCGTCACTGTTCGCAGTGGCCGCACTGCTCGCCGGTTGTGCCAGCGGAACGAACGGGCACGCCGTCTCGATCTATCACGATCCGTTCCGCGTCGCCGGACTCGACGCAACAGCAGGCCCCAGCGGATTGCGCCCGGGAGCCCCCAATGCGGACCGAGCAATCACCGGTACCGACGGCGGGGACATCGACGCCCTGGCGGCCAACGCCATCACCGACATCGAAACTTACTGGGCCGCCGAGTACCCGGCTCTGTTCGACAAGCCCTTCGAGCCGGTTGACGAGCTGATCTCGTGGGACCCCACCGAATCGAACGGCCCGGACTTCTGCGAAGAGACCACCGAAGAACTCATCAACGCCGGGTACTGCAGCATCGATCACACCATCGGTTGGGATCGCGAACTGCTACTGCCCGAGGTACGAGAGAAGTTCGGCGAAGTGGCCGTCGCCTTCATTTTCGCGCACGAGTACGGCCACGCCGTACAACGCAAAGCCGGGATCGTCGGCGGCAAACGAGATGCGGCCCTGGTGCGAGAACAGCAAGCCGACTGTTTCGGTGGCGCCTTCTTGCGGCACGTCGCCGAGGACAAGGCCGCACACTTCACGATGAACACCTCCGACGGCCTCAACAAGGTGTTGGCCTCGGCGGTCGCCATCCGCGACGAAGACCCTAATGATCCTGAGAGCCACCATGGTTCGGCGTTCGAGCGCGTCACCGCCACTCAGATCGGCTTCACCGACGGCGCCGGCGCCTGCGCGAAGATGGACGCCGACGAAATCGAGTCACGACGCGCAGACCTCCCGCAACAGTTCGCCGAAGGCAACGACTCCGGAGAACTGCCTGTCACCGAGGCAACGCTCGACGAGTTCGTGAAGACATTCCAAGCGATCTTCGATCTACCCGAGCCGCCGAAGGTCGTGTTCACCGGCGCAGACACCGGGTGCAGCGACGCCGTTGCGACCGAGCCCGTCTCGTACTGCCCGTCGACGAACACCATCGGAATCAGCGTCGACGACCTGGCCGAGCGCGGCACGCCGGGTCGCGTCGGTCGACGTGAGTTGATCCAGACCAACATCACCGGTGACTACAACGCCTACGTCCTGCTCGCGTCGAGGTACACCCTCGCGATGCAGAAGGAGAACGGCCAATCGCTCGACACTCCGCAGACTGCCTTGCGCGCCGCCTGCCTGTCCGGCGTCATCACCGCAGCGCTCAGTCCCACCAACGCTGCGGCGTCCGGAGCTCAAGTCACACTCTCCCCCGGCGACCTCGACGAAGCCGTATCGGGGCTGCTGACCGACGGCCTCGCCGCCAGTGACGTCAACGGTGAGACGGTGCCGAGCGGGTTTGCACGCGTAGACGCGTTCCGGACCGGTGTACTGGGTGGCCGGGAAGTGTGCGACAGCCGCTACACGGAGTAGCGGCTGCCGGTCCACACGTCAGTAGAGAGCGGAAGCCAACTTACGCCGGGCCGCGATGACGATCGGTTCTGCCGGGTCGAACAGTTCGAACAGCTCGAGCAGGCGCGTCCGCGCTGCGGCCTTGTCGTCGCCGGCAGTTCGAGATACCACCGAGATCAAGCGAGCGAACGCAGCCTCGGGTTGCTGGGCGAACATTTCCAGGTCGGCTGCAGCGAACTGCAGTTCGAGATTGGACGGATCAGCATCCGCGGCCGCAATCGACTCGGGATCGACGCCCTGAACCCGAGCCATGAACTTCACCTGGCGAACAGCGCTCTTGGCCTCCGCGTTGTTGGGTTCGGCGTCGAGAATCACCTGGTAAGCAGCGATGGCGGCGTCGAGATCGCCCTCGTCCAGCGCGGTTTCAGCGGCCACGAAGCGAGGATCCTCGACCTCCTCCACCGGTTCGTCCCCGTCGGACACCGGCCCACTCAACTTGCCCTCGACAGCTTGGAGCACTGCGTCGAACCACTGGCTGAGCTGCGCCTCTGGCTGAGCGCCCTGAAAATCGGCCAACGGCTGACCAGCCGCGACGGCAACAACCGTCGGCACCGACTGGACACCGAATGCCTGCGCGATGCGAGGACTCACGTCGACGTCGACGTTGGCAAGAATCCACTTGCCGCCGGCGCGCGCCGCCAATGATTCGAGAACTTCGGTGAACACGACCGAGGGCTCGTATGCGCGGCCACCGATGTTGACGATGACCGGCACCTGGCTCGACTTCAGCAGGACTTCGCTTTCGAAGTTCTCCTCGGTCACCTCGATCACTGCCCCGGAGACAGCAGAAACGGCCCCGTCGCCGCTGGTGTTACGCGGCGGTGGTGGGGCCGTGGCCCGCTCTTTGAAGGCGGACAAGTCGACTGCGCCGCTCATGGCGGCAGCAACTGCGGACGAACGCGCGGGGGGCCTGGAACCTGGTCGAGTCACGACTCCCAGTTTGTCACGAGTTGCGCGAAGCTACGTAGAGGGATGCAGCACTCAGACGAGCGCCGCGTTGCCCTTGGACGCCTCGAACTCCGTGGACAGCTCACCGAGCTTGCCGTTTCGCACTGCCCAGCGTTCGAATATGACGGTGCCGAACGGGGGAACGCTCGAGATCAGCGCAAGGATCGTGGTCTTGATGTCCCACTTGAGCGACCACGCAGTCAGCAGAGCAACAACGATGAACACCAGGAAGCCGGCGGTGCCGTGAACCATTCCGGGGATGCGAATCGCTTCTTCGTGTCCGAGGACCCACTTGAAGAACATGGCAACCAGCAAGGCCGCCCAGGTCACAGCTTCCCACCACGCCACCAGACGGAAGCGTTTCGCGGGAGTGGATACGTCAAAGATGTTCGCCATGAGGCCATTGTGCCCGAACAACTACGACGCCCCGTAGTTGTGTGAGCAAAACCACGGGGCGTCGCAGAGCGAGAGCGCTCGTTCAGGTGTATTTAGACACTCACGCCTTGGGGACGCGGATGATGAGTGCGTCGCCTTGTCCGCCGCCGCCGCAGAGTGCGGCTGCGCCGATGCCGCCG